>JAZSBH010000132.1:0-96615 GCA_045602325.1 Eubacteriales bacterium | reverse complement strand
TGTCGCAGGGTAACTGCGCCCTGTGAGCAATCATACCCCCTCTTTCGGGGGATTGACACAGGGATAAACCGTTATTTTTGCAATTTTTGGCTTAGTCCTCTATTGCCCGCTTGTTTTTTGAGTGGTTTTTAGAGGTGGCCTGCAATTTAAATTTTTTGCGTAACGAAAAAATCCCCTTGCGTAAGGGGTTGCTTGTGACGCTGCGTTATGTGCTATAATGGGCGTCGAAAGGAGGTGAATGCTATGTCCGAACCCATCAAAAATCCCAAGGGCCTCTACACCACGGGGGAGATCGCCAAGCTGGCCGGGGTGTCGGTGCGAACGGTTCAATACTACGATACCCGCGGGATTCTCATCCCCTCCGAACTCACCGAGGGCGGCAGGCGGCTGTTTACCGAGGAAGATCTCAAGAAAATGCGGATCATCTGCTTTTTGCGAGATCTTGGGCTGTCCATCAACAGCATCGGGGATCTATTGTCCGAGGAACATCCCGAACGGGTCATTGACCTACTGCTGACCGAGCAGGAGCGTGATCTTCGTGCAGAGCTGGAGGAACGTAAGGAAAAGTTGGATAAACTGACCTACCTGCGTCGTGAGATCGCCGGGGCGGAGCGTTTTTCGCTCGAATCCATTGGGGACATAGCTACCGTTATGAAAAACAAGAAAAAGTTATTCAAGATTCGTGCTGTCATGATCATTTTTGCGATTTTGGCCGAATTGATCGAGATCGGTACCATTATTCTGTGGATTGCGAAAGGCATCTGGTGGCCCTTCGCTATAGGTATGCCTGTGGTACTCGCCATCTGTGCATGCTTAGCAGCATACTACTATAAGCAGGTTGCTTACATCTGCCCCGCGTGCCATAAGGTCTTCAAGCCCCGTTTCTGGAGTTTCTTCAACGCCTTCCATACGCCCAACACCCGCAAGCTGGTCTGCCCTGCCTGCGGCCACAAGGGGTACTGCGTGGAGACCCATCACAGCGCGATGGAGGATAAGAAGGAGGAACAGGCATGATTCCGAGTCTCACCGAAAGCAAATGGAAGAGGGCGCTTTACTTCACTCTCTCCCTCTTGCCCATCGCCCTTGTGGGTGGCTTCTTTACCCTTCGCTACCAGTTCGCTTTCATTCCCCAAGAGGAGATCGAGGCGGCGCTGGCTCAGGTGGGCGGCAGTATAGAGCTGGTCTACGCCATCACCATTCTCCAGACTGTCCTCTACGCCTCCTTCTGCGGATTCTTTGGCTATATCCTGGCTGACGGGCTGAGTCTGATCAAGCCCTTCAGGCTCTCAAAACAGCCTGCGATCTTCACTCTGCTCGTATCTCTGGCGGGCGGTCTTGCCCTGTCTCTGCTGGACACCTTTGTCTTCGCTCCCGCCGTGGGCGGAGATCTGATCCTGAACAGCGCCAAGGGCGGGCTGACCTTGGATGCTTGGATCGCCTCCCTGCTCTACGGCGGGGTGATCGAGGAGGTCATGCTCCGTCTGTTCTTCCTCTCCCTCATTGCCTGGGGGATTCACAAGGTATTCTACAAAAACACCCCCGCCGAGGCGCTTCCGACCCGTGTATTCGTGATCGCCAATATCGTGGCGGCACTGCTCTTTGCCGCAGGACATCTTCCGGCCACCTTCGTGACCTTCGGAAGGTTGACTCCCGTCCTCCTTGCCCATTGTTTCCTGCTTAACGGCGGTCTCGCCATGGGCTTCGGGTGGCTCTACAGCAAGCACCATATAGGTTACGCCATGCTGGCGCACGCGGGCGTGCACGTGGTCAGTAAGGTTTTGTTTATGATGCTCCTTTAAGCGAAGGAGTCATAACGAACGGTTGACATTTCCGAAAGAATATGCTATACTATACGAGGTAATGAGCTTGAAATCCCACAAAAAGAAAATAGCGGTGCCGATCATTATTTCGGTCGTCGTGATCCTCTACTGTATTGTTTACTTTGGCTTTTTGATTACACTGCTTGGCGGTATATGGAAATATGTCCTCGGTATTGTTCCCCTTGCCCTCGCGGCGGTCATGGTCATGGTATGCATAGAAAGAATCAAAGAGATAAGGAAAGGTGAAGAAGATGATCTTAGTCAATACTGATTACATCAGCGGCAAGGAATTGGAAATGCTGGGTCTTGTAAAAGGGAGCACCATCCAGTCCAAGCACATCGGAAAGGACATTTCCCAGAGTTTCAAGACCCTGGTGGGTGGAGAACTCAAGGCATACAATGAGATGATGAACGAGGCAAGGGCACTCGCGACCAAGAGAATGGTTGAGGAGGCCGAAGCCCTCGGGGCGGATGCGATCGTCAGTGTTCGCTACGCTTCCGCGGCCGTTATGTCCGGTGCCGCAGAGGTCATGGCGTATGGTACGGCGGTTAAATTTGTGAACAAGTAAAATAAGTTAAAGGTACGAAATACAAAACACAAGATACGAGATACGAGATATACAGGGAATCCCTATATCTCGCATCTTGTATCTTTTTTTAAATTTCTCCGAAATTTTCTCTAAATCTCCCTCCTTGTTCATACCGAAATCACAATTTTATGATATAGTATAATATGAATATTTATTTCCCGAAACGAGGTTTTGATTTCCATGCGAAAAATCGCGTTTATCGGCGTCGGTAATATGGCCGGTGCCATCATCGGCGGAATGCTCCGCAGCGGTGCTGTGGACTACTCCCATCTCGTCCTCTCTGACCGTTTCCCCGAAAAGTGTGAATCCTATGTAGCAAGCGGTGCGGTCATGGCCGCCTCCCCTGCCGAAGCCGCCGCACAAGCGGACTGCGTGGTGCTGTCGGTCAAGCCCCAGAACTTCTCGGAGATTTTACCCGAGCTGGCCGAGGTAACCGGTATTGAAAACAAACTCATCATCACCATCGCCGCCGGCATCTCGGTGGAAACCGTCAAGACTGCTCTTCACGGCGCGCCCGTGGTACGGGTACTCCCCAACACCCCCATGCTCATTGGTCTCGGTGTGAGTGTGATCTGCCGTGCCGACGACGTATCGGCAGAGGATTTCGCCTTCGTCTGCTCGGTGTTTGAGGCATCGGGCTCGGTCGAGATCATTGACGAGACTGACATGAACCGCATCATTTCGGTAACCTCCTCCTCCCCCGCCTACGTGTTCGCCTTCATTGACGCCATTTATAAGGGCGCGCTGGCCCAAGGACTGAACGGAGAGGATCTTTTGAACAGCATCTGTGACGTGGTCATCGGCTCTGCGGCTCTGCTTAAATCCGGAAATCTGACCCCCGAGGAGCAGATCAAAGTAGTTACCTCCAAAGGCGGCACCACCGAGAGGGCTATGAACGTCCTCCGCAAGCGAGATCTGAACGCCATGGTGATAGACGCCATGAAGGCCTGCACCGCCCGTGCCGAGGAAATGGATCGCACCATGAAGGGGTGATCCCCTCCCTTTCATATTGCGCCGATAGGGTGCATATACTGCACCGAATCCATCACGCAATACGAAAGGACAACCGTTATGGCTATACACCGTTATCTATCGCCCGACGGGACAACCCCGCCGACCGCCTCCGTTTCAAGGACAGAGGATCCCTCCGGCTCTCTGCTCCGCCGTTCCGAGCCGATTCGGTGCCTGCTGATCTCCTGCCTGTCGGTTTTGGCGGGCGGATTACTCCTGTACGTTCTGTGGCCGTTTTTATCAAGAACGGCTGTAAACGATATCCTGACCAATCACCTGCCGGGGGGCGATACCCTTCCTGTCCTCCACTGGCTACGGCTTTGCGGGGCGCGGTTCCCCTTTTGGTTGCTTTTGACCATCGCGGGCTTTACCCGCTTCAGCGGTGGACTGACCACGGCGGTACTGGGCTATCGAGGGTTATGCGACGGCGCTGCCATGGGACTTCTGTGGCTGATCCGTTCGGGGGACGTGGAAATTGAATGCCCCGCGGCTCTGTCTCCCCTGCATGTCTGCATAGCTTATGGGATTTGGCTTGTCCTCGGTCTGCTCATCCGCCTTACGTTGGCGTTAGGCGCCCGGCGAATGGCGCGGGAGGAGATCCGGTCATCACCTGAAGACGGACGCATGGAGCCCCGTATGCGGGAGGCGCTTTGGCGATATCTTGCGCTGTGCCTCGGCGGTCTGTGCGCCACCCTGGCGGCCTGCGGTATATATACGGCAATTCTCTATATATGACAATTGAAATTTTATAGAAAAGGACTGATAAAGTGAGTACCAACACGAACAAACGAAGACTGAAGCTGCTGGATCCCATGCGAGACGGTAAGGGTGTGGAAAAAGGGGAGGATACTACCCCCAATCTAAAATATTTTTTCAAGCAATGGGGACGGAAATTCTGGAAGCTGATCTCCCTGAATTTCTTTATGGTCGTGCAGATCCTGCCTCTGCTTGGCTGTATTTTCCTATATTTGGGCGGTCCCAAGGTCTCTACCCAGTACGATCCTCTCTATAGCGTACTTTTGGGAGCCCAGACTACTCTGCCTACCTCCGAGGGCATGACCCTCTTCAACAGTTCGGCGGGACTGCTTCACGAGACCCCCATCTTCAACTCCTGGGCTCACTGGGTCATGGGTGCTTTGATTCTGTTCCATCTGATCACCTACGGTTGGCAGAAGGTGGGCACGACTTATATCCTGCGTAGCCTGGTACGAGGTGACGGCGTTTTCATGTTCTCGGACTACTTCTATGCTATCAAGCGCAACCTCAAGCAAGGCTTTGTCATGGGTCTGCTCGACACCGCAGCGATCTTTGCACTGGTGTTCGATTTCATCTATTTCTACAATTCCCCTACCACGGCTGGAAACAATTTCATGTACATCATGATCTTTGCCCTCGTCATCATTTACGGCATTATGCGGTTCTACACCTACCTCATGATGATCACCTTCAACATGAAGCTGAGCAAGATCTTCAAGAACGCCTTGATCTTCACCATCATGGGCATCAAGCGCAACATCATGGCTCTGTTGGGCATTGTTTTGCTGACAGGCGTCTTCGTTGTGTCTATCCTGTTCCTTGCGAAGAGTCTTCCCGCCGTCATCATCATTCCCTTCCTTTGTTTGCTGGCCTTCTGCGGATTCATGTATACCTATGCGGCGTATCCCGTGATTCAGAAATACATGATCGATCCCGTACAAAAACCCGCTCCCGAGGAGGCGGCCGAATAATCGGCTATTTGATCACATACGCGCTCTGCGGTTTTTCGCGAGCGCGTATTTTTTCGCGGAAACAGAGGAAAATTTCGGAATTCCCCTTGATTTATGCCGCGATTTATGGTACAATATATACTGTGAAAATTTTTGCGTTCCCCTGGCTTCAGGGGTTGAAAGGACGGTCATTATATGGCACTCGTAACAACCAAAGAAATGTTCAAGAAGGCCTACGAGGGCGGCTACGCCATCGGCGCCTTCAACATCAACAACATGGAAATCATCCAGGCCATCACCGAAGCAGCCGGTGAGGTCAAGTCTCCCGTCATCCTGCAGGTGTCCGCAGGCGCGCGCAAGTACGCCAAGCACGAGTATCTCGTAGCTCTGGCACAGGCCGCCATCAAGGACAGCGGCATTGATCTGGCTCTGCATCTGGATCACGGCGCAGACTTCGAGATCTGCAAATCCTGCATCGACGGCGGCTTCTCCTCGGTCATGATCGACGGCTCCCACCACAGCTACGAGGACAACGTGGCTCTGACCCGCAAGGTCGTTGAGTACGCTCACGCCCACGGTGTCGTGGTCGAGGGTGAGCTGGGCGTGCTGGCCGGCGTTGAGGACGACGTGGTAGCTGAGCATTCCTCCTACACCCGCCCCGAAGAGGTCGAGGACTTCGTAAACCGCACCGGCGTTGACTCCCTGGCCATCTCCATCGGTACCTCCCACGGTGCCTACAAGTTCACCGCCAAGCAGTGCACCCGCAACGAAAAGGGCGTTCTGGTTCCCCCTCCTCTGCGCTTTGGCATTCTGGAGGAGATCGGTCAGCGTCTGCCCGGCTTCCCCATCGTACTCCACGGCGCATCCTCTGTGCCCCAGGAGTTCGTCGCCGAGATCAACAAGTACGGTGGCCAGATGCCCGACGCCGTGGGCATCCCCGAGGAGCAGCTCCGCAAGGCCGCTTCCATGGCCGTCTGCAAGATCAACATTGACTCGGATATCCGCATGGCCATGACTGCCGCCATCCGCCGTACCTTCGTGGAGAAGCCCGCTGCCTTCGATCCCAGAGACTACCTGGGTGCAGGCCGCGCCGCCATCAAGGAGATGGTCAAGCACAAGATCGTCAACGTGCTGGGTTCGGATAACACGCTGTAATTGAATCATATCGGGCGGAGGGGGCTTCTTGGAGGCTCCCTTTGCTCGTTTTGAGTGACAAATCATAAAACGGATGTTCAGAAATGACCATTTTCAGCATGATCCTTGTAGGCAGGGGCTTGCTCACGCTGTTTCGGGCGACTAATAGTCGCCCCTACAATTATTCCCAAACTCACCAATAAAACCCATATTTGCATCCTAAAATATGAAAGGAGCCGCCATGAACAAGCCCTTATTTGAACTGAACAACCACCAGCGCGCCTGTCTGGGTCTTGCCCCCGTGGAGGCGCATTGGGAGCGGATACAGTTGACTCCCAGCCCCTACGACACGGATGTTTCCTACGCCTACATAGAAGGAACCCGTATTCACAAATACATTCGTGTCAGTGAAACGTCCTATATGGAGTATTCCATGAACGAAATTCTGTCCGATGACAGAAAGTATATTCTGCCCAAGACCGAAAAGGGTAAGCCTGTCAAGCTCTCGGCGGCTACGCTGGGGAAAAAGACTCCCATTGGTATGGCATTTTCTTGGAGTAGAGATTATCTCAACATGTACAGTGCCACCTCCGAGCAAAACTACTACCGCTCGTCGGTAGATCTCCCTGCTCTGTCCCTCAAGACCATGCCCGAATTTCTCGCTTGGCTGGACAAATGGTGTACCGAGACCACCGAAGACGATCTTGCCGATATCAATGCCTTCGCCGCCCGTCCCCGTGTCCATCAAAAGTTCCGTGAGGGAGATTTCTTCCGCTTTCGGCTTGACCGCCGTCATTGGGCGTATGGGCGTATTCTACTGGACTTTGCCGCCATGCGGAAGCAGAAGATCGAGTTCTGGGACGTGTTCTTCGGCAAGCCTCTGGTTGTGGCGGTGTACCGCACCATGACCGCGGAGCCTTTGGACGACATCGAAAAGCTGGCGGGGCTTCCCATGCTTCCCTCCCAGTTCATCATGGACAATATTTTCTATTACGGCGAGGCGGAGATCATCGGGAATAAGCCTCTCACTCCCGAAGAAGAGGATTTCCCCATTAACTACGGCACGAGCAAGAATCCCCGAGAAAAGATCCTTTACCTCCAATGCGGGCGGCTATACCGCAAAATAGAGGAAGGAAAAGCCCTTGTCTCCCCAGAAGACAAAGGTCCCCTTTCCCTCTTTGACTTCTCCTTCGGCGGCATCGGTTGGGATACTCACGTCCGCATTTCAGTACTGGAAGCCTGCATTCGTGAAAATTCCAATCGCCCTTACTGGGAGCAGCCGAATTTCTACTACGTTCTATACGACCTCCGCAACCCCAAGCTCAAGGCCGAGCGGGAGGCCGTATTCGCGCAGTTTGGCCTCAACGCCGCCGACTACGTCAAGGAAGAAGTCCCCGCAAAGAAGTCCTTCTTCGATCAGTTCAAGAAAAAGTAACCACATAACGGAGTTTTTACCATGTTCTATTCCCAAATCTACAAAACCAAATGGCACGACACCGACCGTGACGGGGTCATGCGCCCCTCTGCCTTGCTGGTCTATATGCAGGAGACCGCCAACGTACAGTGCCGCGAGTACGGCATGGATCTCACCGATCTGCACCACATCGAGGGCAAGGGCTTTCTGCTCTCCCGCATGATGATCAAGATCTTTGCTCCCCTCCACGCCTACGAGGACATTGAAGTCCGCACCTGGTGCATTGATAACAAAGGCTACAACTTCATCCGGTGCTTCTCGGTCCATCGCGGTGACGAAATGACGGCTTTAGCTGTATCCCATTGGGCACTGGTAGACGTGCAAGAAGGAAAAATGATCCGTACCACCGACTTCAGGCGGGATTTCCCCTACGGCGAGCTCCCAGACGAGTCGATACTGCCCAAGCGTGTCCGAATCCCCTCTTCCATAGAGATGGAGGTCGTAGGGGAGCGAACCATCGTCTATAGTGATCTGGACTTCAACCGCCACATGAACAACACGAAATACCCCGACATGATCTGTGATTTCCTGCCCTCCATGGACGGGAAATGGGTCACTTCCCTGTCCCTGTCCTACCTGCGGGAGGCGGCCTTCGGAGATACCTTGACCGTCAACCGTACCACCGCAGAGGGAGAGGGTGAAGCCTACCTGCTCCGCACTACCCGTCCCGATGGAACTACCTGCTTGGAGGCCGAGGTAGAACTATCCCCCGTACAATGATCAATCTGTAAGAGTAAGAAACCCTGTATCATAATTAAGGAGGTTACCATGAACAGAAGATCCGCTTTGATCCGCGCCCTCTCCCTTGTGCTGTCGGTGCTCCTGCTTCTGACCGCCGCCGCCCTGTTGCCCATTTCTGCCGCCGAAACCGCCACGGTGTACATCGAGGACACCTTTGAGCAGTACGGTATCACAAACGGCAACGTCCCCGACAAGTACATATCCGCCAGCTATTCGGGCAGTACCAACTATGCCATCGTACAGGACGGCGCCCTGTCGGGGAACCGCTCTGCCCTGGTCAACGATTATATGGACTGGCGCTGGTGGTCGATGAATATCACTGCCGAGACCATGACCATCGAGTACAAGATCAACATTCGTCCCACGGATTCTTTGGAATTCACCACCTGTATGACCATCTCCTCGGACGCATCCACCTCCAACGAGGGGTTGGGCGGTGCCTTGACCGTCATCAAGGGCAACGGTACCGAGCTGGGCGTATATGACCGCAACGGAACCCTCATCACGTCGCTGGACTACAACACCGACTACACGGTGAAGATGGCCGTTGCCGCCCGCCGTGACACCTTCACCATGGAGATCGGCGGCAAGACCTACACCGACCTTCCCTACGCCTCGGCGATCTACGCCGTCACCGCCTTCCGTCTCAACGCCACGGCGGGATCGAGCTTCTACTTCGACGATTTTAAAGTCTACAGCACCTCACGCACCTATCCCCAGAAGTATTCCGCTCAGGAGCCGGGCAAAATGGTGGATCTGGACTATCCCACCTACTACAAGTCCGAGGGCATCACCCTCTGGCTCAACTGTGACGGTACCGAGGCAGGTAAGGGTGCGCTGAAGCTGGATATACCCGTAAAAGAGGCTAATAATACCCTGTATCTGCCCTACGACAAGGTACGGGAGCAGATTTGCGCGGTTGCTCGGTCCCAGTATGACTTAGAGGTTGCACCTGAGCCCATTACGTGGGGCGGTGTCGATTACATTACGATTCAGGATGCAGCCGATCTCATAAACGGTCGTGTGTGGTGGGACGAAGCTCAAGAGATGGTGGTCTTCACCGACGAAAATCGGAAAGGAGACGGCATCCTTCGCAATATCAACGGCCGCTTCTACATGAACGGCCAACCCTACTACGAGATCAGTTTCAACAAGTTCGATCTCGCCGCCCAGATCCTCATTAACTATTTCCCCGACAACTTCCGCGACTTCAACATCGGGGAGGATCAGCGAGTCAACGCCGAGCGAGCCCTCAAGGAGCTCAGCGACAACGGCTTTACCTCCATCCGCTTCTTCTCCTACGTGGATTCCTACGATATGATCCACGATCCCGTGGAGAGCGAGAAGTACTGGCAGGGTCTGGACGAGCTCTTTGATCTCTGCGACAAGTACGGTATCAAGGTAGTTCCCTCTCTCTGCTGCGGAACCTCCCTCATGACCGCCTGCGAATACGTGGAGGGGCTTGGCTACGTTTCGGTGGGTGAGGATCGCATCGACCTCATCACAAACCCCGAAAGCAAGTCCCGCGCCTTCCAGAAGGCTTACATCGAGACCTACGTGAACCGCTACAAGGATCGGGACACCATTCTCATGTGGGAGATCAACAACGAGATGAATCTGGACATGGACGTGGGTCCCTCCATCGGTCAGGTGACCTACTCGGCTTACCAGCTCAGCGAGTTCTTCGCTTGGTGTACCGACATTATCAACGCCTGCGACCCCGAGCACCTTGTAACCTCGGGCGACAGCGTCCAGCGAGGCTCCAACTATCACCTGCTGGCTGGTACCATGGCGGGACGAAACGACAACGACTGGACCACCGACTCCTACGCCCAGCGGCTCTACATGAACTACCTGCTCCACGGCCTGGGCGGGCTGGACGTGACCTCGGTTCACGCTTACGGCGAGTCCACCGATGATCTACACATCACCGAAAGCAGACTGAAGACCACCGCGAACCGAATGTCCCTCTCCATTATGGCGGATGAGGCGCGGGCGATCGGTCAGCCCCTCTACGTGGGCGAGGTGGGTACAGGAAAAGCCAACGGTAACACCGACTACGCCACCATCCAAAAGACCCTGGACGGCTATGTGGAGCTGGGGCTTCAGCTGATCCATTGGTGGAGCTATGACACCTGCCGTCAGCCTTCCTTCAATGACGACGGTGCATGGAACATGAACATGACCGAGTTTCCCGAATCTGTGGCACTGGTCAAGGCCGCAAACGAGGCGTTGAAAACCAAATGGCTGGTCAATCGTGCCGATGAGGATGTGACCGTCACAGATAATGGCGATACGGTTGATACGGCTGAACCCACATCCCCTGCAGACACCTCCGCGCCCGTAGATACGCCCCCCTCGTCCTCTGCCGACACATCTCCCTCGGATGAAAGCGGAGCTCATAATGGCGACACCCTTAAGAGCGGTTGTCGGTCGACCGTGACCGTATCTGTGGTCTGGATACTCCCGGTGCTGATTCTTACAGCCCACATGGTCGGCAGAAAAAAACGCGAGGACTAAACAAATCAATCCACACAAGAATACGCCCCATTCGCAAAACGCGAATGGGGCGTATTCGTTTATGGGACGATCAGTCTCCGTAGAGCTTGTCCAGATTATAAAACTCGCGGTTCTCGCGGGTGAAAACGT
Source organism: Eubacteriales bacterium (assembly GCA_045602325.1). GTDB lineage: Bacteria > Bacillota > Clostridia > Oscillospirales > CAG-272 > CAMEON01. Next base: position 85,490 of record JAZSBH010000132.1, on the reverse strand, counting down.
GCACCATGATGTGGCTGTAATCCAGTACCGACCAGGTATTGTTGTCACGTCCTTCCACGTGGAGGGGCTCAATGCCGCGGCGGGACATTTCGTACTCTACTTCACCGCCCAGGGTCTGTACATGAGTATTGGAGGTACCGGTAGCCAGTACCATGTAGTCGCAGATATCGGTCTTTCCCGCCATGGGAATGATCTTGATCTCACGGCCGCGCTTGTTATCCAGGAACAAGGCAATGGCCTCAGCCAGTTCAGCGGAGGTCGCGTCGGTCAGGAGCGCGGGGGTATGATCGGGGGTTTCCAGCTCGGCGGCAATTCTTTCCTTGAAGGTCATAATTTTCTTTCCTTTCGTTATAATTTTCCGCACTCGGTCAGCTCCTCCAACACCAGCTCGTTGCGTGCAAAGGCGGTATCGGGGCTGATGATCGCGCCTTCATTGATGAGTGCGCGCATGGTCATATCATAGGACATAATGAGGGTGCGGCGGAGATGGATGAGTCTGTCTTCCATGTTCATGTTCTCGGGATTTGCCCCCCAGAAATAGGAACGGAGACGGACGCAATCGGGGAAAATGCGGGACTCGTCGATGTAATCCGCCAAGTAGAGCAGTTTTTCAGTAAGTGTCATTCCCTCCCGTCCCGTAGTGTGCCAGCGGACGGCGGAAACCACAGTCTCGGTGGCAAACTCAGCGTATTTCCGTGGAATAATGATGGCGGCAGTACGGGCGTGGAAGGTCTTATGGGAAAGCTCATCCCCTGCCTTGACCGTTTCACCGGCTTCCCGGAGAATACTCACGTGGGTGGGAATATCGTATTCCTTGGTGACGTCGTGCAGCAGAGCGGCGGCGCGAAGTGCGGAGGTCTCATCGGGACAGTACAGCGCGGCAAGACGGGCTACCATATCCTCTACGGCGGCGGTATGGGTGTATCTCTTGGACGATATTTGACCGATCACAGTCTCGCGCAGGGCGGTCAGTTCCTGCTCTCCAAAGGGTTGATCCTGGTACATAGTGTGTCCTTTCCGTACGGAGCGTATCCCCGTATCAGGTGTTGCGATAGAGCTTATTTTCTTGAATATACCGTGCGACATCAGGGGGAACCAGGCCGTCAATAGGGGTTCCGTCCGACACGGCTTTCCGCACGTCACTGGAGGATAGTTCAATGGCCGGGGCAACAATACGCGGCACCATTTTACCAAACCGACGGTGGTAGGACGTGATCTTTTCTACGATACGACCGTCCAGCGCGGCATCTGTCTCGCGGCGGATATAGACGGGATAGCAGAGCTTGAAGATCTCCTCGGGCTCCCGCCAGGTATCCAGAGTCAGGAGCATATCCGTCCCCATGAGGAAGAACAGGCGGCCCGCCGGGTCGTAAAGCTCGCGGAGGGTATCCACGGTGTAGCTCTTCCCTTCCCGTCTCATTTCCAGGTCGCTGACGATGACGCCGTCCATGTTCGAGAAGGCCAGACGACACATCTCCAGGCGATCCTTGGCGGTGGCATCTCCCTTCATGGTTTTGTGGGGCGTGACTCCCGTTGGAATGACGTAGAGAATATCCAGCCACATCTGCTCCATGAAAGCCTTGGCGGCGGCTACGTGGCCGTTGTGGACGGGGGAAAAGGTCCCGCCGTAAATGCCGACCCGCATATTACAGTTCAATGTGCCGCTTCCCGTTGAGAGAACGGCGGTAGAGGATGATCTTGCGCCCGATCACGCCCACCACAGCGGCATTGAGGGCGTCGGCAATGCCCTCGGCGGGTTCGCGGGGGGTGTATTCTGAGGTCCCCAGCACCGAAAGCTTGATAAGCTCGCGGGCTTCCAGGGCGTCACAAACCGTGATGAGGAAATTTTCGCTGACACCGCCCTTGCCGATCTGGGTCACGGGGGACATAGTGGAGGCCAGGGAGCGAAGCTTGGCTCGCTGCTGGGAGGTCAGCACGGGGGGGGCGGGGTAAATTCTTTCGTTGTTCATATAATGACTCCAATTTTCTTTGCGTATCAGATGGTTTTCAACTTCTCGGCCAGCTTGGCGATGGCCTTGCCGCGGTGGCTGATGGCGTTCTTCTCATCGGCGGTTAGCTCGGAGAAGGTCTTGCCGTAGGGCTCGTAGTAGAAGTAGGGGTCGTAGCCGAAGCCACCGTTCCCTCTTGCGTCGTCGATGATGAGGCCTTCGGTCTCACCGCGAACCGTGATCTCGGTGCCATCCGGGAACACGCAGGCGATACAGCAGACGAAGCGGGCGGTACGCTCACTGACGGGCACGTCAGCCAGATTCATCAGGAGTAGGGCGTTATTGGCGGCATCGTCACCGTGACCACCGGCATAGCGGGCGGAATAGACCCCGGGAGCACCGTCCAATGCATCTACAGCTAACCCCGAGTCATCCGCGATAGCAGCGATTCGGTTCCCCGAGGCTTCCATGGCGGTACGGGCTTTAATGAGGGCGTTTTCCTCAAAGGTGGAACCGTCCTCCTCAATGTCTCCCTCAAAGCCAATGTCATCCAAGGACAAAATGCGGATGTCGGGAATGTTTTGGGCGAGGATGGTCTCCATCTCCTTGATCTTTTTCTTGTTGCGGGAGGCAAGAATGATGTTCATGGCTTACTCTCCAAACAGCGCGCGGACAAAATCCTCGGCGTCGAATTCCTGCATGTCGTCGATCTTCTCGCCCACACCGATGAACTTAACGGGAATACCCAGCTCACGCTTGATGGAGACGATGATACCTCCCTTGGCGGTGCCGTCTAACTTGTTGAGGGTAATCCCCGTGATCTTGGCGGCATTGCTGAACTCCTTGGCCTGGGATACGGCGTTTTGACCGGTGGTGGCGTCCAGCACGAGGAGAGTCTCGCGGGCGGCACCTGGAAGCTCACGGTCAATGACGCGGTCGATCTTGGCCAACTCATTCATGAGGTTCTTCTTATTCTGCAGACGGCCTGCGGTGTCGATGATGAGCACGTCGGCCTGCTTCTTCTTGGCCACGGCAATGGCGTCAAAGACCACGGCGGCAGGGTCACTGCCCTCGCTCTGCTTGACCATATCCACTTGAGCGCGCTCGCACCACACGGCGAGCTGGTCGATAGCGGCGGCACGGAAGGTATCGGCGGCGGCAACCACCACCTTTTTGCCTTGCAGGCGGAGGCGTTTGGAGATCTTACCGATGGAGGTGGTCTTACCCGCACCGTTGACACCGATGACCAAAAGAACACTGGGGGTGGTGTCCAGATGCAAAGGCTCACTCTCTCCGATCATGTCGGTCATGATCTCGCGAAGGGCGTCCATAACCTGCTCTTTCTCCTTCAAGCGGCCATCCTTAATGCGCTCACGGAGCTCGTCCATGATCTCCTCGGTGGCGGTGAAGCCCACGTCGCCGCTAATGAGGATCTCTTCCAGCTCCTCCAGGAGATCTTCATCTACCTTGGTGAAGGCCTTGAGCAGGTTATCCACGGGGGAAAACAGGGCGCTACGGGTCTTGGACAGACCGGATTTCAGTCGTCCCCAGAAGGACTTTTTGGTTGTTGTGTCTTCCTCGGGTTCGGCGGACTCAACAAAAACAGGGGCAGGCTGGTCCACAAACTCCACGACGGATTCCTCAACAGGCTCTGCGACAGATTCCTCGACGAGTTCCTCAACGGATTCCTCAACAGACTTCGTGATGGGCTCCTCAACGGGTTCCTCAACGGGCTCCTCTACCGCATCCTCTCCGCTCAACAGAGCAGCTTCAGCGGCCTCGGCGGCAGATTCTTCCTCCGGGGTCAGCCCCTCCTCTTCCTCGGGCAAAGCCTCCTCGGAGGGGGTGTTATCTTTCTTTTTTCCAAACAGTTTAGCTAAAAAGGCCATTCCAGTCATTCTCCTTATTCTTGGAAATATCTCCGACGTCCAGGGTCAGCACCTTGGAGATACCCCGCTCGGGCATGGTCACGCCGTACAGTCTGGTGGCGGCGGCCATGGTACCGCGGCGGTGGGTGATCATGATGAACTGGGTCTCATCGGAGTAACGTTTGATGTATTGGGCGAGACGTTCCACGTTGACCTCGTCCAGGGCGGCCTCGATCTCATCCAAGATGCAGAAGGGGGTGGGATTGACCTTCAGAATGGCGAAGAACAACGCAACGCCGATGAAGGCCTGCTCGCCGCCCGAGAGCTGCATGAGGTTTTTGATGATCTTGCCGGGAGGGGCGGCCTTGATCTCGATGCCGCTCTCCAGTACGTTGTCGGGGTCGGTCAGGGACAACTCGGCAGAGCCGCCACCGAAAAGCTCGGAGAAGGTCTGTCCGAAATGCTCGTTGATGTCGTTGAAGGCAGACACAAAGGAGGTCTCCATCTCCCCTTCCAGGCGGCCGATGATGCCCAGAAGCTCGTTCTTGGATTTCTCCAGGTCATTCAGTTGGGCACCCATGGTCTCGTACCGCACCTTGATCTCATTGTACTTCTCCACCGCATCAGGGTCGAAGTGACCGATGAAGCGAAGCTTGTTGCGGCAATCGGTCTGGGTGGCCACCGTTTCCTGACGGTTTTCGGGGGTAACGGGGGGATAGCCCAATGCCAGCGCATCGGCACGGCTGAGCTCATAGTCATCCCATAGCTTGCCCGACAGTTTATCCATTTCATCCTGCAAGGAAGTCAATTTTGCATCCGCTGTCGTAAATTCGCGGAACAGATTTTCCTTGTGCTCCATTTGCTCGCGAAGCTTGGTATTCAGGGAGTTCAGCTTGGCCTCGTAGGAAGCATTGTTTTCCTCGGCTCGAGCACGATCGTTGGTCAATGCGGCCAAAGCCCGCTCTCCCTCGGCAAAGAGACGGCGGTTCTCGGTCTGTGCCTCGGCGGATTCCTTGAGCTTTTGCCTATGGGCGGCCACGCGCTCGTCATTGATTCGGATGTCATTATTGGTAACCGCCATGCGTTCCTCGCACATACGGGCCAGGGTCTCCTCGGTCTCCACATCCTTGCGGGCGGCGGATACGGCGATGAGCAGGCGGGTCTGCTCGGTCTCCAGCTGATCCACCCGATCCTCAGCATCACCGCGCTCGGCGGCCTTGTCGGTACGGAACTGGCGAAGCTCGGCAACCGTATTGTCCAATCCCTTTTCCTCGGCACGGAGAGAGGCCATGCTTTCCTCGTTCTGCTCGTTTTGACGCAGGATCTGCTCGGAATCCTCCTTCACACGGGTGAGAAGGGTCTCGTTGGCTTCCAGGTTAGCCTTGGCGCGATTGAGGCGTTCCACTTCTCCTGCCATAATAACGCGGATGAGATCCCGTTTATCCTCCAGGGAATTTTTCTCCTCGTCGGTCTTCTTGATATCCTCGCGGAGGGTGGTAAGCGCCTTTTCGGCTTCTGCCACCTTCTTGTCCAGATCGACAAGGTCGCCCTCCATGCGCTTGATCTCGGCGGCACGGGACAGAGAGCCGTTCTTTTGCCCCACCGAGCCTCCCGTGAAGGAACCACCCACGTTGATCTGCTGACCGTCCAGGGTCACCACGCGGACGCGGTAGCGAAGAGCCTTGGCCATGACGTTGGCGTGGTCGATGGTATCGAACACCAAAGTGCGGCCAAGGAGGAAGGACAGCACGTCGCGATAGCGGTCGTCACAGGCGACAAGAGTATCAGCCACAGCAACATAGCCCTCAAAGCCTGCGGCCTGCTTCATCTCGTTGGTCTCCACAGACCCGCGGATGGAGGACAGGGGATAGAAGGTGGTCCGTCCCGCATTGGCTCGCTTAAGAGCGTACATGGCGGCCTTGGCGGTATCCTCGTCCTCCACCACAATGTTCTGGAGGCTGCTTCCGAGAGCCGTCTCCACAGCAGTGACGTAGGTCTGCTCCACCGAAATGAGCTGGGACAGGGGGCCGTAGATCTTGCCGCAGGGACGGCCGCCGAAGGCGGTGATGTTCCCTTCCTTGTACTGCTTCATGACAAACTTAACGGCATCGGCGTAGCCCGAAAGCTGTGCTTCCATGGCGCGGTAGGTATTGATACGCTGGGTCACCGAATCGCGACGGAGAACAGCAGAATTATGAGCCTCATGCAGGTCGCCGTAGGACTGGTTGAGCTCGGTAAGCTTCTTGTCCGCCTCCGCGATCTCCTCGCCTATGGTGTTGATCTTTTCAGTATAGCCATCCACCACCCGCTGGTAATCGTCCACTTCCTTTTGCAGAGCGCGGGATGTGTTCTCGTACTCTTCGATCTCGGACAGGATACCGCTGTTGCGGTCGCTGTCGGAATTGCGGGCGGATTCCAGCACCGAGATACTGACCCGAATATCTATGAGCTCCTGCTCACGGGTATGGATGTCATCGGCGGCTTGGTCGATCATATCCGACAGGGTGTTGATCTTTTGGTTCAGCGCCTCGATCTCATCGGCATTAGCGTTGGATTCCCCTTCCAGTCTCGCAAGGGTCTCTCCCAACTCGGCACAACGGGATCGGTGGGTATTGAGTTCGGCACGGTCGGTATCCAACTGACGAAGAAGGGTGGCACGGGTCTCCCCGGCAGCGGCGATCATTTCCTCGGTATGGGCCATGGTAGTCTCGGTGACTCTGTATTGGCTGTCCAGCTTATGCTGGGTCTCGGTAAGCTCGGTAATGCGAGTCTGAAGTTCCTCGGAGGTAGCACGGCTACCCTGACTCATCTCGGTGAGACGTTCACGCTGTACGTCCAGGGACTGCAAAGCATCCTCTGCTTGCTTCAGATCAAAGTCGGCGTGACTGCGCAATTCAGTCGCTTCGGCGATCTGGCTACTCAAATGCTCTGTATCGTAGAGCCACAGGCTGATGTCGGCACGCTTCTTGGTTTCCAGAAGGGCAATACCCTTACGAGCCTTGTTTGCTTCCTTTTCTAGAGGCCCCACCTGAGCCTCCACCTCGGCAAAAATGTCGCGGATGCGTATCAGGTTATTCTCGGTGGCATTCAACTTACGCTCGGCCTCGTTCTTCTTGACTCGGTACTTGGCGATACCCGAGGCGTCCTCAAAGATGCTTCGTCTCTCCTCGCTCTTACGGGAGACCATGTCGGCGATACGGCCCTGACCGATGATGGAGTATCCGTCTCGGCCGATACCCGTATTCAGAAACAGCTCGTAAATATCCTTCAGGCGGACGGCCTTACGGTTGATGAGATATTCACTCTCCCCCGCGCGAAAATAGCGGCGGGTGACGGTAACCTCGTCGTAGGGACAGTCCAGCTTACCGAAATCCGAGGTGTTATCAAAGGTGACCGATACCTCGGCGTAACCCATGGGACGACGGCTGTCGGCACCACCGAAAATGACGTCCTCCATCTTACTGCCACGCAGAGTCTTGGAGGAGATTTCCCCCAGCACCCAGCGCATGGCGTCGGCAATATTGGATTTACCGCTTCCGTTGGGGCCGACGATGACGGTCACGCCGGCGGAAATGCCATCGGCGACCACCTGATCGCCGCCCTTATGTCCGGGATCAAAGACCAGCTTGGTGCGGTCGGGAAAGGACTTAAAGCCCTGCATTTCAATGGATTTTAAGTACACGGATTTTCTCCTGTTCTTTTATTTGAAAACGTACGATAAAACACTTAACAAATACCAAAGACCTTGAGTGCGGCCTTGGCGGCGGCCTGCTCGGCTTTGCGCTTGGAGGAGCCTACCCCGCGTCCGCAGGGATTGGAGTTGATACGCACCTCCACCTCAAAGGTCTTGCAATGATCGGGACCGTCGGCACGGATGAGGATGTATTCCAGCACGTCACCCTCGGTCTGCTGGACGAACTGCTGGAGAGGCGTCTTGTAGTCTCCGTCAATACCGCGGGATTCTAGTTCAGACAGATCCTTTCGTACCAGAGGCAACAGGAAATCCGCAATGATCTCCATGCCCTTATCCCCCGCGTCCAGATAGATAGCGGCTAGGAGGGCTTCAAAAGCGTCGGCCAGTATGTTCTCCTTATCTCGGCCGCCCGAGAGTTCTTCTCCGTTGCCCAGATAGAGACAATCTCCGATGCCGATACGGCGGGCATAGCGGGACAGTGCCTCTGCGCAGACCACATCCTTGCGCATGTTGGTGAGGACTCCCTCACCTTCCTGCTGATAGGTCGTAAATAGGTAGCGGCTGACCACGATGGACAGCACCGAGTCTCCCAGAAACTCCAACCGCTCATTACACAGCAGGTGATGATTCCGCTCCCCCGTCTCGTTGGAGTGGGAAGAGTGGGTCATGGCGCGGTGGAGCAGGGCACGGTCGTGGAAATTGTACCCGATGGCGGCCTCCAGACGATCCATGGCGGCGGTACGATCACGAGTGATCGTCATTATTTGATCGCGTGGCATGGGTCACTCCTTCTCCGCCTGTGCTTGGATGCCCAGGAGACCTTCAATGGTCTCGGTAGCTCCCGATTCAACAAAGCGCATAGCCTGACGGATGGCGTTCTTGAAGGCCCGGGCATCCGAGGAGCCGTGTGCCTTGATGACGGGCTTGCGCAGACCCAGAATGGGACTGCCGCCGTGCTCCTTGACGTCCATGTCCTTTTTGAACTGCATGAAGGACTTTTTCACGGTCAATGCCGCCAGCTTGGATATGATGGAGGCATAAAAGATACCCTTCATACGGGTCATGAACAGCTTGCCCATGCCCTCCATGGTCTTGAGCAGAACGTTCCCCGTATAGCCATCGGCCACCAGTATGTCACAGACACCGAAGGGGGCGGCGTTGCCCTCCACGTTGCCCACAAAGTTGATGTCGGGACAGGCTTTCAGAAGCTGATAGGCTTCGGTCTGAATAGGAGTACCCTTATGTTCTTCAGCGCCGTTGTTGAGGAGTCCCACGCGGGGATTGTCCAGACCGTAGAGCGCCTTCATGTAGGCAGAACCCATGGTGGCGAACTGCACCAGGAAGTCAGGCTGTACGGTCACGTTGGCACCGCAGTCCAGAAGAAGGGCAGGGGGATCGAAGGGTAGCATGGCAGCCAGGGCGGCGCGGTGCACTCCCTTAATGCGGCGGACGGTCAGAGATGCGCCTGCGAACAGGGCGCCCGTATTGCCGCAGGACACCATGGCGTCACCTTCCCCATTGGCCAAAGCGCGGAGGGCAAGGGTCATAGAGGAATCCTTCTTCTCACGGAAGGCCATGGAATCGTCCTCCATGGTAATGACGGTCTCGGCGTGGAGGATCTCAAAGCTCGAGATATCCAGCCCTTTTTCCTTGGCTAGGGTCTCCAGCCGGGTCTTGTGCCCAACCAGCAAATAGTCCCCGCCCAGCTCGGCCTTTGCGTCGATGACGCCCTTGAGCATTTCCAGGGGGGCTTTGTCGCCGCCCATGCAATCAACGATAATCTTCATGTTCGTATCCGATTCCTTTCGTTTGTATTGGGAAAGCCCCATCCGCAGTTACGGCGCTCGCAAAGGTCTTTAAGGCGGATTGGTTTCATTAAAAACTTTTGTGAGCCCGGAACTCGCCCCGCAGGGCGGGTTCCGTTGGGGTTGCGGTCTATCGGGGGGCTTTCAGGCCTTGACGGTTTCCAAGAGTCCATCGATGGCCTCCAGAGCGCGACTTGCGTAGACCTCATAGCGGGCGATCTTACCGCCCTTGACACGGTGATCCAAAGAGGGGATGATGCCGAAATTGGCGTTCATGGGGACGAATTCGCCCAGCCCTCCGTGGCTGATGTAGTGCGCCATGGCACCGATCATGGTAACCTCAGGAAACAGAATGGGAGCCTGTCCCAAGGCTCTGCGTGCGGCGTTGAGTCCCGCCACAAAGCCCGAGCCGGTGGACTCGATGTAGCCCTCCACACCCGTCATCTGCCCGGCGAAGTAGACCTCACCATCACCAAAACCCTTACGGAGACGATAGTCGGCATCCAGAAGGTCGGGAGAGGGCAGGTAGGTGTTGCGATGCATGACACCGTAACGGAGGAAGTCGGCGTTCTCCAGTCCGGGGATCATGGAAAACACACGCTTCTGTGCGGGGAAGGTCAGGTGGGTCTGGAAGCCCACCAGGTTATACATACTTCCCTCCTCGTCCTCGCGGCGAAGCTGAACCACGGCGTAGGAGCGGGCGTCGGTACGGCTGTCCACCAGACCCACGGGCTTCAGCGGGCCGTAGCGCAGGGTGTCGTACCCCCGCTTGGCCATGACCTCCACCGGCATACAGCCCTCGAAGACCTTGAGATCCTTGTCGAAATCCTTGAGCTGAGCCTCCTCGGCAGTGATCAGGGCGTTGTAGAAGGCATCGTACTGCTCCCTCGTCATGGGGCAGTTGATGTAGTCGGCGTCGCCCTTATTGTAGCGGGAGGCAAAGAAAGCCACGTCCATATTGATGGAGGAAGCGTCCACGATGGGTGCCACCGCATCAAAGAAGTGGAGTCCTTCCCCCACCAGATTGTCCTTCAGCCAATCAGCGAAAGCATCCGAGGTGAGAGGTCCCGTGGCCACCACGGTGATCCCCTCGGTTGGCAGTGCGGTCACTTCCTCCTCCACAATGGTAATAAGAGGGTGATTCTTAATCTTTTCGGTAATATAGGCCGAGAATTTATCCCGATCCACCGCCAAAGCAGAGCCGGCGGGAACCTGGGTGGCGCGGGCGGCCTCCATGATGAGGGAGCCCATGCGGGAAAGCTCCTCCTTGAGCAATCCGACGGCGTTGGTCACACGGTCGGATCGCAGGGAGTTGGAGCAAACCAGCTCGGCGTAGCCCTCGCCGTGGTGGGCGGGAGTATATTTATGCGGCTTCATCTCGTAGAGAGTGACGGAAACTCCTCTCTGCGCGGCTTGCCAGGCGGCTTCACAGCCCGCCAGACCTGCGCCCAATACATTGATCTGACTCATGGCTTACTCCTGCACCTCGGGCTCGGTCTCACGGGAGTACCCACAAGCCTTATCGTGGCAGACCAACAGAGCCTTGCCCTTCTTGCGGAACAGCATCTGGCCGCAGGTAGGGCACTTCTCGTTTGTGGGCATATCCCAGGAGGAGAAATCACAGTCGGGATACCGCTCACAGCTATAGAACACGGTCTTGTTGCGACCGGTCTTCATGACCAGCTTGGCAGAGCACTTGGGGCAAGCCACGCCGATGTCACGGGTCTTGGGCTTGGTGAACTTACAGGTGGGATAAGCCGAGCAAGCGTAGAAGCTGCCGTAACGGCCGTTGCGAAGCACCATGGGCGCACCGCACTTTTCGCAGACCATGTCGGTGACCGTAGCCTCGGGCTTCTTTTCCGTAGCGGCGGTCTTGCTCTCGGCGGCGGGATCGGCCTCGGGAGTCAGGGGCTTGGTATTCTTACAGGTAGGATAGTTGGGGCAAGCGGCAAACTTACCGAAACGGCCGTTCTTGACAACCATCAGAGCGCCGCATTTGTCGCAGACGATATCCGTAGTCTCCACGGGTACCGACACGTTGATACTGCCAATGGTCTCCTCGGCGGCGATGAGTTGCTTTTCAAAGTTCCCCCAGAACCGCCCCAGTACGGCTTCCATCTCAATATCACCGGCCTCGATATTATCCAACTCATCCTCCATACGGGCGGTGAATTGCTCATCCACGACCGTGGAGAAGTTTTGGATCATAATGGTATTGGTCACCTCACCCAGTTCGGTGGGCACCAAGGACTTGGCCTCCCGCTTGACGTAGCCGCGGGAGATGATGGTGGTGATGATGGTGGCAAAGGTAGAGGGACGGCCGATGCCTTTCTCCTCAAGCAGCTTGATGAGAGATGCCTCGGTATAACGGAGGGGAGGCTCGGTGAAATGACGGTTGGGATCGATTTTATCCGACTTCAATACCTGTCCGGCCTCCAGGGCGGGAATGCGGAGGTCTCTCTGCTCCTCGGGCTCGTCGGCCATGGGAGCACGGTGCCCTTCATCTACCGATTCCTCATACACGGCCATGTAGCCGGGGAAGGTCACGGTATAGCCGCTGGTGCGGAACAGATAGCTTTGGCAGTCAAAATCCACGGTCAGGGTAGCGATATCCGCCGACTCCATCTGGCTGGCGATGAAGCGCTCCCAAATGAGCTTGTAGAGGCGGTACTGATCCGAGGTGAGCTGCTTACGAACCATGGCAGGCTCGATCTCCACGCGGGCAGGACGGATGGCCTCGTGAGCATCCTGTGCCGAAGCGCGGGTTTTATACACACGAGGGGTATCGGGATAATAGTTGTCGCCGTACTTCTCGCGGATGAGGGTAGCGGCGGCGGCCTGAGCGTCGGCCGATACGCGGAGGGAGTCGGTACGCATGTAGGTGATCAAACCCTGTACGCCGCCGAATTCCGAGCCGAGGTTCACGCCTTCGTACAACTCCTGCGCCACCCGCATGACACGCTGGGACTGGAAGTTCAGCTTACGGGAAGCCTCCTGCTGCATGGTGGAGGTGGTGAAGGGAGGCGCGGGATTCTTCTTTCGGGTAGAGCGCTTGACGCTATCCACGGTGAAGGGCTGGCCCTCAACGGCATGCACCACCTTCATGGCGGCGGCTTCGTCCGTGAGGCGGATCTTTCCCTTGTGGTTTCCGTAAAAGCGTGCGGTAAAGGTCTTCTTATCGGGAGAGATCAGGGTGGCGTCAATGGTCCAGTATTCCTCGGGCTTGAAAGCACGGATCTCGTTCTCGCGATCCACCAGGATCTTGGTTGCCACCGACTGAACGCGACCTGCGGACAGACCGCTCCGCACCGTCTTCCACAGGAAGGGAGAGAGCTTATAGCCCACGATACGGTCCAGGATACGGCGGGTCTGCTGGGCGTTGACCAGATGCATATCGATGGGACGGGGCTGCTTAATAGCGGCCTTGACCACCGGCTTGGTGACCTCGTTAAAGGTCACGCGCTGAACCTGCTCCACGGGGATGCCGAGAGCAGTCGCCAGGTGCCAGGAAATAGCCTCACCCTCGCGATCAGGGTCGGTCGCGAGGAAGATTTTGTTTGCGTTCTTGGCTTCCTTCTTGATCTCCTTGATGATATCGCCCTTTCCGCGGATATTGATATAGTGGGCGGCAAAATTGTTTTCAATATCCACACCCAGGGTACTCTTGGGCAGGTCGCGGACGTGGCCCACCGAAGCGATTACCTTGTAATTAGAACCGAGATAGCCTTTGATGGTGCTCGCCTTGGAGGGCGACTCCACAATGACCAGATTCGTCTTTGCCATGGGATCTATATTCCTTTCGATTGATTTCTTTCGATTATTTTCTTGCGTAAAGCCCGCCGGGCAGAGTGACCGTCAAGCCGTGGATCTCCAAAATGGTCATAGCGGCCATGACCTCGCCCACCGAGAAGCCCTCGCGAGTGATGGCGTCGATGGGAACGGCGTGATCCAGAGGGAGAGTTTCAAAGATCCGTCTTTGGGTATCGGTCAGTTTCTTCAGGATGCGCTCGGATGCGTCGCCGTGGGCAGGCACCGAGGGAGCGGGGTCTTTGGCGGGGGACGTGCTCCTTTCGGGAGTCGTTTTACGGGAGTCGGAGGATTGCGGACGGTTCACGGGAGAACCACCGCGCGGGCCGCGAGGTCTTCCCTGCGCCGATGATGGGGACACGGCCTGATGATCCGCCGTGGCTTCGGATTTACGTGTGGGGACGGTACGGACACTGACCTCCAGCCGTGCCAAGAGATCTTCATCGGGTTCGGATCGGGTCTCGGCCTTGAGCAGCCGTACCATATCCAATGCATCGCGGTACAGAAAGGTGTAATTCTCCAGCACGTCCCGTGCCTTCAGCACGATGGCAGCGCCGTCGCTGATGAGTTGGTTGGTTCCCGCGGAGTTAGTCTCGCCTACGTTGCCGGGAAAGGCGTAAATATCACGTCCTTGGAGAATGGCGGTTTTAGCGGTGATCATGGAACCCGAGCGGAGATCACCCTCCACCACTACAGTTCCTTGGGAAAGTCCGCTGATGAGACGGTTGCGGACGGGGAAATTCCGCCCTTCGGGGGGCGTGGTCGGGGGATATTCGGTCATGACTGCACCGCGCTTGAGGATTTCCGCAAAGAGCCTGTCGTGCTCCCGGGGATAGACGATATCAATCCCACAGCCCAACACTGCCACGGTCTGACCGCCTGCGGCGATGGCTCCTGTGGCGGCTACGCTGTCATTTCCCAAAGCCATGCCCGAGATCACCACAGTACCGGCGGCCGCCAGCTCATAGCCTATTTTATACGCCATTCGTTTTCCGTATTCGCTCATACTGCGGGTACCGACCACACTAATGCACAAACGGCGGGAGAGATCGGGGAGCTTGCCCTTATAGTAAAGCAGGACGGGAGGATCGCGGAGAGGTCGGAGGCTGACGGGATAGCTTTCGTCCTGCCAGAACAGAAGACTGACCCCGTTTGTCTTGCAGTATTCCATGATTTGGGTGGCTTCCCGCAGGGATTTATCTGCCAAACGGTTCTTGAGGGTTTGCGAGCAAGGCAGTTTTTCCAGCTCGGCCTCGTCGGCATTGAACAGATCGTAAGGCGTGCCGTAGGTTTCCAACAACGGCTGGAATTCCTTATTGGCGATCCCACATCGCAGAGCGAACCAGATCTCAAACAGTCTGTCTTTCATGGGCGGCTCCTTTCGGGTGATGATTACTTTTTACAAAGCTCCCACATGATGAGGGCGGCCGCGACCCCCGCATTGAGGGATTCGGTACCGGCCTCCATAGGGATATAGATACTACGGTCGCAAGCGCTGATAACGGCTTCAGAGAGGCCGTGGCCTTCGTTACCGATCACCGCGCAGGGCGCCGCGCAGGGCGCCGCGCAAGGCGCCACGCAGGGCATCGCGCTTCCCTGCTCCTCCACCAGCTCGGGAGAGCCCAGGCGGATCGCCGTATCGTCCAGGGCAGCGGCGTAGACCTTACGACCGTCGGCACGGAGAGCGCGGATGGTTCCCGCCAGATCCTCCACCCGGGTGATGGGCATGGAAAACAGGGGACCCATGGCTGCACGGACGGCGCGGGGATGATAGATGTCGGCGCAATCAGCGCTGAGGATGAGGTGACCTACACCCAGCGCGGCGGCACTGCGGATGATAGCGCCCACGTTGAGGGGGTCGCGCACCGATTCAAGAAGGATCACCGCCGCTTCGCGGCGTAGTTCAAACTCATCTTTATTATATATTATAATATTTTTGTGGCGTTTGTCAATATATTTTGCCACAGTTATCACCCCTTCGGGGGCATTTTCTTGCGAAATTTTATCAAAAAGCCCGTCCTCAACACCAAAGATGGGGCAACCGACCTGTGCAAGGGTACACCCGTACAGTTCTGCCATACGCTCAGCCACCTTTCCGGCAGTCCCTGCGCGCAGAAACACTCTATCCACTTCCACCCCACGGCGGATGGCTTCGCACAAAAGCTTGACACCGTCAAAGCGAAAAAGGCGGCTCTTTTCACGGGCGCGGCGATCGTCCAGCTTCACAAGCTCGACGATGCGGCGGTTTTGACGGGACGTAATGACATCGCCATCAAAGCGTATTTTTTCGGACATACAACACCTCCGTTGGGGGAAATATGGGGTAAAAATCCGTCGAAAAGCCTTCAAAAGGGGTCAATTTCGGCCAATTATGGTCCAGCCCAAAGACCGCTTTCAATGATAAAAACCCGAGTGGCCGTACGACCATCGGGTTTTTATGTGATCACATTACAGGGCAGCCTTAGCCTGCTCGCAGAGAGCGGTGAAAGCTTCCTTGTCGGAAATAGCGATCTCAGACAGCATCTTGCGGTTGAGGGTGATGCCTGCCTTCTTCAGACCGTTCATGAAGGTGGAGTAGTTCATACCGTTAGCCTTGCAACCGGCGGAGATACGGGTGATCCACAGACGGCGGAAGTCGCGCTTCTTCATGCGACGGCCGGCGAATGCGTAGTTGCCGCTCTTCATGACGGCTTCCTTAGCCATCTTAAAATGCTTGGACTTGCTGCCCCAGTAACCCTTAGCAGCCTTCAGAACCTTATTTCTTCTCTTGCGCGTCATCATTGCGCCCTTAATTCTTGCCATTTTTCTTTCCTCCTAAATCTCTTTCAGTCGATTACTTCTGGATCATAGCTCTGATGTTGGCAGTCATTGCCTCACTCAGAATGGCGCTGGAGCGCAGATGTCTCTTTCTCTTGGAGGGTTTCTTACCCAGGTTGTGGCGGTGGTGGCAGTGGTTGATCTTCACCTTACCGGTACCGGTCACGGAAAATCTCTTGGCAGATGCCTTGTGTGTCTTAACCTTTCCCATTTTTCTTTTCCTTCTTTCATTGTACTAGATGGCCGCGCAATGGGGTTCGCACGGCTCACCCTTTTTTGCGGCTGTGCCGCATATATCATGCAGACCGCGCAAGGCGGATTCATGAACAGAGTGGGGTAACGGGGATGTGCGGCGGGTGTGACCCGCATACCGATAGGATTACCGATCGATGCAGGCGGTTCTTACGTCTGCAGCACACGATGCTTATTTCTTGTTCGAGAGGGGATTGATCACCATGCTCATGAAGCGACCGTCAAGCACGGGCTTCTTGTCGCAGGAGCCGACCTCCTTGACGTCCTCCAGGAATTTCTCCAGGAGATCACGACCGATGGCCATGTGGCTCATCTCGCGGCCGCGGAACTTCATGACAACGCGAACCTTGTTGCCCGAGGTCAGGAATTTCTTGGCCTGGTTCATCTTGGTCTCGTAGTCGTGGGTGTCGATACGGCAGGAGAGCTGAATCTCTTTGAGTTCAACCGTCTGCTGCTTCTTCTTGGCTTCCTTCTCTCGCTTCTGCTTCTCAAAGCAGAACTTGCCGTAGTCCATGATCTTGCACACGGGGGGTGTGGCCTGGGGGGCGATCATGACCAGATCCAATTCTTTCTCATACGCGATCTTGAGGGCTTCCTTGGAACTCATGATCCCGAGAGGCTCTCCGTCGGCAGTGACGACCCGGATCTCCTTGAGGTTGATGTCCTCGTTCAGGAGCGTTTGGGCTTCTTTAGCATTCGTGGCGATAGGTAAACACCTCCTAAAATAAAAATCGTACCGAAGCGACAGCCCCGGCACACAGATACCCACCCATTTCTTTGAGCGGATACATCTATTGACCCGTGCTCGTTCATGGACGGCAGGGTGGAAACCGGGCGGTTTCGCTTCATTTACTCGGGTATTATACCACAACCCAATGGGTTTGTCAAGGGTTTTTGAAAAGTTTTTTTGAAAATTCCTGAATTTCCGAATTCCGAATGTCCTCAAAGGTCATCAAATGGTTCTTCCCACGGGTGACGCCCGATACGTACCCGTGGGAATTCCTTTTTTTATTGGACATAGGCGCCGTACATGGTGCGGTACTCCTCATATGCCTGCTTTTGCCGTTCGGCCAGCTCACAGCGTTCCTGCCACCTCCGCACCGTGGCACGAAAGTCGTTCCGTGTCGCGGTGTCCATAACTGCGATCACGCCGTCACCCCAATCGAGATCCTCGTAAGCGGCACCGCGGAGGGCGGCGACCCGAAGATCGGCACGAGCCGCCAGCTCGCGCGCCATACGGCTTTCGGCGGCACGTGAACGGATGCGGTTTCGGAGCGCCCCCGTTCCGCGGGATATGCGGTGTAACGATTCAAACAGATCCGAAAAAGAAGCAGTTTCCGGCGTATCCAATAAGCGTTCGTGCAAAAGCTCCCATCGTCCCTCGGACATACGCCCCTCCCGGATGGCATGCCAATCCGAGGCGAAGCATCCATATTCAGGGTGCGTGTCCCGTCTGAACAGAGCTTCCCGTTCGGCGGTGTAGGCCGTTAAGAGAGACCGGTATTGCTCGGTATCTTTCTTCCAATCGGTTCGCAGATAAGCCAGCAATGCAGGCAAACGGTGAATCAGTGCGTCCACCCAAACGTCGGTTCTGTCAGCTCCGGCACGGCCACAGATCCAGTCGTTCCCTTCCGCATCCAGTATATCCAGGCTGTCGGAAAGCATGTGCCCCAGCTCGGTCACGGCTTTGCGTCGGTCACCCAACAGTTCGGCCAAACGGCTATTCATTTCCAGGCAAGAACCGTATTGGCGTTCACAGGCATCGCGATATGCCTGCACGTTGCGGGGAAGACTGTGCTTCGTGTCAGCCAGCACCGGACGGAGCGTGATCCAATGCTCGGATAACGTTTCGCGGAGCATACGGGCGTTATTTTCAATGCGGAGACGATCTTCGTCGTTTTCGCTGTCAAAGCGACGATAGGTTCGGCTGATCTCTTCCCATTTCAAGCGGGTATAATCCGGCACATCTGCGGGGGGTGCCGTGGCTTCGGCAGAGATCCCCTGCTCCAGCTTGTCCAGTACACACAGACGCAAGGCGTCGGCGATGCGATCGTTCAAATCTGCATCATGCTCCAACAAACGGTGAATATACGTCAACTCAATATTCGTGCGGCTCTCTTGTTTGGGGACATTGTGCGGGTCGTAACCGTCCGGGAGAAGCTCCATTAGATTTTCCAACGCGATCAGTCGATTTTGGCACTGCAAACGGAAGACCTCGTAGGAGATGCCGTCCCGTAAAACCGTCATCGCCCCCGACGCGCTGTCACGTCCATGGGAGCGTCCCAGGAAGAATCGCATAGCGCGTTCGCCGAACTCGTGTTCCCGTACGCAATCCGCAATAAGCCGCAAAAAATAATCTTCCAGGCGCATACGGTAGCGCCAGATCAAGCCGGGGTTACTTCGCAAACTGCGGTGTTCCGCGGCGTTGAGAGCACAGATACTTTCGGAAACCAGAAGCAATGCGAAGGGCTCCGGATGGCAAAAGCTGATGCGCTTCCCCGTCAGCATCTCCCCTTCGTATGGAGAAAAGACAGGGGTTGCCAGATCCCAGAGCGGAGCCATACCCTTGTCATCAATTAAGTAAAGTCGGAAATCGCCCGCAGTAAACACATCTGCCAGATAGTTCCCGTCCCCTGTTTCCCGTATACGGCAAATTCCCAGGGAAACCGTGAAGAACTCCTTGGCCCAAAGAGGCTCACCTTCCTCACTGCAGAAAACCTCTCTCAGAACGCTCAAATTGTGTTGGATCCTATCGTTCAACATCACACGGGTCTGCTCAAAAGAAGCGTCAAAGGCCGCGCCACGCAAAATATGCAGAGCCGTCACCTCAGCCAACGTGGCGCAGTAGCGGGAAACGGGATGTTCTTTCAAACTGTTGTTCTCACCGAAAGCCGATTGCAAAGCCTCTGCTACCTCCTCTGTATGGGGCAGAAGATCACCGTATAACGTAAACAAGCCTTCCACCCCTTTGGACTCCAGCTCATATGCCGGAGAATTGACTCCGCCCTCGGTACCATGCCCATTGGCGGCGATCAGCAGGTGCTTGGTGGTCAGCGGACAGGCGTCAGGAACCAGCCCGAAAGCCTCGGGATTCTCGGCCAAAAAGGCCATTTCGGGTCTCAAAAGTTCCGATTCAGGCATACCGAAGGCGTCGTGTGCACTCACGGATTCTGCTCTTCCCGTTACTTCCATGACAAACACTCCTTTCCAAAGATGAGGATACTCCATATATATCTTTTGTACCATTATAACACACCTGCTCACATTTGTCAACGGTTTAACTTCCCATGGGAGCGAGAGACAAGACAAGTTTTTAAATTTTTTTCAAAAAAGGCTTGACAAACCCATTTCGATGTGCTATAATATGCAGGTCGTTGCGACACGGCCCGTTGGTCAAGCGGTTAAGACGCTAGCCTCTCACGCTGGAAACATGGGTTCGATTCCCGTACGGGTCACCATTAACAACCTAAATCGAATTATTCGGTTTAGGTTGTTTTTCTTTTTGTCTCAAAGCGTTTTCAGATGGTGATCGTCAGCCTTACGTTCTTCCGTCTCAGCTCATACGAGTTCTGAATGTGCACGGGTATCGTTGTTTCCCTGTCGCAAACAGAAAGGCCCTGACTTGCGTCAGGACCCGTCTGTAAAGGGTGATTGAAGTAGATGTGTATTTCGTCGTCGAACACGGTGATCTCGCGTATAATGAAGTTTATGAGCATCTTGGGCTCTTGTAACAAGGCTGCCTCATAGTAGGCGCGGATTTCCTTCTCACTCACCTTGACCTGCATCTTGCTACGCTCGATAATGATCAGGCGTTCCAGCTCGGCTTGTCTATCTTCAAGCTCCTTCATACGCTTGTTTGCGGCGGCGGTATAGAAGCCACGCTCGACGGCGGTCATGATGTTCTCCATCGCGCTTTCGTTTTGCTTCTTCTCTCGTTCAAGGATACTCAATGTGGAGTTGGCTTTGATCTGGGATTCCTGTAGAGCCAAAAGGCCTTGAACGATATAGTCCATTTGCCCAGGCTTTTTCAGTTCGGCGATGATGCTGTCCAGCACAAACTTTTCCAGAATTTCCTTGCGGTACGGTTGTTGCTTGCATCCGTTCCGCAAGTTTTTTCTTCCGTGGCATTTGTAGTAATAGGTACGCTCGCCCTGCTTGGATGTGCCGCACTCACCGATCATATTCTCACCGCAGTAGCCGCACTTCATCTTATGACGGAGTAGGTAGACCACCGCGTTACTGTGCTTTCCAATCTTGTTGTCGGTTACCTTGGCTCGGACTTTGGCGAAGATCTCCGGCTCTACGATAGGCGGATAGATCTTGTCCACCACCTCGTCACCGTGCATATAAGTCCCCGAATACTTTTCGTTTCTGAGGATGCCATATACGGTGTTCATCGGGAATTGTCTGCCTTTATACAGAATTCCATGCGCCGTAAGCGTCGCGATGATCTCTTTAACGGTAACGCCCTTAGCGTACTGATCGAACATGAATCGCACGATTTCGGCTTTTTCTTCGTCGATCACGACTTTACGGTCAGCCGCCCTATAACCGTAAGGCAATATACCGCCCTGGTAGTTTCCCTTCAGGCGGGTCTCTCTCATGCCTCTGCGAACTTTTTGAGCAAGCTCGGCGGAGTAATACTGATTCATACCCTCCAAGAGCGATTCAAGGATAATACCCTCGGGCGAATCGGGGATATTCTCCATAGCTGATACCACCTTCACACCGTTGTTTTTCAATGTATTCTTGTGGATTGTTGCCTCATACTTGTTACGAGAAAACCTGTCAAGCTTGTAGACGAGTACGTAACTCCATTGGCGTTTTGCGCTATCCCGGATCATGCGCTGGAAATCGGGACGCATATCGTTGGTTCCCGACATGGCTCTGTCGATGTAGGTATCCAGGATCAGAATATCGTGCATCTTGGCATAGTCCTCACACACACGAAGCTGACCTTCAATCGACTGCTCGGTTTGAGCATCGCAAGAATATCTTGCATAAATAACTGCTGTTTTCATTCTCTTTTTTCCTTTCTGATTTGTCTTTAGATTTGTCTTTCGACGGGAGCGAACCAAACGGAACCGCCCAAAGAGGTCAAGGGAAACAGGCGAAAATATTGCATTCATGTCGGTCGGTTCCTGATTTTCAGCGATATTTTTGACCCCTTGACCTCGACGGCGGTTTCGTTTACGCTCCACAGAGGCGAAAGACTAATTTGTTAATTCTTTTTTGGCATTTGCTTGATGACCTCGGGGCTGACTTCTCCAACGTACACTCCGTCATCAAAACAGATGAAATTATCGAATAGCAAGAGCTTTCTGTCCTCTTGCCCGATGGTACATACCACATCATCGTCCAGAATGTCGGATATGAAATATGCCGGTGTGTTCTTGGAGTAAACGATTCTCTCGCCCGATTTCTCGATGTACTTCATCAGGTAGGCTGTGGCGTTGGGTAGCTCCTGCTTATTGATTGGCTCGAAATCGTTTCTGCCGAAGCGCTCCGTGAAGTAACTATTCTGCAATGTTGTCTGCATCCTGTGGTTCTTGGTGCTGTAATCCCGATGTTCCATCAGCTCGCCGACCATTGCGTTTTCGGGGATGTTGAATAACCCGTGAAAGTGTAGCCGATTGCTGTTCGGTGATCGTTCCCATACGCCGATATAGATCCAATTCCTACGATGGCACATCTTCTTAAAGCAATCTCGCAGTTTCGCTTTGAATGATACCTCTGTATGCTTCTGATCGTCGTAGGTGAACGTACAAAAGTAATTCCAATTTCCAAGGTTGATTTTCCTCACCAGCCTCTTCCGCCTCACGATCAGATTCCGTTGGATTCGTTCCATCTCGGCCTTGACATATTCGGTCGCCTGTTCCTCACTCTCAAATTTCGGTTTCAATTCCGCTACGATTTCCGTTACCTTTTCCTTTCGCCGTTTGGCCTTTGCGCCCTTGTATGCCTTTTCAAAAGCCGTTCTCATTTCGTCATTTTCGTTGCCGTGGAAGCCGCCCTTCCCGGGACTCTTGCCCTCGTTTTGTGGGATGGCGATGTAGTGGCTGCCATCGAAGTAGATTTTTGCTTTCTCATGTGGCATGACCGTCTGCCTCCTTTCGCTTGCGCCGAAGCTCCAAGATGCGCTCCAGTAGAGCCGACATGAATGCCTCTCGTTCCGATGCGCTCAGTT
This sequence comes from Eubacteriales bacterium, assembly GCA_045602325.1. Classification (GTDB taxonomy): domain Bacteria; phylum Bacillota; class Clostridia; order Oscillospirales; family CAG-272; genus CAMEON01. The sequence goes on along the minus strand of JAZSBH010000132.1, from coordinate 63,111 downwards.
GCTTGACCTCAAAGCCGCCGTTTGTGATGATGTTGACCTCTCTTTTTTTCAATCTTTTTTCTCCTTAATTCGTATTTTCCAGAGAAAAAGGCACAAAAAAGCGCAATACGCTTTTCTGTCATGAAAACGTATTACGCCTTTAAGTGCAACCTTCCGATTTCGCCCTCGGAACACAGGCTCGGCCTTTTCAATTAGGCATCATCATTCTTGGCTTGACACTTTGCATACGAACTAACTATACTGTGACTATTCCTTTTTCTGTGAAATGCGGTGCTATTGTACCATAAATGCAAGGAAAAAACAAGCAACTAAACCTATATTTTTCCACATCTTTTAGTAAAAACCAAAACTTTACCCCAAGTTTACCCCAACTTTTCCCAAGCATCCATGGTGCATAAACAGGATAGCACACCGAAATCTTAATGTCAACTTACGGAACTGGCGGATTTTGATAATCTACTGGACAAATCTCACTCGGAGACTGACAGAGCTGATGCGAAGGCTGACGATCTGACCAAGCGATGCTCCAACAAACGTCCAAAAACGAAATCTATCCAATAAGCCGCCGAGCGTGATCGCGGACGTACGCCCAAGCGGCTCAGCGGGCGACTCCGCGACCGCTCGGCTTTGGATTTTTCTTTTTCGTTTGTTTACGGCGCGGGCGTGTGCTTGTCTCGGCGAGCGCAGCGAGCCGACTTGTATAAGACAAGCACACGTTAGGGTGCCAAAGGGGGAAAAAAGAGCTTTTTCGTGGACAATTTACAAAAACCTATCACGTTGAGTTTGAGTGTTGAAAACTAACTTTACGGGTTATTGATTTATCCGTGGTATTCTGCTATAATATCTTTGGAAGCCGGCTTTACATATTCTATAAAGGAGCAGATGAACTATGGACAGTAAGAAAATCGGGGCTACTATTGCCATGCTACGTACCAGTAAAAACATGACGCAAGCCGATCTAGGTGATCGGCTCGGCGTTACTTTCCAAGCAGTTAGTAAATGGGAACGGGGCGAAACTTTGCCTGATATATCAATTTTACCGACACTTGCCGATGTTTTTGAAACAACTATTGATTATATTTTGCGCTGTGGGGAGTCCACCCTATCTTTTAAGGGGAAAGTCAAGATATCCGATCTTATTGACGGCCTTAATTGTTTGAAGATTATGGAGCAGAAATTGGGACGGGAGAGTTTAATCTATCGTTATGCTATTGAAGGTATTAACAACGGAATGAATACTGATATTGAGCAAGCGTTTACGGATGACTATGTTTTTGAGGCTTTTTTGGCAGAAACAATTATTCAGAGTTTAATGCAGGGGATGTATGTAGACATTACGGATATCAGGCATAACTTTAAGCATGAACATTTTCGAAACGTTGTTCTTGAATATGCCAAGAAGTATTCAATTGCATAAAGCGTAGCTTTGTTACTACTCATGTTAAACAATCACCGCCGAGGGCGACCAATTACGGTTACCTTCGGCGGCATTCTTTTTGATATGGTATGAAGTATTTTTCTAGAAAGCCGACAGCGGCTAATTATGAAGTTGATTTACACATCATCTTCATCCGAAAATCCCATTTCGCGCAGTTCTTTCAGCATTTGACGCAAATATTTGCGATCGGTTGTTCTGTACTCCCACACTTTCTCCTTACAAACAAAATGCTTGTTTGGTTTGTCATCGTCGATTATCTTGCCGTCCGCGAGTCTCATACTGTATCCATCTGTCAGATGACCGGGTTTTATATATTGCTGAAGTATATACGGAAAATTCTCTTCCGTGGAGATAAATTCAACCCGCGTTTCCCATGTGGATTCGATATTCTCACCAACCAGACGTTCGGTTTTATATACACCGCAAGATTTCACGGTTCCGTGATCCAAAACACGCTTATCGACAGTGTCAAGAGACAGCCCAAAATGATATTCATTCACGATAACTAACGGTTTGTACTCCAAAGTATAGTCGAAAAGTTCATCCATCGTTATATGGAATAGTTTCGCTATTTGTGGAAGCATGGTTATATCGGGGTAGCTTTCTTCATTTTCCCACTTGCTGACTGCTGCTTTGCTTACACCGAGCATACTGGCAAGCTCCTCTTGTGTTAGTTCACGCTCGCGCCTTTTTACTTTGATTTTTTCACCTATCTTTAGATTTGCCATGTAAATTTCCCTCCAAAAGGTAAATTGCTCCGGAACTGTTTTTATTATATCACAGAACAGCCCAAATGTAAAGAGATAGTTGATAAATATTGTCAACTATCAGTTGTCGCCGGGAACGACCAATTACGGTTACTCTCGGCGTTATTATTATGGTAAGAGTAGTCAGCCTTGCATGACCACATATCGCAGATACTTCTTCTGAATGCTCTTTCTTCTGCGCCAGACAGTCGTGTTATTGACATTCTGCATCTGCGCGATCGCCACGAATCCGAGTCCCGCCATGTAGTAGTTCAAAGTCTCTTTTTCTGCAATGGTCAACCGCATTTGATGGATGATCGTATCGACCTTGGTATAGTCCTCAATCTCATACTGGGTCTCGAAGTCAATGGAAGCATCGGCCTGCGAGCATTCTTCGATACTGATGGTCTTGAACGCGGACAGATATTCCTTCTCGATGTACCGCAGGGCGTAACGGTAGCAGGCAAAGCGGACAGTAAGTAGCTCACCTTTACGATTTTGACAAGCCAAATCATCCAAGTTATGACCAATGTAATGACAGAGGAAGCATATCACTTCGGATGCGAGATCATAGCCATCCGAGAAGGTCGTGTTGTAGCCTTTGCTGTGGTAGATATCCTCGACCAATCCGGCATACAGCTTGTCAAGAGAACGTGGATGGTGTGCGAAACGCATCATTTTCTTGATGGCAGATAGCGCGATGCACTCACCGATATGCTGGACATTGTTCTCGGTGATCCTTACGTTTTCGTTGGTGATTCTTTCTTTGGTTTGGGTTTTCATTTTCTATACCTCCCGATTTTTATTTCGCCTTTCGGCAGGGTCGGGGGAGCATAGGTCGGGAGGAAATCGAGATCCTTGCGAGTGAAGTGTGCAGATGTCAACGAGAGGTATAGTCCCTTGCCAGTACACGAAAAAATATTGCTTATGGATATAGAAAAACCAGGTATTGCTACCTGGCTATTCTGTATCTTATTTCATTTTTCAGCGATAATTTTTCACGTTGACAGCTGCGAGAGCTATGCTACACTAGACCAGGACGAAAGGTGAAAAATCGGGGGATTCGTTGCAACTCATACACATATGCCTAATCATAATGAGTTACAAACAAACCGTATAATCAGCACAAGATATCAGATCCGAATCGTGGGACACGAAAACAATCGTCTTAGACGAATGGCGGATAAAATCACCAAGCCACGCCAAAGCCCCCGTATCTAAATTGTTGCTTGGCTCATCCATTATGATGATGGGCGTATTTTTCAGCAATGCTCGCGCTATGGAAATCTTCTGTTTTTCTCCTCCTGACAACTGCTGTTTTTCCGAATGAATATCGCGGTCGATGAGATATTCTAGTTCAAGTTTTCGAATGGCTTCATCAAGCTCCTCATCAGATGCGTTAAGATTTCCAATGCGAATGTTCTCTTTTATACTCATCGGGAACAGGTATGGATCCTGTTCGGTATAGGCAATGCAATCGTACCAGTTAAGAGCAGATAATTCCGACAATTCTTGCCCGTCAATCTTAATTTGCCCGGAATAATCTTTTAAAACTCCGCATAGCAGCTTGATCAAAGTCGATTTGCCGCTTCCGTTTTGGCCACATATCGCAACCTTATCTCCTTGGTGTATCGTAAAATTCACATTTTGAAATACAGATTTTTCATCATAGGAAAAAGAAAGGTCGCTGACAGATATTTCATTTAGGGAAGACACTTGTGCGCCGGAAGATTTTTCTTCGTGAGTATAAAAGATGGTCAATCGGTCAACCAGCGTTCCGAAAACGGGATAATCACGAATAAAGGAAGAAATATTTTCAAACAACGTATTGAAAATCGAAAGGAATCCGAACGCGGCTGCGATACCTCCCGCTGTCATTTCGCCTTTGGCAACCAGGATGGCTCCGGACAATAGAATGATGATCGTGCAAAATGTATCAAGCGTGCCGGATAGATTTGATGTTATGGAGGACAGTCGAATGCTTTTTCTCAATGTATCACGGAAAAAGCGCAAATAAATTTGGTCGAATCTTTGCAGTAGCGGTGATGTCAGCCCGTACATTTTTACTTTATGTGGTTGATCCAGCACTTCAAATTCGTAGGATCGCACTTGCGTCTGATACTCTCGGACTTCTTTATCGTATTTAGTGTTCAGCTTTTTTGTTACGACCGGTATAACCAATTTCAGCGCTGAAACGAGAAAAATTATGACCGTATACAGCAGACTGATCCGTATAGAATGATAGAGCAAATATCCGAGCATGATCGGCGTGGCTATGCTTTTCGTAACCAAATCGAGCCACATACAACGCACGTCTATAGCATCCTGTTCAAGCCGATATTGAACTTCTCCTTCAGAAAATTGCCGAGCCTCTTTGAATCTTTTATTCAGATATCTTCCGTAGATCATGCGGTCATGCTTTAAAGAATTGTCAAAGAGAAGAATTTCCTTTACGGTACCAAACAAGGGCATAACAAACAGCGAGATAAGAACGCATATGATCAGTATCCCGAAATTCTCCATGCCGTAAGTTATATCCATTGCAAATATGGCATCGGCAAACTTGGCCAGAATGCTTGAAATATACACGGTCAGCAATGCTCCAATGACCGCATCCAATACGTTAAATACAGCAGAAGGAAAAACTGTCCTTGCGCAATCCCGGACAACTCGTTTTTTATATGTGTTCATCATTGGCTCCTTTATTGATCTCGTATGTGTACCCTGCCATATCATCCATAAATCCGTCATGTGTCACAAGCAGCGTATGTCCTTCTCTCTGACGCAATAATTCTTTGAGCTGAGCTTTTCCCTCCATATCCAACGAATTTGTTGGTTCATCTAATATCATCAATATGGGATTTATCACAAACGCAATTGAAAGAAAGACCTTTTTTCGCTCTCCGCCGGACAGCTCACTTATTTGGGCGCCATGCAATAAGTTTTCATTCAAGCCAAATCTTTTTGCTTGCTCCAAAACCTTGTCCTTACGGTCAGGAAGCATCATGGAAAACAACTCTATTGCCGTGAAATTGAATACGGCATCTTCTTGCGGAAGGAAGAACAAATTCCTTGGATAGTTGAAGGAAGAAAGAGCAGACGAAGAAATGCCATCTATGGATACTTCTCCCGTGTTGCTTTTCAAAACACCGGCAATCAAATGAAGCAAGGTCGTTTTACCGCTTCCGTTGGCTCCTTTCATGACAGATATTTTGGGATGATCCATGGAAAGGCTCAGGTTTGAAATCAGCACATTTTCATCATACGAAAAAGTTAAATCCGAAACGTTGATATTGCCTGTGCGTATATGGGCTTCGGTTGATTCAGTTGACATGGACGAATCGGAAAGTCGAATTTCGGCTGCTCTGCTCACGGCAACATCACGAATCACCTCAAATATGGTCTTGACCAATCCGAAAACACTTCCGGATACGGCGATTGCCTGAATACCAACTTCAAGTGTGACAACACCGTTCAAAACAAGCAAACCGATAATACCGTATGTAACATATGTAAGAATACTGTTGATAATATCATTAAGTACACTTTCTGCGGTTCCCGTGTAGATGCTTTTTCTTCCGATTTTCGAATACTTCTTGTGAAGTCCGGCGAGCTTTTTCTTCCACCAGTTGTCCAGCTTATATAGCTTAATCAGCAAAAATGCCCGATATCCTCCAATAACGAAGTCTGTTAATTCTGCCTCTATATCTCGGCAGTCATCATAATTTACCTGAAGATACTTTCGAATCAATATAGGAGGGATCACTTGCAGCAGCGAGATCGCAAAGAAAATAAGCGCGATCCATGGACTCAAGGAAACCAAATATAGAAAATATGCAATGGCGGACAACAGGGATGTGATGGTTTTGGGGTAGGTTGAGGTATATTTTTTCGTTATAGTCTCAAAATCGTCGTTTAGTTTTTCTTTCGTGTCTCCAACTTTAAGGGAAAACAACTCATGTAGGGGTCTGTCGAAGAAGAACTTATAAAACTCCAATTTGCAGACATGTTTGTTTTTTGATAAGTTTTTTTGAAGCTGAATATCAGTTATGCAGAAAATAATCAATTCTACAAGTTTGATCGAAAGAATGATGATAGCAAAAAACAACACCTCATTCACATTTCCCGCTGTAGCTTTCAATATAATTTTTGATAACAAAATGGGGATAAAAATGCTAATAAAGGTGCGTATCAACTCTTTCATACACGTAAAAAAGATATAAAATCGAAACTTATTTCTTATAAAACGTGTGAGATCTTTTAGTTTCATTTCTTATATTTTCCTCCTATACCGGCGTAGACGAGTGAAAGAGCCCTATGACCGTATCAACTTTCACCAGCACTATGATACCACAGCAACGAAGAGAAAACAATAACTTGTTTGGAGAGATTTTTTCTAACGCAGGTTGAATATCGGGTATGACTATATATATCATAACCGAAAATCGTGATTGTATAATTTCTACTTACATCTTACATTCCACCTATAAACACGGCAAAGGGTTCAGAACTTTCATCCTGAACCCTTTGTCCGTATTTAGTATCAGCCGCTTGAGGCGAAGGTTATGCTTCATTAATGAGTTGTTCGATTTCCTTCCGTTGCGCGCTTGTGTACTCATAGACCGTTGCCTCGAACCACTTGGTTTCCAGAAAATCCTCGGCAAAAGCATCCATGACCTTTTGCGCTATTCTGAATTGGGAAATGGCTTTATCGTTTTCTCCTATTTCCTGCAAGCGTTTGCCTGTAATCATCAGCATATCGATTAAGTCTTCCGCAGAAATATTCTTCTGTTTCTGCGCAGCTTCATAGCTGTCCTCGCCATCCAATAGCGATGCCGCAAGCCCCAGCTTTGAGAAATAAAACTCCGGAATCATTTCCAAGGTTGATTTAACCAGTTCACGTTCTCCGTTTTCCTTGTAGCACGTTGCAAGAATCCGGCAAACATCGTATTTAATCGAATCGTCCTTCGTTGCCTCTATGAGAGATTTACAGAGAGTTATAACCTCGTCTGCTCTCATATGCATATCTAATGTGTAAAGCAAGTTATTCAGTATTGTGTCGTTCCCAGGGAATTTTCGTAATCCTTCACGCAGGATACGCTCAGCTCTTTCTGAATCACTTAGGCGGTATTCTAATGCTTCATCACAGATTGCATCCACCTGTTTTTCCATTTCCATCAGATTGAAATCAAAAATCTCATCGGTAGTAACGCCGAAAAATGATGCGATAGCAGGAATTAGGGTAACATCCGGCATTGTACTGCCGTTCTCCCACTTTGAAACGGCTTGAAATGATACACCAAGATAGTTGGCAAGTACTTCTTGGGATATATTTTTCTGCTTTCTTAAAAACTTTATCTTTTCTCCAATCTTAATCATTGCTTTCCTCCGTATTGTTTTAGGATCAGCGCTTGTCCTGATTATATTATAGCATAAACGAATAGAAAAGCAATAACTTGTTTGGAGAGAAAATTTCTAATGGCGGTTGAAACACTCTCCCAGAAGCCTATTTCAAGTCCTGAGTAAAAGAATTATATTTTTAATATTTCCAAATCTGAGATTGACCACTCGTATCTTTGGTATCCATTCTTTCGAATCAATATACTTTTGCGAGAGCTATGCTACACTGGACACGGACGAAAGGTGAAAAATCGGGAACATTTTTCATCAGAATAGTTGACGTTATGAACAATATCGACTGATGATTTCATCCTGGGTCTCGCTGTCGAGCTGCACGAACTGAATGCTGTAGCCGCCCACACGGACGGTGAGATCTCCGTGGCGATCGGGATGGCACTTGGCGTCCAGAAGATCGTCCTTGTTGGCAGTGGTGATCTGCGCCATGCAGCCACCGTGAGTCAGGAACGTTTTGATTGTCGTCGATACACTTGTGCGAAGAGCGGGAGTGGATAGCATGCGTGTGGTCAGGATGACGTTCAGGGTCGTACCGCCCACACCCTTTTCCATGGGGAGCTTTGTGACCGAATTGAGCATGGCGGTCAGTCCGCTCTTATCCGCTCCCGGACGGGGCCCCATGGAGTTGCCAAGCGGTTCTCCCGCAAAGCGTCCGTCAGGGAATGCACCGAGCGTCTTGCCGTACGCAATACCCGCTGTCAACAGCGAGCAAGCTCCTGTGTAGACCCCGCCACGCCCCGATTGGTACTTGGCGATCTCATCCCAGTAAAGCGTCAGCACGCGAACTGCCATTTCGTCAGCCTCGGGGTCGTCGTTGCCGAACTTGGGAGCGGCGTTGAGAAGCATCTGACGCTCTCGCTCGTAGCCCTCGAAGTTGGCATCCAAAGCCGCCAGGAGGGTTTCCTTGGTCATGCGTTTTTCCTCATATATCAGCTTTTTGATCGCGGTCAACGCATCGGCGGTAGCGGCAAGTCCCGCGGTCTCAATGACACCGTAGCCGTAGATAGGTCCACCTGCGTCATGAGGAATGCCGCGCTCCAGGCAACCGTCGGTAAAGATACCCTTGAGCAGCTTTGCGTGGTTGGCGGCGCGGATCTCTTGCCCCACACGGCAGAGATAACAATGTACCTCGGTGAAGAATTTCATCTGGGTCACAAAGCCGTCAAACAGCTCGTCAAAGGTCTCGCATTCGGCAAAGGGTTTGGTAACAGGCCCCAGCTGCGTGGTGCGATCATGCGTCGCCTTTCCTCCCCTCATGGCGATCTCAAAGATCTTGGCAAGGTTCATCGAGCCATCCTCGCAGCCCGTGTTGCTCTTGCCGGGCACCTCGATCTCCTGGCAGCCAAGAGTAGCGTAATTGCGTGCATCCTCCAAGGTCACGCCCAACTTGAGGAGACCGGGGATCACCGTCTCGTCGCTGACCACGGTAGGATCGCACATTCCTTCAGCCCACAGAGTAGATGCCAGAAGGAGCAGATCGGCGGGAGTCTGCTCGCCAACTCGCACCACCATGCGGGGATGCGTATCGTGAATGTTGCGCAGTATCTGCAAAAACAGATAGGAAAGATCATTAGTGGCGTCACTTCCGTCCTCGGGATGACAGCCTCCAATCGTGGTATTGTGCGCACCGCACTCCCAGATTTTGAACATCAGAGAGGTGATGGACTCCTCGGGGGAGATCACGTCACCGTGCTCACGGGAGTATTCGTAGAAGGGGTAAAGGAACTGATCCACGCGGCCAAGGCAATCCACCCAATCCCACAAGGACAAAAGCCAGGTCAGCTGCACGGCCTGATACAGTGTGACGGGGGGCTTGTGCGCTACGTGCGCGCAGTTTGCTGCAATGTCTTTGTAATAACGCTTTTGCTCAGGATCGGTTTCATTTTCAGCAAGGCGCGCCGCGTGCTGTGCATACTGCTCCATATGGGCGATCATGCCGCGCACCAAAATGCGATTTGCCTCGTAGAAATCCACCGTTTCCTCATCACGGCTGTTGATGGCAGCATACTTGTCGATAATTGCAAGCATGCCGTCCAGGCCGTTTGTAAGCAGCGTTGTGTAGTTGGGGATGGTATGACCCTGATAGCCACCCGCATTGAACATTCCTTCCCTGCCAAGCGCATTGTAGATTTCTTCGGTGAGCATGGTGTGACCGGCTTTATGGATGTGGCGGTAGTCCAGAGGCGTCATGCGGTCATAAAGTGCATCAATACGGGCGCGCTCGGTCTCGGGATAACTGCTGTCATGCAAGGGGTGATCCAAAAAACGGACGCCCCAGCTGAAATGCTCCATAGCGGGATAGATGGGTCTTGTAATGCCCACCACCGCTTCGTGGGGATAAATGACACAGGGAAGGGTCAGCCAGGAGCGGACGATGGCGTGCGCGAGCGTGATAACATAAGGCGCATCCGGCATTTCCTCAAACACGTCGGCAAAGGGATCGCGTCCGTCGCGGGGAATGGGCTCTATAAAGGTGTCCTCGCGGGCGTTGCGCAGCCGCAGACGGGGGTGGATGTCAGCTTTAACCGCTTCCATGCGGTCAGTGAAAATGAGTTTTTCTTTCGTGTTATACATGATGGCTCCTTGGTGTGGTAAATTATCCTATCGAAACTTTAACCCGTCCTCCGCATTTTTTTTGCACATCGCGGACGAATGCTTCTGCGAGGGCGCGATCCTCTACCTCCCCTTCGTATTCCGGGATCATACCAAGCTGCTCCGACTTGGCAATACCGAGACGGTGATAGGGCATGATCTGCACTTCAGTGACAGAAGGATGGGACAGAACGGTTCTCGCGATCCCTTCGGCATGATTGTCGTTGCGGTTAAAGGGGAGAAGAGGACAGCGCAAAATGACCTTAGCCCCAAGCGTGTCCAAAAGGGTCAAATGATCCAGGATGGGGGTCTGCGGCACACCGCAAAGCTCGCGGTGCGCATCATCGCCGGTTATTTTATAGTCGAATAAAAACAGATCGACATATTGGGCCATGTCTGCAAGGATCTCGGTTTTACCAAAGCCCGAGGTCTCCACGCAGGTGTGCAGCCCATGAGATTTTGCGGATTTCAGCAGCGCTATGGCAAATTCACCTTGCAAAAGCGGCTCTCCTCCTGAAAGGGTCAGCCCTCCGCCGCTTTCAAGATAAACGGCTTTGTCCTTCAAAACTGTTTCCATGATCTCGTCTACGGTCACGACCTGCCCCACGGTGGTCAGCGCTCGGCTGTAGCAGACCTCGGCGCACCTACCGCAGGAGATGCAGTGGTGACGGTCGTAAGTGTGAATGCCGTCCTTGATGGCGTGGCAATCAAAATCGCAAGCTTCTATGCAAGCACCGCAGCCTATGCAGCGCTCGGGATTATACATGATCTGCCGCGCGGAAGAAAGCCCCTCCGGGTTGTGGCACCACCTGCACCGCAGCGGGCATCCTTTGAGAAAGACAACAGTCCGCACCCCGGGACCGTCAAACAGGGAAAAGCGCTGGATATTGAAAATAGTACCTGTCATACGTTGTCCTCCGTGGCTTTAACCATATTTGTGATTTGTTCATGGGTTGAGGGTAATTATAGCAAAAAAAGAAAAAAATGTCAAGTGCAGGTATGTACACGGGATTCACTTGATGGAACGGATACTTTCTTCTTATGGATAAAGAAAAAGCCAAGTATTGCTTCTTGACTTTCTCGGTTGTATTTCATTTTTCGGTCACGTTGACAGCTGCGAGAGCTATGCTACACTGGACCAGACGGAAGGCAAAAAGCGGGGGTTATGAAATCCGATACGCCGCCACAATATACGGAATTGCTTTTTCTTCCGGCGGGAAGTACCACCAAGCCACATTACAGATCATCTGCGTTTTACCCTCCGCCGCTACAGGGATCCGGTGGTCGCACTCACCCTTTCTGCAGCCTCGGCATTTCTGTACCAACCCTTTGTATTCCTCCGGGAGGGATTCAATCAATGCCGCCATTTTTTCGGCTTTTTTTCCGAATCGTAGTACCACATGAGGGACCAATCCGCTTTCCATGTTCTGCAGGAGGCGGAGTTTGTTTTTGTAGTTGTAATCGCAGGGGAGCGTACCATTGTACCATCCTCCTGCACATTCACCGTAAGTCGTGCCGATCTTTTCCAGTTCCGCATTCAGCTTTAAGAGAAAGGCCTTGTTCTTCTCAGACAGCAGTTGATAACTGTACAGATCTTGAAGCGGCAGTTTCCCATATGTAGGATGGGCAAACACTCTGTAATTGCACTTGGTGAAATCAAATCCAAAGTTGATCCGGCAGATTTTCGCCTGTGCAAAGCTATGGAGCACCGTCAATACCGCAGGATTTTCCGGGTAACGTACTTCTATGACCTGTGTTTCCAATGCGTCCAATCCGTCAAAGGTAAAACCGAACTTGGCCAAACAATCGAATACCATTTGCATATGCTTGGAAGTGAAAAATTTATCCTGCTTTTCCTTCTCAAATTCCTTCACGGTATCCGACAGCTCCACGGAGGAATTGGGGTAATAGGTCATGTACGCGTTCATCAGGTCATTCATGGAGATATGGAGGCAATCCCCATTGATTGTACCATGTCTGCCGAGAACATACAGTAGTTTCTTTACACAACTGATGTGCTGGGAGGATTGGATTTTCCACTCCCCGGTCTTTTTGTCCCTCACAGTCAGACCGATAGATTCCGGATAGTCGGTGAGATATGTATAGAGGTCAATAATGCTCTTTTCAAGCTTTGCGAATGCCCTGCAGAACTCGGATTCCGACAGACCATGGAGATATTCCGACAGTATCGGGAAGGTTTCCGGGATTTCGCACATATAGCTGTTGTAGGAGACCAATGCGTCGTGCAGCTGATCGAGGGTTTTAGTTTCCAGTGTGTTACTCATTTAGTTTTCCTTTCAGCGTTTCCGAGATAGAACAGCTCCGAAATTTCGGCAGTAAGTACTATGTACCACAGACATAATTATTCAATCATTTATCAATCATGGGGAACATATATCCAAAGCGGTACTCACCATCATGGGGGCGACCGTTGGTATAGATCTCAGCGTGCCAATATCCCTGGGGATACGGAACCAGATAACCGTCTCCCAAAATTCTATCTCTTGTCTGAGCATATGCACTCTCCATGTCCTCGCCAATGTTATCGCTGACATAGATGGCATAACCAACACGCTCTGTTTCAATATCATAATAATCAAAGCCTTCGGGTACAGGCGTGCCTTCTTTGAAGAAATATCCTGCCAGGAAATGTTCTTCCACACCTACCTCCTTGCCACCGGAGTGGATAAGGGACGCGGCTTCAGGAATCTCTGTAGCATACTCGGCTTTCAAAGCTTCCAGACGCGGCAGGAAGTCCGAAGAACGCTCCCAAAGGCCGCCCCAATCATCTCCTGTTCGCCATGCGTCAATACCGATGAAGCGCATTTTCCCGGTGTTGTGATAGATAAAAGATTCTGATTTCATCATAAAATTGTTAATCTCCTTTCAATTCATAAAACCATTCTGGTAGCCCAGTTCATTCAGCGCTTGCGTAACGGCGACAAAAAATTTCTTGTCCTCGGCACGGATAAAATCGGCGCATTTTTCTTCCGGTTGGGTAAGGATCATGGGCGGGCTCCTTTCGGGGATGATAAGGTAAGCCGATCTGACAACTCATCTACATGCTCATATAGCCAATTTAACATATTTGTTAGCAGATTTGCGATCGGCTGATATTTGGGAGCAATACATGCAATTTCATCAGGGCGATAATTGCACATACAATGCCAAAAATACAGGACATATGGCATCGCTTTTATATCATACTCCGTAAGCGGAAAATATTTCGTAAAAGTCTGAATATATCTTTTTAATCCTTCTGCATCAATAACACCTTCCGAACAGGACGGAGCGGTAAATACATATGAAGTAATGATCTCGAAGCATATCGGCAGTTGGCAAGCCGATGTCCAATCAATGACCGTAATATCCTTATCTTGTACAATCACCTGACCAATATGATAATCCCCGTGTGAATTGGTATATGTGAGCTTATCGGTATCAATGTGAAATGTTGAAATCTTTTCAAGGTGCCGTATTTGCTCTTCCCATATGGGAATCGTGGTTGAATCACCCCGATCCTTTGTTCTTGCCAGCTCCGTTACGTATTGTTCTTTCTTCGCAATCGCATGACCCGGCGAAAAAAACTCTTTTCCAAATCGCAAGGGCAACTGTTCAAAATCTTTTAGCACCAAGGTTGCTCTCCCAAGATACTCTGCCAAACGACCCATAAGCCATTTTGGAGCACGATTCACTTGAAGTATTTCCCCTTCAATATACTCTTGAACCGTAAGTTGGTATTCGGATGTTTTCAAAACATAATGTCCGGTATTATTCTGCAGAAGTCGCGCGACCTTAATCCCGTGACTTGCAAGATAATCGCTAACAACGCCCTCATTGTTGACATTCTCAAAACAAAGCGGGAGTTTTTTTACTATATATTTTTGATTGTTGGCAATCATCAGATATATCTCTGTGCCAAAATGACTGTCAAGCAAGGATATATCAGATATCTCCAGCTTATAATCATTCTTTATACTTGTACAAAAATCGTATTTGTTTATTTCCATTCTCTCCTCTTCATAAGTATTTTCATAACCATTTTGTACTGTCAAGTGTGAGTCTTCTTTCCTTTTTTTATTCGCTTTTCGCCAATGCCATATAATCCTCACGCAAAAAGCTGTAAATATAATAGTCTCTCCATTCACGAACAAACTTGGCTTGTCTCAAAAGTCCTTCACGCACAAAGCCGTTTTTCTCAAGCACCTTATACGATGCTTCATTTTCAAGGGCAACCGTAGCCTGAAGCCGTTGTAGTTCGGTCTGCTCAAAGCAGAAGCGAACCACGGCACCGACAGCCTCCGAGGCGATGCCTTGATTCTGACACTTCATAGTAATGCGATAACCGATGTCGGCTTGACGGTTTTCTTCAATTTTGATGATGAATATCTCCCCGATGATGCGGTCGTCCTCTTTGAAAGCGATCCCCCACGTAATGCCATTAGGGGTTTGATGGGGCTTGGGGGTAAGATTTCGGCGGATGTAACGGTCTCCGCTTTTTTCATTGTTTGAAAGAGGCGCACCCCAATAGCGGTACATTTCGGGGTCTGTAATCAACTCATTGACCGCCTCTGCGTCGGCGGGAACGATCTGCCGCAAGACCAAACGCTCGGTTTCCAGAACGGGAAACACTTCGTAGTGATGCTTTAATTTTGGTGTTCTTTTACCCATGTAAATCTCCTTTAAGTTACTTAGCAAGCAATGTTTTTTGTTACTCGTTTACTATTCGTCCATATGTTTCTTATGTTAAACTTTATTTGGTTGTGCTCTGTCCACATACGCATCTACCTGCTCCACGCGCACCTCCAACAGCCGTTTCAGCGCTCGCACATCCTCTTCGGTGTAGCAGGTATCCTTCCCTCTGCGGTACTTGTCGATGGCAGAGCTACAGGGCATGGCGGCCAACCGCCGCACACCGTCAATATCCACCCAAACGCCGCAACGATTATCAAATGCCCTTGCACCGTTGCAGGCGTTACATACGCAAATACCGCCTTGGATGTAGGCGATCAGTTCATCACGGTCGAACTGTTCCCGCGCCACTTGCAGGAAGCGATCCAGAGATTCAATGAGAACCCTTTTGTTATCCAGCCGATAGATGACCTGCACGCGGAAGGGGTGATTGTGAAGCTCGAAGGAATAGAGCTTCTTGTAGAGATAGCGGATCGTATACGGGTTCTTCAGCTCCGGCTTCAACCCCTTGGACAGGGCAAATTCGTGCAGATCAAGACATACTTTCCGATCTGCATCCGACAAGGGACGGAGGATGTCGTCCAAGGACAGCTTGATCTTGGGTGCGAACAGGCGAAAGTCCAGGCGCTCCAAGTAACCGCCCAGATTCTTCTTGCGCTCCCTCCAAAGCTGTGCCATTCGGGGATAATAAGCAAAGAACAGCGGGTAGCGCGGGTTTGACCATTCGCCGCTGACTTCCTCGCAAACGAAGCCGAACTGCGGGAGTCTTTGCAGATAGCGATCGTATTCCTCTGTATACTTTTTCAGAGGCTTTAATCCGCTCGTCAGCCACACAAGATAGTCTCCTGTGTAGCAACGGGGACTCTGGCTGTATGCCTCGGTATGCTCGTACATATCCGCGAGGATCTCCATGATGCAGTCGTAGATCTGTCTACATCCCTCACGGGTCTCGGGGTCAGTCACGTCGGCCAAGGAAACGTCAAGGGGCATGATGTGGACACCCTGCTGCCAGACCTCCCTTTGGAGAGGGGAGGCGAACTCGGTTTTGTTGCGGTCAAAGGTCATGAGAGTCTCCTTTTTACTTTAGTTTTAACTTTGCATAACAAATAATTGTGATAGCAGTGTCTCGCATATATCAACATCAATTTGCATGATCTGCGTAATGCAGGATCATAAGAGCGCGGAAGGTTACGTCACACGCTCTTCTCACACGGGACTTCCAATCAATTTCTAATTGCAATCCGGCATACGGTCCCCATTTCCGAAACATAAACTCACCAGGATATGTTTGACACACGCCATTTGCATCAACGGCACAGGTTATTTCGTGGACTATATCACGCATAACGGGTATATAAGGAATAACGCCGCATCGTGCAAGCCATTCGATATACTCCATATGAAAATAGGGATTGCCGGTTTTCTGCTCTATTCTTTTCAGGCTGAACCCTTGCGAGGGAAAGCATTCGCAAGCACCTAAAATATGTCCTACCCAGACATCGGCTTTCAAACCAATCAATTCCTGTCTGTCGTTTTTCATTATTTTCGTGAAGGAATCGGCAAGCATTTTGATATTTCTTTCGTTTTTCCAGCAATCCGTGTGCGCCAGAATATCAAGATGGTAACGGCAAGGCCATTTTTCATACTCATTGAATACGCGGCGGTTTCCCTGTGCGATATGCGAAACACCCAGAATCGAATCAACCTCCAGCACTCGACGGAAGGAGTCTAAGGACAACTGTATGAGTGGTTCTATGTCTATCATGTCATCATACCCGGCACGAGCCACACAAGCTGCGCGTATCAGGTTATTGCCCACAGTGGGATACTGATATACATCTAAGATACGCCCTGTGGACGTATAGTATGGATGATCGAGCGGAGTGGTAGCAAATGCGTCCATGGCGTGTTGCATAACATGGCTATTTCTATCCATGCCTTTTTCTGCAAGGTACTTGGTGGCGCCCTCCTGTGAGTCAAAGGAACCATGGAGTCCGTTTCCGATCCAGCCATTTTCTTGTTGAAGAGAAATGATCTTTTGAACAATGGGTTCGCTCATGATTTGTTTTTGATATGCTTCCACTTCGTCACTTGTACACGTATGTAAAACTTCCTGTTTTACACGCATTTTAATGGAAGGATTCGCATGTTCCAACAGAAACGCAATCATTTTGGCTTTCATAGTCTCTTTCTCTACGGCTTGGTTGCGGTCAAAGGTCATGAGAATCTCCTTTTACGGTTTTCTTGGGCGGAAAAAACTCACAGAACAGCCCCAGATAATCGGGCAGATTTTCCATAGTTGTATCGTGAAATTCAAAGGTATAGCCGTCACATTTTTCGTATTTCACGCCGCTGATTTCGTAGCGTTTGCGGTGGACGCAATCCTCGCCGCTGCAATGCCCGCAGTTGGCGTATTCACCCACAAACACATTCTTGATAAAATCCGGACAGCCCTCGATGTAGGCAGCGTGCTTAGTCACGTTGCTGAAATACATCCGCAGGACAATATGGTTTTCCTGTATGTACATTCTGGCGTACACTTTTTTGGATTTCACCCCCGCCTTGCGAAAAATCATCATGTACTTTCCCCACATATAACCTTTTTCAAGGCCGTTGTGGGTGTAGCCCAGTTCTTTCAGCGCCTGCGTAACGGCGACAACAAATTCCTTGTCCTCGGCACGGATAAAATCAGCGCATTTTTCTTCCAGCTGGGTAAGGATCATGGTTTGTCCTCCTTCTTCATATGTAATTTTCTTACGAAACCGGATGGGTGATCCAATCATGCTTGGTCACCACAAGGCGGCAGGCCTCAAATTGCGAAACCGTACCGTCCGCATTGGGTCTGAACTTGTCCGCCATAAAGGTGTGAACCACCTTCATGCCCAATTTTTCAAGAGGCATCCGTTTTTCTCGGTCTGCCAGTGTCCAGGTAGCAGAAATATCTTGTACGCCAAGCTCTAAAAAGCCATAATTATACAAGGCTTTCAGCGCCTCATATTCATAATCGTTTCCCAAATAGTCCAGATTGATAACGTGGCCGATATTCAGGCTATGCTTTTCATTGATACCGTTGAAGTTGATAAAGCAGACCACCTTTTTCAAGGCTTTTACCTCCACCGCCCAAATCTCGTTTTCCCCTGCGATGTAGGCGCACATATCCTTGACACCGTCATCATCCAGCGGCCACTGCTCATCACAGTCACCGAACTCAGAATATGCGTTGGTCACGGCAATCTCCTGCAAATCCTTCCAATCCTCGGTCTTAAATCTACGGATGATGAGCCTTTCCGTTTCAAAGCGCATGACCGCCTCAGAGCCCACCTTATATTTGCCTCCATAGACGTGAATCTGTAAGGATATGGGAAAATAGGTCTCACGAGTCCCTGTTTTTCGCGTTTCCGAGGGCGTTACGCCGTGAAATACTCGGTAGGCTCTTGTGAAAGCCTCCGGGGAATCATAGCCCAGCTTCAAAGCCAGATCGATGATCTTGGTATCGGTGTTCAGCAGTTCTTCCGCCGCCACCGTCATTCGCCGATTGCGGATGTATTCGCTCACAGAGATTCCGCAAGCGGTCAAAAACATCTGCTGAAGCTTGGGAAGTGAGCAGTGGCACATTTTCTCCATCTCGGAGTATGAAATTTCATCCTCCAGATGCTGTTCGATGTAAGAAACGACTTGATTGAGTTGATTGATCCATTCCATGTTTCTCTTACCTCCTGATAAAATATGAGATAATTATAGCATATGGAAGCATCAAACACCTTGCAATTTCCAAGATTTTCTGCACGGTTTTATAACAGAGTACAGTTGGGGGCACATTTTCACCGCAAGCCTTTTTCCACGGGCACATACATCCAGGCATGCCACTCTCCGTTTTCACAGGCATAATACTCGATCACGGGTAAAGCGTCTCCCGCACAGGCATATCCGAAGTGAGGGGCAATATGCTCTCCTACCCACTCGTGAGGAGGAGGGCCTCCATACCAGGGCTCGACACCGATGTCTGTCGCAATGCTGTTATCACCCAGGGGGATGCACATATACTGCCCTGCCGGCAGCTTGAACACGTCCAAGTCCTCGGGCTGCTGTTCGGTGTCCACAAGATACGCGAACATGACCCCCACCGGAGGGGTCTGCTGAATATGATGGATATTCATGCAAACGTTTCCTTCCGGCTCCAGGCGCCCGCGAATCGATGCGGTATCTATGGCCAGAAATGCGTCCGAAATGGCACCGACATCCAGCTCGTCCTCCGGGTTATCCGCGTATCCCAGGCTGCCGCACCAGATAGACTTCTCCCACTTGACAAGATCAACGGAAATGCCTTTATATTGGAAAGTCTCGATCAGCGTTTCCTGGGGGTGTAATTTTCTCATGGTTCATGGTTCCTTTCTCTGTTTATAAGTTTTCCTCTCTTATATGTATCATCCTGATATCCATCATACGTTTCAGCATGGGGATACCATAAGTTGACCTTGAATGTGATAAGATTTCACATATGATCTTTGATACATTCGGCAATCGTTCTTGTCACTTCCGCCGCGCGACGAATCAGCTCACATGCTGGCCTCATCTTTTCCGGATCCCGAACATCTTCCGGTTTCATATCGAATCCGCCGCACACACCGCCGTCACGATATGCAAGAGTCTGGAAAATGTCCGAAAGCTCATCATACTGCTTTTTCACGTCCGCAAGCCACGTCATTTCGGGGTGATATTCCATCACCTTATCAAATAAACCAAACCCGCCGTCGTTTGAGCCAAGCATACACAGATACGTTCCGTGAACCGACCATACATTGTGATTGTCATAATCTGCAAGAGAACCGTCAGACAGTTGATCTGCCCAGTCCTCAAATGCTTGTATACCGAAGGACAGTTTTTCGGTAGCAGGCTTCGTCAACAAAGAGGGAACGCGACACAATGCCTCCATATATCCTTCAGCAAGCGCGATCGGGTCAGAAATTTTTTCACCGATAAATACAAGCTCCGTAAAATCATATTCGGTCGCAGGGGATGGCTGTTCTTTGTCGCAGAATAAATAATACAATGCCCCGTCATCATATCCAACAATACAATTGAAATCAATTTGCAGTCCATCGGTCTTTCCGCCCCCTCTTGCAATAACCGGCAGTCCGCGATCAATGGATTCACGAATCCTGGGCAGCCAATCTACTGCATTATCCACCGATGCAATATAAGTAAAATCATGGCCAATAGCAAAAAAGCAACGCTCCAGTGCCTCGCGGGTACATTCATGCGAATATGACCACGCTTCTACGCTCGGATTTTTGGCGAATATTTGCATAACACTATCACCTGAATAACAGTTAAAAAATTGATAATTGTATTGTGCCGGCAGATCCAGACACGCCGCTATGTATTTCATACAGCCGTGGAGCCAGTAGTTTTCACCTTTCATACCGTCGCAAAGAATCCCTTGTATGCGCTTGCTTCCGCCACTCACATCACTTACCATTTTCACGGTCGTGTCTTGTGCGTCAATTACATCCAAGCATGAACCTCTCTGCGTCACAGGCATCAAAAGATCGATCTTTTTCTCCTGTTGGCTGTCCCAATTCCAATGATCGATGGGCTCCTCCAGCCAGCCGCACACACCTTCCACCGTCTCCCAGCGGAAATCATAGGTGTCGCTGGCATCGACCCAGCCATGCAGCGGGAGCCAGCCCTCGTCCCATGCACCGTCCGGAATGGTTTTGGCGGCGTAAAGCCCCCCTTCCAAACGCTTTTTGACAAAGGGCGCAGGCACCTCCATGTCCTCGGGAATGGAGACCCAGTTTTCGTAACCGTGGGCGGGATCGTCATCGGGGATGCCGTCGGGATTATTGAAGCCGAACCGTCTGGCTGCTGGATATACGGATTTCAGATTGGTTTCCCGAATGAAATCCTCCATCAAGACTCCGCCCGTATGCTCGGCGTGGTTGCCGTTTTCATCCTGACCGACCACGTGAATGGCGGCCACCGTCATGGAGGGGAGGGTGATGATGCGGACGGGATATTTTTCGTTGCTCATAAATTTTCTCCTTCAATATGTATCATTCTGATATCCATCATACGTTTCAGCATGGCGATATCGTAATCGGTGTAATGACGGCTTTGACCTCCTGTGCGTTCTTTGCCGATTTCAGTCACACATACCGCAGGCTGAATTTGTTTGCCTTCAACATCAACAAAAGGACGGTTGCAGTTTCCACATTTCCCACATTGGATAACGCCCTGCTGTATGTACGGTATCAATTCATCCCTGTCAGGCTGAGCTTTTGCGATCTCAACAAATCTTTGCAGCTCGGTGATGGAATCACTACCGCCTGTATATTGATTTTTATAAGGGACAGAGGCATAAAGCCCGCAGCCATGATCAAACTGAATGATATGTTTTTTCTGATAAGCAAAGCAATACTTGCGGTATTGGTTATACGGGATCCGCTTCGCCCCCAGTGACAGCGCATAATCGTACAGCTCGGCGGCGTATGCCTGATCCTTATCCGGTAGCGGACGCAGTAGATCTTCTTTCCCGCAAAGCTTTCCGGGCTTACTGTTCAAAATACGAAAATCGCAAAACTGGGTACCTATATATTTTGAACTATGAGAACGCAGCAGTCTCCAATATTTCATGAACAGCGGATACCTGTGATTGATCAGCTCTTCTCCGTTATGAACAAACCCGAATTTTGCCATCCGCGCCTTGATACGGTCATACAGACCTTTCCGTTTCTGAATACCGGCCGGCACCTTTCGCATCCCATCTTGCCATTCGAAAAACCACAAAACATAATCAAGCAGGCCGGTTTCCTGATACAAGCAGGGATTTTCATACATATCACGCAAAATCTCCATCGTACACGCGTATACCTGCGTGCATCCTTCGATCATTTCGGGATCCGATAAATAGGGGAGCGATACGTCAAGCGGAACGACATGGATACCCAGTTGCCAGACGTTACGCTGAAAATCGTTTATGAATTCTGTCTCATTCGGATGAAAAAACATCTGTAGTCCTTTCTTAATATCCTCATGCCTTCGCCTTGACCGCATACAGCAGATCAAGCTCAGCCACATCCGCGCCCTCAACGGTCACGTAATTGGCGTAGTCCAAATGCTCCTCTAAAATGCCGTCCACGTAACCGCCGTCGCGGCACACGATGTTCTCCTCGTAGTCGGGGTTATTGTGTACCCAGTCGTCCATCCTACCCCATTCGTCGAAGTCTCCCATGGCGATCTTGAGGGCAGCGAAAATACCGCCGTTAATATGCTTTTTGACCAGAGGCGCAGGCACCTCCATGTCGTCGGGGATGGTGACCCAGCGCTCGTAGCCATGGTAGCCGCTTGCATCCACCGGGTTGGGAGCGTTGAAGCCGAAGTGACGGAGATCGGGCTTGATTTGGGGCAGGTTGGTGGAAAGGACGAATTCATCCAGCATCTGTCCCGTGATCATCTCGGGGTTGTCGCCAACAAATTGGCAGGCGGCCACCGTCATGGGTGGGAGAGTGATAATGCGGATGGAATTTTTCTCGTTGGTCATGTGTGATCCTCCTTTTTCATATTGAAATACAATCGCCCGTCCTTCTCGTTCACAAACGGCTTTCTGTCCTTGATATACGCAAATTCGTCATATCGGCACAGAGCATTCCGCAGGATGGAGAAGAGTACGGGGTGTATGATCTTATCGTCTTCACGGTTCATAACAGCGCTTTTGTTTGCAAGCCAATTCACAATTTCGGGCTTGTAGCGGTCAAGGTCAGGCTTCGCTATCTCAAACGGCATTTCCGACAGACACAGCCAATAGTACCACAAGGGATACCATGGCCGTTTCTTATCTCGGTAATGCTTATTAAATTGTCCATATGCTGTTGTTCGTCGCAACAGCTTTTTGAAAACAGATCAGTTTCGACATCTGATTGTTCCGATTTCGGAATATTATAGCACGTATGTTCTATTTTGTCAAGGCTTTTAACGCATTATTTGTTTCTTAATTTGGTTTTTCGTTGTGAGCCAATTTCGATGACAGTAGGATAATACAGACGAAGATGATTTATCTTTCATGGAACATATCATTCCGTCCCCAAGAGAATACTTCGGATCTTTGCATTTATTTCAGAATCGTCAAGCCCTTTATGAATTAAAGGTTGAATCACTTCTCGGCTTTCTCTTGTGTGTAGGAGTTCAGAAGTCAGTGCGTTTGCTTTGTCGGCATTTCCGCACTTCAGATACAAAAAACAAAGAACAGCACGCATTGTCGCTTTTTGCTTCTCGTTAACAGATAGAGACAATCCACGTTCCATTAACTCAATTGCTTCCTCTGTTTTTCTCGCAAAGCCAACACTCCTGCAAGTCCCAATATCATTCCGGGTTTGTTTGGATAAATCAACAACGCGTCTCTGTATACTTTCTCCGCAGAAACATAATCACCCCATAAGAGTCACATTGTTTCAATGACGTATTAGTTGTTATGAAAACAACCTCCTACTCCTTCTACGATTTGAGCCATCAATTGGATAAAAATGGTTCAAAAAACACCTGCTTTTACGGTATCTTTTATACCATATCGGCAGGTGTTTCGTCAATGTGAGATTCCTGAATTCTACTGTCCCAATTTCATGGATGCTCTTTCCAGCGTTTCAAAGTCGGTACAAGCTTCTCCAGATATTCACGAGCTTGTTCCTTGGAAAACGTGGGGGAGGTCATAAAGGGGATTGTGTAGTCAATGATCCCTTGCACAGTTTCGTCAGGCTTCACCCATGCTCCGTCTTTCCAGCAGTTGATGCAGTAGTCTGTGTTCCATGTTCCATCGGCATTGGTGCCGTATTCTTCGGGATTGTGCAACGGATACGTACAGCTCTGGCATCTTCTTCCTCGTTCCACGCCAAGAATGTCATCAACACTTACCCCAAATTCTTTGGCGATCTGTTTGAGGGTATCCGTGCTTGGAATGGCTTCCCCGGTTTCCCATCGGGATACTGCCTGTCTGGTAACGAATAATCTGGCTGCCATTTCATCCTGTGTCAGGTGATTGGCTTCCCGGATCTTTCGTAGCATTTCCTTAGAATCCATATCAGATTCCTCCTTGAATAGATTTGCGCTCATTATAACATGTTAGAATGAAATAGTCAAGCAATTTGAAATTGCGGGGATTCGAGCGTCCTTTTTTGCATAATATTGAATTCGATTTAGTTTGAAGTTGGCTCACCATTACCTGCATATGTCGAACACCTCGGCATATGCAGGTATTTTTCTTTCAAAAATAAGTAGGCGCGCAGCTCAAAATGAGTTGCGCGCCGTTTCCTTTTCGAAACCATATATTTAGTTCGGGGCAGGAGCATCGTCAGACGCTTTGGACATCTCGGGCCTCCGGGTCTCAGAAACCTCGGGCTCCTTTTCGGGAATAGTGGTTACCGCCCTATTTTATAAAAAGGGGAAATGGCGGTCAGGTCGCCCCAGATGCCTTTCTGACCCAGGATGAGGGAGGCCAGGTTGCTGTCCTGGGTACGGAACCTCGCATCACGAGCTTCCGTCATTCAATTCCGTTCCTTACGCTTGCGAGTCAGCAGAACGACAGCCATGGGAAGGATCACCACAGCCATCCCTACGTTCAGAACCGAGCCACAGCCCTTCTTGCTTCCCTCCTCGGTTTCGCTCTCGACGGGAGCCTCGGTGGACTCTTCGGGCGCCTCGGGCTTCTGAGTCTCGGTTTCGGGGTAGGTGATTTCGGATACGCCGGGGATATAGTTCTGATAGATGTAGTTCATGCGTCCCAGAGGAGCAACATCACCGTCGATGTAGAAGTCCTCCATCTCGTCGTAAACGGTATCGCTGTCGGCCAGCTTGAACTCGACGTTGATCTCCTTGTAGCCCTCAATGCCCAGCATCTCCAGAGGCACGGCAATCATCATTTCGTTATTCTTGACACGGTAGGAGACCTCGCCGCAGGACTCGAAGCCATACGCTCCGTCGGTGCCGTTATACTTGGCAACGGTGGTGGTGAACTCGTCCTTGGCCTTGTGATTCAGGATAAAATCGTAGCCGTACCAGCCCGTGGTCTCGCGATCTATGTTCATGTAGATCTGCATCCACGAGGAGTCGGTATCGAACATGGTGATGTTGTAAGCGGTCTGCACGTAGACGTAGAGATTTTTCGTGTCGGAGGTGACCTTGGCGGTGATTATATCGTTACGACCCGAGGTGTTTACATAGTTGGTATGGCCAAATCCAATGGCATTGCGGTCTTGAATATCCCCCTCGGTATCCTTGTAGGTTACGGTCACGTCCTCCCACTGGTCGAATCCGCCCGTGACGTTGATGGGCTTGCGGCTGTCCTGGACAACCACAGGGGCGGTACCCTTGAGTCTTTGGACGTTGTAGGCAAGCTGGATATAGTAATTGTCGAAGTAACCGCCCCGCATCATCTCGCAGTCGCGTGAGAACTCCATGGAGGCGCAGTCGGTAAAGACGAAGGGTACTCTGTAGTCGTGAGCGGCGGCATTGTTGCCCACGGTCCACTCGTTCCAACCCGTGACCAGGACGTACATGGCATCCGACTCTACAGCGTTGTCGAACTGCTTCTGGAAATTGATGCCTTGCATGGTCAGGCTCTGATCCGCCTGCCAGGCTTCATAGGAGTCGCGAAGAGTCTGGCGGTAGTCCTGCTTCATAGCGGACCAACGATGACCGACGTTATTGGGATTGCTGTAGGAGCGACCGCGGTTGGTGAAGTCGCCATAAAGGGAAGAATCCGAAAAGACCACGGTACCGCTGTGCTGGGCGACAGAGACGCTGATGGCAGAGCCATCTCCGTTATTTGCTTTAAAAATGCGCTGAGGCCAGTTGAAATCCATCCATGGCCAACCGTTGGTCACGGCGGCATCCGTGGGCCATTGCTTTTTCTTGACCGTAAAAAAGCCATTTGCGTCGTAGTTGGTAGGACCGATGATGACAGGCTTGCCGTTGATACGGAACCAAGTATCGGGGTACATACCGGCTTCGTAAATGTCTCGGTACAGTTGGTCGATCACGCCCTCCGAATTTGCATTGGTGTAGAACACCACCTGGGGAGCATCAAAGCCCTGCTCGTTGAGCTCGTGGAGGATGCTCATGAGCGCGATGGCATTGTGGGTATAGGTAAAAGCATTGGTTACATCGAAATACAGAAAGTCGATATTCGCCAGAGTCAGAAGCTCGGCGTGCTTGCGCATGACCCACGTATCGTTGCTGTAGTAGTAGCCGTAGAGGGGTTCTCCCCACCAGCAAGAGCCGTTGTACCGATCGCAATCGGCGCTCCCCGCCGCCACAGGCCCCAATTCGTCGAGGATCTTCTGCAGGTCAGAGACACCGTTATCGCCGTGTTCGCCTTGACAGAGGAAGTAGAACAGGCCGACATAGCGCTCCTTCCCTTCTCCGTAGCTGCCCACCTCGCCCGAATCGAACATGGAGCGCCCAAGGTCATCGGTAGCTCCGTAGCCGCCAAAGAGGTAGTTATCGTTGTTGGGCACCGTATGACTGATGGTATTGCCGTTGACCGTGTAGGAAATGGTCACGGTAGCACCGTCCTCGGATACGGTGTATTGGAGAGTTCCCTCGGCGGTATCCTCGGGGGTGGTCTCCATCTCTTTGTAGGTGGGATCGGGCCAGTTGACGTTCAGGGAGGCCTCCACCTCTGCGATGCTGGCTTCCGCTTGAGTCAGCTTGTCGTAGTTGGAAATGAGAGTTTTATCATCCGAGGACAATCCGTCGTAGATGGCGCGAGCGTTGGATATCAGCTCTTTGACCTTTGCAAGATTGGCGGCAGAAATAGAAGAGGGGATCTGGTTGATGGCGATCCATGCCAGCTGGGGCTTTCCCAGCCTCACGCAGACGTCGTCAACAGCCATATCATTGGCGCGGGTAGCCCAACCAAAGATTGCACCATCACTACCCAACAAAGTATCGGTATACGCCCCCAACTCGTTACCCTTAGCGTCGTACATGGTGGCGGCGGCATAGCAACCGGCGGAGGAGGCGTGCTTCTCGTAGGTCTTGCCCGGGTCGGATACCGTGATGCGGCACATCAGGGTGTCGTTGACGTAGATGCAGATCTCCTCGGCAGTGTCGGTGACCCGCAGGTTGTAGGAGTAAGCCGCACCTTCAGGCAGGTCGAACATATGGGTGTTGTTTTGGACGTAGGCTTCGCATGCGGTCCAGCTCGGGTCGTAGGTCTTAACGTTCACACCCAACTGATCCGCGCGGGGATAAAGCAAAAGACCCGACTGACAGGTAGAGGTATCGGGGTGACCGTCCGCCTCATAGAAAGCAGGGGCGGTCTTGAGGGCACGGACGAACACACCGCACTGGGGAACGCTTCCCCCCACCGCCAAAACGTCCAAGGAGAACTCGTATGCACCCACGATGGGGGTCTCGTTGTGGATCTGGGTGAAGACGTGGGATTGCAGGTGCTTGCCGCCGTCAGCGGTCTCCTGCACCTTGATATAGCCGTCTCCGATACCGTTGGCTTCATAGGCGAAAAAGCCCGACATAGCGGTAGCGGGGATGCCGGCGTCCGTCCTGCAGGACTCAAAGTTCTCATCCACAACCACGGTCAGTCCTCCGTCATCGATGCTCTTATCAGCAAATGCCACAAAGGGCACCGCGCTGAGGCTGATGGTCAGTGCGAGCAGAAGGACAAGTGTTTTTTTGAACATGGTAAATTCTCCTTTTTAAGAAAGGGTAAGGATCATACTTTCTGAATATCCGCGCCAAAGGATATTCCGCTTTCGTTGTATGCGTCCACGGTCACGTAGTAGGTCACGCCTTTAGTCAAACAGTGAACCGTGGCCTCGGTGTTCCCGATCACCTGCCAATGGGTGTTCAGCTCGTCGGGATGAATGCCCCAGCGGATCATGTAGCCTTGGGCTCCCTCCACAGGGTCCCAGGTGACGGTCATGTTCCGCGCATCCTCACAGCGGACAGCCTTGAAGTCGGGAGCCTTTGCAGGTGCTTCCTCGCCGCCATATCCAAACAAACGCAGACCGCTGACGGCGAATTTGCCCTTACCGGGGGTCTCACCGTGGTTGGTAAGCTTGAGGTAGCGGAGCTTGGTCACCTTGTCCAGCTGGATGTAGTCGTGAGACAGATCGTCTGTGCTGTTCCGTCTATCCACCAGCATGAACCAGTTCTCACCGTCCTCGGAGGCCTCCAGGGTGTACTTGTAGGCAAAGCCGTTTCCACGTCCGTGAACAGGCGCGACTTCCTGATCCGCGAAATTGACCTGCACCGAGCAGACGTCGTAGATCTTGCCGAGGTCTGTCCACAACCACTCGCCGGGGTTCCCGGTCTCGGCGCTCCACCAGGTGCGGAGGTTCTCGTCGAAGGCCTTGGCGGGGGTGTGTTGTGCATCCAGCGCCGAAGACGCCTTGGTTTCCTTAGCATAGGAAAGGAGATGCCAGCCTGCATCGGACATGGTGAAGGGATCCTCGGTGTCATGGGGGCAGATCATGGGGTAGTCGCCGCGATAGGTGTTGGTGTAAATGCGACCGTCCTTCCCTACCTTTGCCGGGAACAGGCAGAGGCGGCGCTCGAATATGTGGTTGACACTGACCGCCACGGTGTCCATCTTCCAGTAATGGCCGTTCTTGTCCCGGAACAGGCATCCGTGTCCCGCGCCGCGCATGAAGCCGGTGGCCTTATAAACCACGGGACTGTTCTCACAGTAAGTAAATGGCCCCATAGGCGAATCCGAAACCGCGCAGCCGTCGCAGTATCCGGCGGCGTCGGTACCGGGAACAGCATAGGTCAGATAGTATTTTCCGTGGATCTTGTTCATCCACGGGCCCTCCAGGTGGGTCTTGCCATCATTCAACTGGTTGATATCCCCGTACCGCTCAAAGCCGCGGGTGTCGCGGTCGCTCTGGAAAATGTCGATGGGGCCCGCCAGCACCTCGGCCAGATTATCGGGATTCAGCTTGGCCACATGCAAAGGGTTGACGGGACTCAGACCCTCATAAACGTAAACCGAGCCATCGTCGTCCACGAACAGGGCGGGGTCGTCCCAGTAGTAGGGGCGGCCAACGAGGACCCAGGAATCGGGGTCGCGGGGGGTATCAGAGTAGAGGATGCTCCCGCCCTGGCAATGGGTGATATACATACGGTCTCCGATCACCAGCGGTGCGGGAGCAAACAGGTTGAATTCAGGTTGTTTGGAAAGATCCACCTCGATGAATTCCCAATTGGCCAGGTCGGAGGATACCCAGTAGCCCGAGCCGTGGGAGGCGAAGAGGTAGTATTCGTCTTTATACAGAACCACGGCAGGATCGGCGGACTCGCGGGAGAGCATGGGGGCTTGGTATTGGTAATTGATATTGAGGGGATTACAAATTGTCCTGATTTTCACGCGAAACTCCTTGGTAAAAATATTTCATACCACTTTATTTGTAACACATCTTTTTTCATGTCCATAATAAAAACAGAACACGAATTTCAAATTGTATTATATCATAATCGATACAAAAAATCAATATGATTCTTCAATCCATGTTGAAATGATTTACTTTCAATACTTAGATATTGAAAACAGATTGAGGTGGGTTGTATCAGTTGCAGACGCACGTTGAATGCATGCACTTATCCTATGCAGTTGTCCTTGACAAATCCATTGGTTTGTGTTATACTAACAACTGCAACATGGTTTCCATGAAGAATTTATGAAAGAAAAAATGCTATGAAATTACATGATATTCACCTTCGCGATCCCTTCATTCTGGCCGAGAACGGGGTCTACTACCTCTATGGCACCCGCAGAGGAGCTACCACCAAGATCATACCCTGGCAGGGACTGGATGTATATACCTCCACCGATCTGCTGGAGTGGAGCGAGCCGCACGAGTGCTTCACCCGTCCCGCCGACTTCTGGTCGGATCGGGATTTCTTTGCTCCCGAAGTGTATCACTATGGAGATACCTACTATATGTTCGCCAGCTTTCGTAGCGAGACCCGTCTCCGTTGCTCCCAGATTCTGAAAAGCGACAGTCCCATGGGTCCGTTTCTGCCCTTTACCGACGGTCCCATGACTCCCGAAGGCTGGGCCTGTCTGGACGCCACATTCTACGTGGACGAGGACGGCACCCCCTGGACGGCCTTCTGCCACGAGTGGAGCCAGATCGGGGACGGCACGATTGATGCTATGCCCTTGACGAAGGATCTGTCTGCCCCTGCGGGAGAGTCCCAAGTCATTCTGCGTGCGGGGGATGCGGATTGGGCATACTCCTTGATAGACCCCAATGGCCGCAACTTCGTCACCGACGGCCCCTTCTTCCGTAAGGGCAAAAACGGCAAGCTGTATATGCTTTGGTCAGGCTTCCATGCAGGCCCCCAGTATTGGTACGTTCAGGCTCTGGCCATCAGTGACAGCGGCAATATTCTCGGCCCCTGGCGGCACGCGGACAAGTTCATTTACGACGACGACGGCGGACACGGTATGCTCTTTGACGGCTTTGACGGCGAGACCTACCTCATCCTGCACAGCACCAACGTCAACCCGAATGAGCGTCCCCGTCTGTTCACAGTGAGAGAAACCGACGACGGATTTGAGATCGTAAAACGGATAGAATAACACGCAAAACCCGACCGAACCCCCACTTTCAGAGGCTCGGTCGGGTTCGTTTTTTTACTGTTTGATTCTGTAGAGCAGTATCTTGCTCTGATATTTTTCGGAAATGGTCACGGTGAGGCCCTCCGAGATCAGAGTCTTACCTGCAATTTCCACCGTCTCCTGGGTGTCGATATCGGTAATCGAGTAGACTGCGTCGGGAATCAGCCCTTTCAGCGGGTAGCAAGCCGTCACGCATATAAACTTTTTATGCAATATTGTCAATAGATTCCATAAATATATATTGACAAGCAAAGTGTTTTATGGTATATTGTTACCATAAAGTTCTGCGCCTCGCTCGAAAAGCCGGGTTGCTTTGGATTTCGGAAAGTTTCGGGAGGTACGATCATGCGTGTCTTATTTAAAAAATGCATCCTATGCTTACTCACGGCTTCTCTTCTTTTGGGTAGTATCGCCTGTACCGGTGATAAACCGCGGGAAACGGAAGCCCCCGCCGTTTCTGCCACGGAAGCCCCGACGGATACTTCGTCGGATACCTCGGCTCCCGTAGACGAGGTGGATCGCACGCAGCCGCAAACGGGTCCGTTTACGTCCACCACTGAGTTGACCTTTGAAAAGCAGGACACCGTTCTGATCGAAAAGACCGTAACCAAGGAATACGAGTTTGTTTCCGCCCAGAAATCGGGTGCCGTATTCACCATCGGCGAGGGACGATCCAACGGGAACACGGTTCTTCTGTCTCCCAAGACGGTAGCCTCCTTGAGCATAGGTGTTCAGTTCAACAAGGACGCTGTCGCCAAGTATCAATTCAGGCTCACCGCCTCGGATCCCGATGCTGATTACAATGCCGCCTACTTCGGGCTTCGCTTGTCCAATACGGGTTCAGCCCCCAACCACGAGTCCTCCCGTGTCTGGATCCTGATGAAGGACAAAAAGATCGGCCTGCGTACGGGTACCTGGCCGAATTGCACCATGATCGAATCTCCCGTGGATTTTGCTGAGGGAGTGCTGGTGTACGTGGAGGACGATCCTATCACCAATACCGTCTCCATGTTCTACGACAAGGACGGGACAAAAACTCCTCTGGCCACCCTTGAGATCAGCGATACAAAAATGGAATTCTATTTGGAAGGAAGCGAGAAGCCAAATATCGTCGAGCCTCTGTCCGAGCCCGTCAATGACACTGGTTACTCTCGCATTTGGACACATCATATGAAAAACGCCGTATCCATCACCGACATCAAAGTCTCGGGTTCTACCACCGTCACCACCACGAGTCCTGTGGATATGCTCACTTCCCGTGACGTATTCGCCGACACCTGGGTCGCCACCGACGACGTGGGGCGCGTCACGCCTACGGGAAGCAATACCGCCACCGCCACGGATAAGAAGGTGGGTATCTTCTACTTCATGTGGCACAACGCCTCCGAGCAGGGGCAGAATCCCCTCTTTGATCACACCGCCGCTTATCTGGAGGGTGGCGCAAAAGCGGTCTGGGATCTGATTCCCCAGGGTCCCATGGGATTTGCCCACTACTGGGCAGAGCCCTACTTCGGCTACTATAATTCCGACGACGAATGGGTCATCCGCAAGCACGGCTATATGCTGGCCGAGGCAGGCGTGGACTTTATCTTCGTGGATGCAACCAACGGCATCATCTACGAGCGCAATCTGGAAGCTCTGCTCCGCGTATGGAGCGAGATGCGCGCCGAAGGCTATCAGGTGCCGCAGATCTGCTTCCACTGCGGCAACACCGATTCCCTGGCCGCCGCGTCGTTGAACTTCCTTTGGAACAATTACTATTCCACCGGCAAATACGCCGATATGTGGTTTTACTGGGCAGGCAAGCCGCTGATCTTCTATCCCGATTCTCTGAAAAAGACGTTACCCACCGAGATCACTGATTTCTTCACCGCCCGTCAAAGCTGGGCCTTTACAAATGATGAATGGTATACCTCTCGCCGCGGTAAAGGTCGTTGGGCATGGGCTGATATGTACCCTCAGAAGCCCGGTCTTTCTCCCAGCGGTGATCTGGAACAGATGATCGTCATGTCCGGCTTTTGGGCCAACGGTAGCGGCGGTACCAACGCCGGCCGTAGCTACACCCACGCCAACGGCATTCCCGCCCACGAGGGTAACTGGGACTTCGGCTTTGCCCTCATGAATACCACCTCGGGACTGGGACTGGCCTTCCAGGAGCATTTTGATTACGCCATGGAGGTCAACCCGCCTCTCATCATGATCACGGGCTGGAACGAATGGTGGGCCGGCCGTTGGGGCGGCTCTGCGGGCAACCCCGCCCAAGGACAGACCATCGCCGGCGAATACAAGGTAGACGAAAAGAATCCCAAATACCAGTGGTACTACGTAGATGCCTTCAACACCGAGTATTCCCGCGACATCGAGCCCATGACCGGCGGCTACAACGACAACTACTTCTACCAGATGGTGCAGAACATCCGTCAGTATAAGGGCTCCCGTGCCCAGGAGGCCGCCTTTGAGCAGTGGGCCATCGACATTGAGGGTGACGTGGGTCAATGGCACATCGTAGGCCCCGAGTACCGCGACTATCAGGGAGACACGGTGGATCGTGACCACTTCTCCTACGTGGGCGATTTCCGCTACGTCAACACGTCGGGGCGCAACGATTTTGTGACCTGTAAGGTTTCTTCCGACGCGGATCATCTGTACTTCTACGCCGAGTGCGCCGAGGACATCACCGCTCCCGAGGGCACCAACTGGATGAACCTCTTCATCGACGCTGACTGCAACGGCGAAACCGGTTGGTACGGCTACGACTTTATTATCAACCGCTCCCAGAGCGGCGGCAAGGTCTCGGTAGAGAAGTTCGTAGGCAACGATATCTGGGAAATGGAAACGATTGGTGAAGCTGAATACAATCTCCGTGGCAATATTCTTCAGATCAAGGTTCCCCGCTCGGTCATGAATCTGCGCGAGACCTTTGATTTCAAGTGGGCGGATAACTCGGTTTCGGACGGTGACATCATGCAGTTTCTGGATCAGGGTGACGTTGCGCCCAACGATCGCTTCAACTACCGCTACACCACCGTGCAGACCGAGGTCAAGCTCCCCGAGTGTCTGACCGAGGATATGATCGTACTGAAGGCCGGCTCTTATAACGCTTTCGCCGGCGGTAAACAGGTGAGACTGGATGCCTCCAGCACTAAGGCTGTCCTTTTGGGTCGAGGAGATCAATACTTCCTCCCCAAGGCCTTTGTGGAGGAGATCATCGGTGTGTCCTGTTCGGGACTGGATACCTTCGACCACTACGGCATCACCTACGTCATGCCCGCGGAGGCCATCACCGCCGCAGGTAAGACCGTCACGATCTCGGAGGGCGGCCTGGTGGTGATCTCGAATACGGCTATTGAGGATAAGGATGTGCTGACCACCCTGTATCGGGCGTTGATGTAATTTCGCAATTTGGTAAAATTCGCCCCCGACACAGCCGGGTAGAAACAATATTGAAATATCTTTCATACGCCAAAACAGAAACGGTACTGCGTTGCAGTACCGTTTCTGTTTTGGAGGATCTGTTTCGGTATGTGTTTAAAGACAGAGCTTATAAAAAAGATCCGACTCTTTTTTTGAGATGGTTGTACTATAATAATCCGCACTCAGGATATATCTTGCGCGAATCCGGGGTTTTATAGCTTTGGCCGCTCCAAGGAAATACGATCTCATACAGTTTGGTTTCAAAGTAGATACTTGGCAACTTATCGAGTATGGGTGCCGCGAAATGCTCTTTTGACAGACCTATGACGAACATTCCGTATGACTTTGCGATCTCTCGCTTGATCTCATTCAATAAGATACGGTAATATTCCTCGTTGTCGTTCTTGCTGATACAGAATGAAAGCATAGGAAACTCAAGAGGCTGGTTTTCGCGCGGTAGTCGAATATACCCCAAAGTAGAAAGAAGCGGATTGGCAATACCGGCAAATTTCATCAGTTTCCTGTATTTCTTCACAACGTACTGCTTGTACGTCACTTGATTCCACAGCGCTGCAGTTGCAACTATGCTATCTCCATCTGCAAGCATATAAAAGTCCTTATGGCTCAGGTTATGAAACTGATCCAGAGAACGTATCACGGGAAACAGATCCTTATTCTTTCCCTCGATGTTTAGAAAATCGATCAGCCTCGGGATATCATTTTCTGTTACTTGTCGAAAAGTGAGCGAATGCTTCGATACGTTTATTTTGACCTTGGGGTTTATAATATATGTTTTATATTCGGCGATCGGTTTCATCGAAATAATACGCCGGTTTTTTTCAAACATTTTCTGCGCATCGGTGTTATCCGACACCACCGAGCAATAGTAAAAATCAATATCGTCTCTTTGAAGAGAACGGATCAAGTTGATGCCAAACCCCACCGTGCCCTCGTAGTTCGCATCTTTTTTCAATCCGCACACATAGGCAGCTTTGGAAGGGACTCCTTGGATATACACGTCTCGGATCAATTCCGCACAGGTGCCCACGATACGTTCATCGTCCTTGGAAACGAACACACGTGCCTCGCCTGATTCTTTCATATACGAGTCGTAGGCATCGGGACGGCGGGTATACAGAAGCTCGATGCTCCCTTGAGCTGCCGAGCTTTCCAGAATACGCAGCATATCTGCTCCGTCGCCGGGTGTCGCGATATATTCGGAATGATTCATTTTTTCTTTTCCTCTAAATTTTCGCCAATGGGAATGCCCACCCGTCGGTCGACCTCAAAGTGGAAGACGACGTTGATGACCCAATACGCCAAATTGATCCAAAAACCACGCGTGCGTTTCAGCAGAGTAAAGCCTCTCTTGAAAATGGAGCCAAACTTGAAGAACTCGTTTTTGTAGGATTTGCAAAAGCTGCGAAGCTCCTCGGGGGTCATGTGCTTAGGCGTAAAGGTGACGGTACCAAAGGTGTATCCCTCCTGCAGCCACCATTGCTCTGCGATCAAGCGGTCATCTGCTTTAAAGGATTCATAGGTCTTGGTACTGGGAAAGATCAAAAGATGGTTGAAGGCTACCACGAAGAACTGATGCTTTTGGCTGAATGCCAGCGTGTTTTGGAAGGTCTCCTCGGTATCCGAGTCAAAGCCGAACACGAAGCTGGCATAAATGCTGATTCCCGCATCATGGATTTTTTGGATCAGCGCATCCTGCTCTCCCAAACGCTCGGTCCATCCCTTGTTCATTTGCTTGAGATTATCGGAGTTGATAGACTCAAAGCCGATGAGCACCATGCCGCAACCGCTCTCCTTCATCAGCTTCAGCATTTCATCGTCACGGGCGATATCCAGGGTGATCTGCGTCGTCCACACGATCTTGAGCTTTTTGAGCTCCTCAAAAAGCTCCTTTGCAAACGCCTTGTCCGAGAAAATGCTGTCATCTACGAAGAAAAAGAGTTTGTGCTTGCAAGCCTTGATCTCCGCGATGATATCTGCCACGTCTCGGTGTATATAGCGGGAATGATAATAGCCTGCGATGGAGCAAAACT
Source organism: Eubacteriales bacterium (assembly GCA_045602325.1). Lineage (GTDB taxonomy): Bacteria > Bacillota > Clostridia > Oscillospirales > CAG-272 > CAMEON01. The sequence goes on along the minus strand of JAZSBH010000132.1, from coordinate 27,126 downwards.
CGCAGTTGTGGTAGCAGCCTCGCCCCGTTTCCACGAGAGAGACGGGCAGATACTTTTTCATCTTGTCGGCATAGATGCTTCTGTCGGGCATTCGATATGCGATACAGGTAACTCCGTCGTATCTCTTTTGAAGCGTGCCGTTTTCCATATCAGCGAGAACGGTTGAAATGATCTTGTCCGCATTACCGACTATGATAGAGTCTGCGTGCTCTGCCGCTTCTTCGGGGCAAAGTGTGACGTGATAGCCGCCCATAATGACCTTTTTGCCGCGCTTTTGGAATTCTGATGCGATAAAGTAGGCTCTCTTGGCCGTATAGGTTTCGACTGTGATCAAAACGATATCGGTCTCGGTATCGTAATTGATGTTCTCGATTCTGTCATCATAGAATTCCCGCTCGTACGTTTCGGGAATCATGGAATTGAGAACTGCAACGGTCAGCGGCTCCATAAGCCAGGTACGCAAGTATTTTTCGTTCTTTTTCTTGCCCATACCGGGCAAAATAAACGTGATTTTCATGATCCTTTGCTCCATTCCTTCTTCAAGGTTTTTCCCACTTTTTTGTTGTATATCCTGAATCCGAGATTCACTCCAAGCTTCAGTACGCCGCCGTACCTGTTTCGGAGTGCCCTTTTCCAAATGCGTTTGAAGGTATAACATTCGTTTGAAACCCGAACCAGCATTTCCTCAAGCTCCTGCCCTGTAAAGTTTTTGGGAGAAAAAGTTGCGTGGATGCTGTCGTAGTCATTCCAATTTCTCGACGTGATACGTCCGTCAGACGCAAATCTGTTATAGGTCGGCGTATTGGGATAAGGCGTAAGTATGGCAAATCGCGGGATATCCACGCCGATCTCCTCGATGTAGTCGGGCATTTTCGTGATGCTGTCCTTGGTATCGCCGTCAAAGCCGAGCATGAACGTGCCGAGGATGGTAACCCCCGACCGATGAAATTTTTCTACCACCGCTTTGTATGTTTCCACGGTGTTTTTCTTATGACTCTCCTTGAGACTCTCCTCGGAAAAGGTTTCAAAGCCCATCAGGATACCGATACAGCCGCTTTTGATCATCAGGCCGAAAAGCTCGTCATCCTCATAAATATCCGTCGTGCAGAGCCCCGCCCATTTGATCTTCAGCGGAATGAGAGCTTGGTAAAGCTCTTTTGCATAAGCACGGTTTGACGTCGGCGAGGGATCCAAAAAAAGAATGTATTTGCTTTTCAGCGACCGGATCTCGCGAATAACCTCTTCAATTTTTCTCGCGGAATATTTCCCGCCCCAAAAGGAATTGATCACACAGAATTCGCATCGATTGGTGCATCCGAAGTTAGCAATAACCGTCGGCACTCCGATGTATTTATTTTTCTGCATCAGCTCTCTTTTGGGAACAACGTTTGCAGAGCCAATATCGCAATGCTCGCCGTCATAACGTTTTTTGGGGGTTCCGTTTGCGAAATCCTCTATAAACTCCCGCCAGATTCTGTCGGCGGGTCCCGTCATAACGGTATTGGCGTACTCTGCCGCTTCGTCGGGCAGAAGCGTCACGTGGTGACCGCCCATGACGATATAGCTTCCCTTTTTCTGAAAATATGCGGCGAGCTCGTATCCCCGCTTTACAGAAGAAGTCACAGCCGTAATGGCTACGATATCGTAATGCCCCAGCTTTTCATAGTCGCATTTTTGCACGCCCTCGTCGATCGCCTTGCATTCCGCGCCGTATTTTTCGGGCGTGAGTGCCGCGAGGTACGGCATAGTCAGCGGCATATAGCTCAGCGACCTCGTGAAGGCACTTTTATAACGGTAGTTATTATCGTACGGAGTGATGAACAGTATTTTCAAGTGTTTTCACCTCCGGGATATCCGAATTGTCCGACATAATATCCGCACCGAATATTTCAAATTCATTGGCGTATTTTCTGTATCCGATATTGACAAGCATGTAGATACTCTTGATGGTTTTGATCTTTGTAAGATCAAGGCGCTTAAAGATATTTTTCCAAGAATACGTCTCCTTCCACGCCCACGCGATACCTGCCTCAAGCTCTTCTTTGGTCATCTGCTTTGGCTGATAGACGCAATGCTCCACGTCGTACATCGCCCAGTCTCGTTCAAGAATCCTTCCTTCGCTTTCCAGTTCGCGGTAAAATTCCGTATTGGGAAAGGGGGTAATGATGGAAAATCTCGGCAGGTCGATCTTGGCTTCGATACACAGATCAACGGTGCGTTTAAAGACGTCCTTCCCGTCCTCATCCGCGCCGAAGGAAAAGCACCCCATGACCATGATGCCCTTGCGGTGCAGCTTATCCATCAGCTCCTTATATTCACCCACGCGGTTGACTCCCTTATGGATGCCTTGTTGTGTTTCTTGGTTAACCGATTCAAATCCGACGAGGAGTCCCTTGCAGCCACTCTTTTTGAAGATATCCAGCAGCTCGTCGTTGTGACCGATAGCAGTTGTAGTGAGTCCGAACCACCATTTTTTCAGCGGGATCAAAGCCGTAAAAAGCTCTTTTGCATATTTCACGTCGGCGATGAGATTGACGTCCGGAAAGATAACCTCCTTGCCCTTGAACGATTTGATCTCGGCGATCACATCCTCCACGGGACGAGTGATGACTCCTTTGCCGAAGGCCGCAGGATACGCGCAGAAGGTGCAGGAATGATTACAGCCTCGCACTGCCTCAACCGTGTTGAGGGTAATATATTTTTTCTTTTTCAAAAGATCCTTGCGGGGCAGAGGTCGGTCTGCGATATTCGCACAGCCTTCCCCCCGATATACTGCCTTCAAGCATCCGTCACGGATATCGAGAAGCGCCTGCGGGAAGGTTTTTTCACCGAGCCCGAGCAGGATCGCATCTGCGTGAGCCGCCGCTTCTTCGGGCATAAGCGAGGGATGAACGCCGCCGAGAAGAACGGTCTTCCCAAGGCTACGAAAATAGTCGGCAAATTTATAGCATCTGGATGACGTGCCCGTGATACACGTAATGGCGATTACGTCCGCGTCGGTATCCAGCGGGATCGCTTCGGCCGTTTCATCGTAGATGACTACGTCGGCATTCAGCCCCTTCGGAACAAGCGCTGCAAGCAGGGCCAACGTAATGGGCGCATAATGCAAACCCTTATGAAACATACCGTTGTATCGGTGCATGGCACCTGCGGGTGCAAGCAATGCGATTTTCATAAAAATCTGTCTCCGATCAGTTTATTGGGATGAGCGAGGATATGGCCATCAGAATAATGGCAACGGCGACGGCGGAAAGCAGGACCTTGCTTTTGGCGATTCTGCCGAGCAGAAGCGGCTTGTCTGCTCGCCGCACCGCATTATAATACGCAGGAAGCACCACGATGACGAGAATGATCGACAAGGCTCCCGCGCCGATCTGAACGTAATCCAATACCGACAGGGGCAGGACCATAGCGATCAACACGGCGGGAATCGTGGCAAGAAACCATGCCCACTTTTTCGGGATCCTGAATTGCTCACTGACAACATCAGCAAAGGCAAAGCCGCTGGACCAGAAGGATGAGAACATGGCAAACAGAACAAGTATGGAACAAAGCATCTTTACAACCGGAATACCGATGCTGTCAGAAAGACCAATGGTGGCAATTTCGGTGACGTTTTCAGAACCAAGAATCGTGGCGACCGCAAAAACAATCGTAATCATCGCATTGAGCGAAAGTCCGCCGACAACGGCTCTGCCCGCAAGCTCGGGCTTTTCGATATGATTGCAGACCTGAATAATGGAAAAGATAGCGGAAAAGGCAAACATGAAGAGTCCGTACACGGCAAAGACCGTACCGGGCTCACCGAAGGAAAAATCGAGCGAGCCTTTTGCATGGAAGCCGGAAAGAACGGTCAAGATCAGCACCGCGCCGCCGATCAGCGCGACCGAGATCTTCTCTCCCACGCCCATACCTTTTATTCCAAATACGATAACCACCGACGCAAGCAGGTAAAACAGTATTTTCGAAAGAATGCCGTTGAGCCCCAACAGATCCACCAGTACATTCCCTGCACACAGAATATATACCACGAGGTTTTCGAGCAAAAGCAGCACGAGCAGAATGAAAAAAAGCGTCTTCAGCCGTTTTTTCCCTTTTCCGTTAAACAAGTGCTCGTCGAGAATGCCGATCAAGTCATCGGATTTTTTGGAATTTCGTGTCAGATCTGCAATGATCAAATACATTGCCACGCTTACAGCATAAGCAAGTGCAAGCGCCGTAAGTGTTCCGAATACGCCTATTGTATGTACGGCATACGGGATGGTCAAGATACCCGTTCCGATACCCGCGCCGGCTACGAGCATCCATGATTCTATGAACGTTAGTTTTTTGGTTTTCATTACGTATTCCTTTTTCCGCTTTCTTGGTACGAGCGAATGTCGCTTCCAGCTTCTTATTCAGTCACTTCTTTTTTTCGATACCGCACGATTCCAACTATTGCCGAGGCAATAGCAACGACCTCATTGATGGTTCCCCCAATGGAAGGGATAAATAAATTATAGATCAAAATCAAGGTAGAAGTAAGCAAAATACTCTTACGAAGGTTCTGAGGATTGAAATAACCCATGGCAAGGGTGTTAAGGGTAATACCGATTACAAAGAAAATACTGTGGTAGCCCTCCCACAAAAAAATACTCATGACAGTCATAATGAGCGCCAAAACTACGGGAACCGCCTTGCCGGACAGAATCTTATTTTTTTGGAAACAGTAGCAAATATTGCGGACGATGCTCATGATGTTAAGCCCCAACGCAGTCGTCCCTCCAAGGAGAGCGTAAGCGACGCAGGCTATCCCGGTTGCGATTGATAGCGTCACAAAAATCGCTCGACTGGATTTCATTTGATACGTAATAAATGTTACAATGACAGCAACAATGCTGACGATCTGTCCGATGATTTCAATTGGTTGCATGAACAAGTCCCCCATCACGGATACATTTTCGTTTATGACAGTTCTTTTCTCTGGAACCTACCGCAAGCTCGTCAAGAATCCCCAGATCAAACGCCAACCTGGACAGAATATACTTATCCCGAATGTCCTTGGTCGCCTTGAAGGTCATGGGAATCACGTCTTTGGAAAGCCCCCAGGCTTCGGGCGTCGTGGGGCATCCGATTTTCTCCAGCAATGCTTCAATGGCTGCAGAGGTCGGAATTTCGGTTCGGATCACATCCATCAACTCGTCCCATGTTTCCAGGATGGTACAGAGCCGCGCCTCCTGCTTGGCAACGGAATATTTTTTCTCCTTTTTTTCCAGAACGATCATATCCTGCGCGCCTTTGCCCAAAAATTGTGTAAGCTGCGCGGACCAGTCTTCCACGTCGAAACGGCTGGCGTATGCCCGTCCTTTCTCTTTGTCGGGTACGACGTCGAGCATTCGCTCGTACAGCCTCGTCGTGATAAGGGTTGCAACCGCGCATTGGATGCCGTGGGTGGAGGTTCCCGCCCCGAACTCGATCCCGCGCATATCCCATACGTGAGAAAAATAGTGCTCAATGCCCGAGGCGGGACGGGACACGCCGGCATAACTCATGGCCGCGCCTGCAGTCACCAGACCGCTGAAGACCGCCTCTACCGCCGTCTCGTCACGGTGGATCAAGCCGTCTGCGTTGTCAACGCACTTTTTAAGAGATGAACGAATGAGCTCCGCAATGGTCTCGCAATAGTATTCACCCGTAATCAGATGAGAGAGCCGCCACTCGGCAATGCTGATATACTTGGCCAGCATATCCCCCAATCCCGACACCAGCATCTCCATGGGAGCATCCTTCAGCACGTCCGTGTCTCCGATGATGACCCTCGCACATTTGGATGGCAGGGACACCTTCAACCCATTCCGCGTCATGGACGAGGTCGCCGATGCGTAGCCATCCATGGAAGGGGCGGTGGCAACTATGACGTATTCTGCCCCCGTGATATGAGCCAGGATCTTTGATACGTCCCCAATCACCCCCGAACCGACCGCCAAAATCAGATCGCAGGCGGGATCAAAATGCATGACCACAGCACCAACGGCGGCCTCGTCCGGCTCCGGAGATTCCTCAAAAATAAATTTAGAATAAGGGATCCCCTCACGAATCAGAAGTTCTTCCGCACGGCATCCGGCGGCAGCATAGGTGTTCGCATCGGCCAGCATAAAGACCCGTCGACTTCCGAACCGTCGGATCTCCCGGGGCAATTCCAAAATCGCGCCCTTCCCGGTGATGACCTTTTCCAACGCACATTGATGAATTTTTCCGCACGCGCATACAGATCTATTCTGATTCAAATACATATTTGACTCCTTTATATCGATACATAACGGGTATTTTCAATTATATCACAGAACGTCGAAAAGGTCAACACCCTTTGCGTGAAGAAAGACGCAAAAATGGAAGGAAGGGTAGCGGTACGTGTGAATTCAGATTGACAAGAGCCCGCTTTTGTGGTATAATACGCCTTGAAATATGTCAATGAGCCTTGAACCGCCATTTGACGCTTATCACTTACCGAGGTATTCCATGAAAAGCAGAAAACTTATAGGCGACAAAGCCTTTTACAGAATGGTTCTATCCCTGACCATTCCCATCATCGTGCAGAACGGTATCACCAACTTCGTCAACCTACTGGATAACATCATGGTGGGGCGGCTGGGCACCGAGCAGCTTTCGGGCGTCGGTATCGCCAACCAACTGATATTCGTCTTTACCCTCTGTCTTTTCGGTGGGCTTTCGGGTGCCGGTATCTTCACCGCCCAGTTCTTCGGCAAGGGAGATAACGAGGGCCTACGTTATTCGGTGCGCTTCAAGCTCTACACCGCCCTCATCATCCTGGCGGTGGGCGGGGCTATCCTTGTTCCCTTTGGCGAGGATCTCATCACCCTGTTTCTCAACGAGGAAGACGCCACGGGTGACGTTCTGCTCACCCTGTCCTACGGGCGCGAGTACCTGAAGATCGCCTTGATCGCCCTAATTCCCATGGCTCTGACACAAGTCTACGCCAACACACTCCGTGAGACAGGTCAGACCGTGCCTCCCATGGTGGCCAGCATCGTGGCAGTGGCGACCAACGCTCTGTTCAACTACCTACTCATCTTTGGCATCGGCCCCTTCCCTATCCTGGGTGTGGTGGGCGCGGCCTGGGGTACGGTGATCGCCCGCGTGGTGGAGCTCTCCATCGTAGTGATCTGGAGTCATACCCACGCAAAGCGCGCTACCTTCGTGACGGGACTCTACCGCTCTCCCCGTATTCCTGTCCGTCTGGTGGGACAGATCGTGGTCAAGACCCTCCCCCTCATGGTCAACGAGCTACTCTGGTCCTCGGGAATGACTGTGCTGAATCAGTGCTACTCCACCCGCGGTCTGGTAGCGGTGGCGGCAGTCAACATCGCGGTGACCATCGCCAACGTTTTCAACATCGTGTATATGTCCATGGGCTCGGCGGTGGCCATCATCGTGGGCAATCAGTTGGGCGCCGGGCAGATCGAGGAGGCCAAGGACACCGACCGCAAGATCATCGCCTTCTCCTGCGTCCTCTGCCTGGGCATCGGCGGTCTTATGGCGGCTTTTGCGCCCCTGTTCACCTCCATCTACAACGTCACCGACGACGTAAAAGCCCTGGCCGCCGTCATGATCATGGTTTACGCGGCCATGATGCCCTTCAGCTCCTTTGCCCACAACTGCTACTTTACCCTCCGCTCAGGCGGGCAGACCTTCATCACCTTCCTCTTTGATTCCGCCTTTGTGTGGGCGATCAGCGTACCTACGGGGCTGCTCCTGTCGCGGCTGACAGATCTGCCTATCATTCCGCTATTCATTATCTGTATGTCGCTGGAGCTCGGCAAATGCGTCATCGGGTTCTTTATGCTAAAGTCGGGGAAATGGGCGAAGAAGTTGGTTTGATTCCCTTTTATACAGATACCCCCGACGGAAGTTTCCCGTCGGGGGCGTTTTTGTTAATTGGCCTATGCGGTACGTGTAGGGGAGGGGTCTCCCCTCCTGCAAATCCGTTACAAATAAAGAAAACGTGTGCTTTTCCGTATATCGGGAGGGGAGACCCCTCCCCTACGGAAACGGTTTAATTCAATATCCCCTTCTCCCAGAGCATCTCCCCCAGCACCTCGGAGGCGAGGTAGACCAGGTCGGGGCAGGGGCGTTTCTCGTAGTATTCGGCGGTTCTGGCCTCGGCCTCGCCGCCCTTTTCTCCCGAAAGGCCTGCATTTTTGAGGATCTCACGGCAGACGATGGAGCCGCCCCGACTCCGCTCGGTGAAACGACGGGCCAGCTCGCGGATATCGGCGTAATGGCGGCTCTTCCCTACCTTGTCGGCGGGGTCGTCATAGCCGCAGAGCAGACCGAGGACGGCAAAGGCACCCGTGACGCCGCCGCAGACCTCGCGGAGTCGTCCCATGCCGCCGCCAAAGGAAGAGCCAAGACGGGCGAGGGTGGTTTCGTCCAATCCCGTCAGGTCGGCGTAGGCCAGGAGGACGGATTGGGCACAGCCGTAGCCTTTGAGGAAATTGGCTCGGGCAAGGGCGGCGCGGGCGGTTATTTTTTCGTTCATGGTATTCCCTCGATTGGAAAAATATTTGTTTCGTAAATGAGGCAATGCTTCCCTTGCATCCAAAAGCACTCCATCACTTTCACATTCTTGCTCGGCCTCGCCGATGACTTTATCAATTTTTATATCAATCTCATTCATGTTTTTTGAAAGTTCTTGAAAAGAGGGGGCGCGGGGGGGAGAAACTTCTTTTAAGAAGTTTCTCCCCCCCGCAATCTCATACAATTATCTTCTCTTCTCGGCGATCTCCATCATGATCTCGCTGATGAACTGATCCACGGGCATGACGCCCTTCTCTCCATCCTTGCGGGAGCGGACGGCCACGGCGTTCTGCTCGATCTCCTTGCCGCCGACGACCAGCATGTAAGGCACCTTCTCCTGCTGGGCGGCACGGATCTTGTATCCCACGGTATTGTTGGACTTGTCGATCTCCACCCGCATACCCAGGTTGGTCATGCGCTCTGCGATCTTTTCACAGTACTCGACCTCGTTGTCACCCATGGGCAGGAACTTGGCCTGGACGGGGGCCATCCAGGTGGGCAGAGCACCGGCGTAGCGCTCGATGAGGTAGGCCAGGGTGCGCTCGTAGCAGCCCAGGGAGGTGCGGTGGATGATGTAGGGCTTCTTGAGCTGACCGTCGGAGTCCACGTACTCCATGCCAAACTTCTCGGCCAGGAGCATGTCGATCTGAATGGTGACGATGGTGTCCTCCTTACCGAAGACGTTCTTGTACTGGATGTCCAGCTTGGGGCCGTAGAAGGCGGCCTCGTCAATACCGATGGTGTAGTTCAGACCGAGGTTATCCAGGATCTGACCCATAACGCTCTGGGCGTGCTCCCACTGCTCGGCAGTACCCTCGTACTTGATGCCGGCTCTTGCGGGATCCCACTGGGAGAAGCGGAAGGTGCAGTTCTCCAGCATACCCACGGTGTCCAGAACGTACTTGGCCAGCTCCAGGCATCCCTTGAACTCCTCCTCCTGCTGCTCGGGGCGGAGGATGAGGTGACCCTCGCAGATGGTGAACTGACGGACGCGGATCAGGCCGTGCATCTCACCGCTGTCCTCGTTGCGGAACAGCGTAGAGGTCTCGCCCAATCTCATGGGGAGGTCACGGTAGGAGCGCTTGCGGTTGAGGAATACCTGATACTGGAAGGGGCAGGTCATAGGACGGAGGGCGAAGCACTCCTTGGTCTCGTCGTGGGGATCGCCCAGGACGAACATACCGTCCAGGTAGTGATCCCAGTGACCCGAGATCTTATACAGCTCTCTCTTGGCCATGAGAGGGGTCTTGGTGAGCAGATAGCCCCGCTTCTGCTCCTCGTCCTCGATCCAACGCTGGAGGGTCTGGATGACGCGGGAGCCCTTGGGCAGGAGGATGGGCAGACCCTGGCCGATGACGTCCACGGTGGTGAAGTATTCCAGCTCGCGGCCCAGCTTGTTGTGGTCGCGCTTGCGTGCCTCTTCCACGGCGGTGAGGTAGGCGTTCATTTCGTCCTTGGTGGGGTAGGCCACACCGTAGACACGCTGGAGCATCTTGTTCTTCTGGTCGCCCTTCCAGTACGCGCCGGTGCATTGGGTCAGCTTAAAGGCCTTGACAGAACCCGTAGAGAACAGATGGGGGCCTGCGCAGAGGTCGACAAAGTCGCCCTGGCGGTAGAAGCTGATGACGGCGTCCTCGGGAAGCTCCTCGATCAGTTGAACCTTGTAGGGCTCGTCCTTCTCCTGCATAAAGGCAATGGCCTCGGCGCGGGGCAGCACGAAGCGCTCGATCTTGTGGTTCTCCTTGACGATCTTCTTCATCTCGCCCTCCAGAGCCTTGAGCACCTCGGGGGTGAAGGCCACGTCGGAGTCGAAGTCGTAGTAGAAGCCGTTGTCAATGGCGGGACCGATGGTGAGCTTGGTGTTGGGGTAGAGGCGCTTGACCGCCTGGGCCAGGATGTGGGCGGCGGTGTGACGGAAGACATGCTTGCCGTCGGCATCCTCGAAGGTGAGAAGCTCCACGTCGGCGTCGGCATCGATGACGTGGGTCATGCCCACCAGCTTGCCGTTGACGTGGGCGGCGATGTGGGCGCGGGTGACCAGCTCGGCGGCCGCGGCGGCGTCGAAGACCGAGAGGGGGGCGTCGAAGGTCATGGATTTTTCTTTGAAATTGATTTGCATGGTAATATATCTCCTTAATAATTATATGTTTTGTTCCATTTCAGCCGTTGGGCCGAAATTGATATTCCAATCCGCATAGGATGCCAGAGTTCCGCATTGGGTGCATCGTTCACCGATATATACCCACCGAACGTCACCGTTATCGCGGCGAAGAAAGCCCACGGCTATATTAAACCGATTGTTTTTGCATACAATACATTTTCGTTTCTTGGGACGGCAATCCGACCAGATCTCTTCGCCGTCCAAAAGAATCTTTTTGGTTTTACATGCAGGGCAAATAACCTGAACGGCACCTTCATCTCCGTCGATGCGCGCTTCAAACGCATTGCTTCCGCAGGTGTGGCACAGAACGGGATGAACCTCAAGGGTCGTATCCTCGGTGTACTCGTGAAGCCACTCGGTTATGTCATCGGGGGAATCACCTGTCCAGTATTTCGGGGTTTTGTCGATCATATTTTTGCTCCTTGAATCGTTGTATAACAGAAGAGATCAGAAACCTTTTGGGTGGCTACTCATCCGTCACCCGCCCTTGGCGGGTGCCACCTTCCCTCACAAGGGAAGGCTTTTCGTGGTGCTTTCTTTCTCGGTTTATACCCGAAAAGATTTTGGAAACCTATCTGGTGTGATCAAAGGCGGGGTCTCTACGTAAGCCTTCCCTTGTGAGGGAAGGTGGCGCCGAAGGCGACGGATGAGTAGCCGATCAATGCACATTTCCCGTCAGGGAAATGCTCCTCCATCGCCTTCCCTTGTGAGGGAAGGTGGCGCCGAAGGCGACGGATGAGTAGCCGATAAAATGGACATTTCCCAAAGGGAAATGCACCTCTTACCCCTTCTTCAAATCCTCAAATTCCAACCCCAGCCGTGTCAGAATATCCCTCGCCACGGCCTGAAATCGGTTTCGAATATCATCATTGGTATACCGAACAACCGCAATGCCCAATCCATTCAAAAACTCATCCCGAATTCGGTCTTGCTCAAAATGCTCGGGTAGCTTATGCTGTCGCCCGTCAATCTCAATCGCCAGCTTCGCGCTTGGAATGTAGAAATCCAAAATGTAATTCTCAATGTTCTTCTGCCTCTTAACGGGAATCGGCAATCTTTTTAGAAAATCATACCAAAGGTGTCGTTCCTCAGCCGTCATATTGCACCGAAGCTCCTGCGCATTGGAGACCAGCTTTTTGTTATACGAATACACACTTCCTCCACATCCAAAACAAAACCCCGAAGGCCACAAAAGACCTCCGGGGTGCATTTCTTCAAACACACGGTTCCACCCGAATATTTTACTCATGGGCGCGCCGGGATCGGCGCATAATGCCCCTATTCACTTGCAAACGAAAGGGCGGTATCCATCCGAGCCGTCGCGCGGGAACTTTCAGCCAACCCAAACGGGAAGGTTCCCTTCTCTGCCGCTATCTCTCGGCGGACGTATTCCTTTCGGGGAGCGGGTGTCCGCTCATATCTTACTTCTTGCTGCGGTTGTAGTCCGAACGGGGGTTCATGACCTCGCGCCAATCCAGATCACCGCGATCCAGCGCCATGACAAGCACCTCGGCGGTGGCGATATTGGTGGCCACAGGGATGTTGTACAGGTCGCACATACGAAGCAGCTCATGCTCGGTCTCATCGTAGCCGGCGGTGGGACGGGTATCACGGAAGTACAGGAGCACGTCGATCTCGTTGTAGGCGATACGAGAAGCGATCTGCTGCTCACCGCCCTGCTCACCCGTAAGCAGACGCTCGATATTGAGTCCGGTTGCTTCGGAAATATATTTAGCCGTAATACTGGTGGCACACAGATTATGCTTGCTCAGAATGCCGCAATAGGCGATACAGAATTGGGTCATCAATTCTTTTTTCAAGTCATGTGCAATAATCGCAATTTCCATTCGCAAACCTCTCTTTATTCTGTATTCTGTTTTCGGGCGCCAAAAAACGTTCCCCTTTTAATGAACCTACAGTATTATACCACATTTCACGCCCTTTTGTCAATGATATATTAAAATATTTTTAGAAAAGTTTTTAATTTTGTTTATTTCATGGCTTGTTTTTCGCAAAAAAATCAGTATAATGATATAATGTAGATATTTATTTTTTACGAAGGACGGTACAAAACTCCATGATTCAGGAAATGAACCAATATCTGGCCAAGCACGACCCCGTCGTTGCCGCCGCCATTGACGCCGAGCTTGCCCGCGAGCGGGACGGCTTGGAGCTCATTGCTTCCGAGAACGTCGTCTCCGAGGCCGTTATGATGGCAGTCGGCAGCGTTTTGACCAATAAATATGCCGAAGGTTATCCCGCAAAACGTTACTACGGCGGTTGCCACTGCGTGGACGTGGTGGAGAATATCGCTATTGAGCGTGCCTGCAAGCTGTTCGGCGCCAAGTACGCCAACGTTCAGCCCCACTCGGGCTCCCAGGCAAACACCGCCGTTTACATCGCCCTGCTTCAGGCCGGCGACACCGTCATGGGCATGAGTCTGGCTCACGGCGGACATCTGACCCACGGCTCTCCCGTCAATCTTTCGGGTCTGTACTACAACTTCATTTCCTACGGCGTCGAGGACGACACCCATACCATTGACTACGATAAGCTGGAGGCACAGGCACGCGAGGTCAAGCCCAAGATGATCGTAGCAGGCGCGTCTGCTTACCCCCGTGTGATCGATTTCAAGCGTCTGGCTGACATTGCCCATAGCATCGGCGCATACCTCATGGTGGATATGGCGCACATCGCAGGTCTTGTCGCCGCCGGTGAGCATCCCTCCCCCGTTCCCTACGCCGACGTGGTGACCACCACCACCCACAAGACCCTCCGCGGTCCCCGCGGCGGTCTGGTCCTTTGCAACGACGAGGAGATCGCCAAGAAGATCAACAAGGCCATTTTCCCCGGTATCCAGGGCGGCCCTCTGGAGCACGTCATCGCGGGTAAGGCAGTCTGTTTCGGTGAAGCTCTGGAGGATTCCTTCAAGGCATACCAGCATCAGGTCGTGCTCATCGCCAAGGCTCTGGCCGAGGCTCTGCTTTCCGAGGGCTTTGAGCTGGTCTCGGGCGGTACTGACAACCACCTCATGCTGGTGGATCTCCGTCCTATGCACATTACCGGCAAGGAAATGGAGCGCCGTCTGGACGAGGTACACATCACCGTCAACAAAAACGCCATCCCCAACGACCCGGAGAAGCCTTTCGTGACCTCGGGCGTCCGCGTGGGTACTCCTGCTGTGACCACCCGCGGCCTGGTTGAGGAGGACATGAAGGTTATCGCCCGCCTGTTCAAGATGGCGGCTACCGACTTTGAAGGTACGGCTGACGAGTGCAGAGCCATTGTGAAGGGGCTTTGCGAGAAGTACCCTCTGTATTGATATCAATCAAAAAATTGGAGAGGAACCGAAACGGTTCCTCTCCTTTTTAAAGGCTTTTAAAGGGCATGATTCAATCCCACAGCATGAGGCGATTGAATCGAAACATAAACAGAAACGACATAGCTGCGATCCCCGTAAAATACAGAATCCGCAACCAAGGGCGTTTCGTGATGACCATTTTCGACTGAAAAAAGGCCAAAAGAATCGTACCTACAGCTACAACAAACCAGAAGCAGGCGGTAAAGTCGTTGGCATTGAATAACCGTTGTGTATAGTTTCCGTCGGAATCCACAATGGGACAGCTACACCCGAAAATATCCACGATCAACTCGCTGTTCAGAATACCATACGGATAATAGAGCAGGGGAAATATAGGAAGAGGAGAGAGTAAGCGGAGTATCTTTTTGAAGGTGGATTCGTTTTTCATGATGCACTCCTTTCCATAGATTGGATGATTCTATTTCTTCTGCTGCTTGCACCAGATCTCCATAACGATCCCATGAGGGAGCATCTTGGTAGCATATACCTGCATCCGTACGGGGAAGCCGCAGATAGACACATCCTTGCCTTTCTTCATATCCCGGAGAGCACGGGTGATGACCTGCTCGGCGGTATAGAAGCGGTTGTAGTAGACAATGGTGTCGTTATCCACCACGGCACGGTCGAAAAAGTCGGTGCTGACCCAGCCGGGACAGACGGCCATGACCTTGATGCCTCGCTTCTTCTTCTCCAACTCCTTATTCAGGGCGCGGGAGAAGCTCAGCACAAAGGCCTTGGACGCCCCATAGACGTTGATATAGGGCACGGGCTGGAAGGAGGACAGGGAGCCGAGCTGATAGATGCAGGAGCCCTCCTTCATGTAGGGCAGGGTGAGGTAGGTCATGGAGACCAGTGCCTTGTCGTTGAGGTCGATCATGGCGAGCTGTTCCTCCAGGGTCAGGTCGGTGAAGGCCTTGAACTTACCGAAGCCTGCAGCGTTGACCAGCACACGGACATCGGGCTTTTCTGCAGCCAGCATTGCCTTGTACTTATCGATCTCGGTCTGGACACCCAGATCCAGGGCGATGGCACGGACGGGAGCACGGGTCTCAGCGTCCAGTGCTTCCAGACGGTCGCGGCGGCGGGCGATGAGCCAGAGCTCGTCAAATTCCTGCTGTTTGTCCAGAGCCAGGACGAACTCCCGTCCCATACCCGAGGATGCACCGGTGATGACGGCGATTTTCTTTCTTGCGGTTACAGTGATTTCACTCATGATACTTCCCTCCTTACTTTTTGGCCTTCCTAGGCTTGTAGGGCTTGATCTTCTTGGCGGTCTTGATCTTATCCGTTTTTTTCAGGGTATAGAGCCCTGTCTTGGGGTTATACCCCTCTTTTTTGGCGGCTTTAAGGACTTTCTTCTGCTTCTTTTGATGCTTTCTGCGGGCGGTGGCAAATTTTTCCACCAGATCGGTGTAAATCTCCAAGCCCGACTTTTTTTGCGGGACGGCGGGATTGCCCGTCTTGGTGCCCAGAGTCGCCTCCACGGCGGCCTTTACGGCGGCTTCCTTAACTTCCTTGGGAATCTTCTGCTCACTCCTTCGGACGGTCTTTTTGAACTGCTTGTCCTTCACAACCTCCTTGGTGATGCGCTTGACCACCTTTTTCTGTTTACGCTTGGGCATACCTGCGATAGAAACAACAACAGGCGATTTTTGGTTTTGTTCCATGGTTTTCTCCTTAAGGGGAAGATATACATTACAGTTCCTTGATGTCCTCTTCGTCAAAGAGTCCGGAAGTACGGATGGCGTCGGCACCGCCCAAGGCCGTACGAAGGCCCTTGCCAGCGGCTTTCAGCTCACGAATGGTATCCGCATACGCTTTGAAGTCTGCGGGAGAGGTAGTAAGAATGGTCTCGATCTCTGCCTGGCGGCTTTCAGCGTTCTGGCCCACCAGATAACGAGCCAAGGCGGCGTTGCCCAGGTCAATGGGACTGCGGGGAGCAAAGTAGGCAGAACCAACGGAGGAGACGATCATAGAGCCAATCTCCTCCTCGGAGGGCATATTGGCCTCAATCCAGGCAGGGACACCGTCGTAAACCGTATAGGTATCGCCCACACGGGGGTCACGGTAGGAGACGAAGCCCACCAGTCCCTGACGGAAGCCTGCGGCGGAGGCACCGTAAGCACCGCCCTTGGCGCGGATCTCGTCCCAGAAATACTTGCTGTACAGGTGGGTATGGATGACCGCCAGCTTGGGGCTGTGCTCGCATCCTGCATCGGCCAGATCGAACATCTCGGCACAGTAGTTGACCTCACCGGGGATGGTCAATGCGTAGTTCTTACGGGGCAGGAGGGCAACGGCACAGGCGGGCTTGGGCGCAATATGACCGCTGACCGACAGGTTGGAGATAGCGGCTTTCCAGATTCCGTAGGCTTCCTCCGAGCCCGTGAAGTAGGCAAGAGGTGCGACGGTATCGGTCAGCTTCTTCCAGACGTGGGCCATTCCCTCCATCAGAGCGTCGGCATTATCCTCAAAGCGGTTCGCCAGATCGGTCAAACGACGGTAAGCAGATTCACCCGACAGGTATTCGTCGTACACGCCCGACAACGACAGGGCGCGGGTGGCCAAACGGAGAGCCGTCATATTGCCGCGGCGGATCATCATATTACGAATATTCGCGGCGTTGGAGAACAGGCGGGAAAGGATGGTACGGTCAAAAACAGGAGAAGAAAAATATTCATCCAGAAGGGTTACGGCGGCGGTAAGCTGCTCGGCGGGAGCATCCAGAGTCAAGGCCAGATAGGCGTCACCCGTGGTTTCCACGCGAAGACCGACCGATGCGTTGGTATGGAGGCTGACCCACTTTTGGGTAAGCTCGGGAACCGTATGCTCGGAGGTGGGCAGGCTCATGAGGGCATCGTGGAGGCAACGGGCGTAGAAGAGCTCGTCCTCGTTTAAGCCACAAAGGTCAAAGAGCAGACCCGCCATAACCATGCCGTTGGTATCGGTGATATAGGAGAGAGACTTGGTATCGCAACCACCCACCTTTGTGATTTCTTCCGCCATATCCCGGGCATCCGACTTGGTATTGATGTCGGCGGGGGAGAGGTGGGGTACCGATGCCTCGGCTTCGGGAGAATCGGGAGCGGTGAGATACTCGTTGAAGGCGGCCATGTGCGCCTCCAAAGCGGTGTAGCCGTCCTCAGTGGCATGGATCTTCTCGGCCTCAGCGGCAAAACGAGCAGACATTTTCTCCCGTTTTTCCTCGGTGAGGGTACGGGAGGGAATGCACTTGGTCAGTCCCCAGTGGTTACTGTTCAGGATATACTTTTCAATGAGATGCTCAAAATAGCGGTCGTCGGAAGCCATAGCCTCGCGGAGTACGGCCAGATCGTTGACGGGATGAGCATCGTCATACTGGACGTGGGTACGGATGAAGGACTCCATGATACGGAAGCCAGTCTTAACGCTGAGAGAGGCGCGGCGGCAATCGGTCTCGTGGCTGTCTACCAGATCGCGAATACGGTCGGCGTCCAGCCCCTTCTCCGCCAGGTCAGCCAGCGTGTCCAGGATCACCTTGCGGAAGCCCTCGGCGTTTTCCGGGTCAGACTTACCCAAGGTAAAATAGAGCATGGGCTGACGGTAATCTCCCTCGCAGGACATACCGAAGTCCTGACCAACACCTGCGTTCAGAACAGCAGTGGACAAGGGAGACTCGGTATTCTCGGCCAGATAACGGGACAGGAGTGCAAAAGCCAGTACCTCGGCGGACTTGTCCTCACCCAGGACGTAGGTCAGCATAAGGTGAGTATTGCCGGCGATCTCCTCGTTATCACCCAGCTGATAGTACACCGTGCCGTCGGGGCTGACGACGGGTTCCTGAATGGGCGCGGGAGCAGGCTTTTCATAGGCAGACTTGCCCTTGGCGGTCAGTACGCCGTCGATGTGAGCCAGTTCTGCCTCCAGCCCCATATTGCCGGACAGGTAGAAAATGGCGTTCTGGGTGCTGTAGAAGCGGTTATAGGTCTCCACAAACTGTTCATAGGTCAGATTGGGAATGTAGGCAGGGTCACCGCCCGAATTGAAGCGGAAGAACAGGTCGGGGAAAATCTGCTTTTCATTCTGCATCCACATGATGTAGTCGGGCTGGTTGTCGTTGCCCTGCATCTCGTTGAATACCACACCCGATATGGCGACCTTGCCGTCTCCCGTGGGCTCTACGTGCCAGGCCTCCTTCTCAAAGATTCGGCGATCGGACAGCAGCAGGGGGTTGAACACGGCGTCCATATAGACCGACATGAGGTTCACGTAGTCCTGCTCGTTTGTGGAGATGAAGTAGTATATGGTCTTGTCCTCGTAGGTCATGGCGTTGAGATCCACGGCCATGGAGGTCTTCAGAAGGTTGACGAAGGGCTCCTTGAGCTGATAATTTCTGGAACCGTCCAGGCAGGAGTGCTCCAGAATATGGAACACGCCGGTATCATCCTCGGGCAGGGTACGGAAGCCCACCGAGAACACCATCTGACCGTCGTCGCGGTCCGTATAGTAAAGAGTTGCACCGGTTGCCTCATGCTGAAGCTTCCAGTAGTGTGCATTCAAAAGCGGAACGTCTCCGTCGCGTATAACGCGGAAACCGTTTACGAGAGAACCAACTGTCAAATTGAGCATTTTTTCATTCTCCTTCATGATATTTCCCGCGAGCAAACCCATACATCTCCCGCGGACAGATATACTTGGTTTGATTATACCACATTTTCACGCATAATGCAAGGGAAACGGGGGATTCTAATAAAAAAATAATGCACAAAAGTATGGAGTGATACCATCATGAGTCAAAATATTCTTTCCACGAACGCCTGCATTCTTGCAGCCGCCACGGTCGTTGGTGGCAAGGAGCACGCAGGCCCCCTGGGAAACCATTTCGATTATTTCAACGAAAACGACCGCTTCGATCAGGACACCTGGGAAAAGGCAGAATCCGAAATGCAACGGATGGCGCTGTCGGCGGTACTGGAAAAAGCAGATCTCACCCAGGACAAGGTCGATATGCTCTTTGCGGGAGATCTCTTAAATCAGTGCGTGGGCTCTTCTTACGGGCTCTTATCCTACGATATTCCCTACTTTGGCTTGTATGGAGCTTGCTCCACTTCGGCAGAGGGGCTGATGTTGGCGGCGACTATGGTTGATGGCGGTCACGCCAAAATCGCGGCGGCAGTAACCTCCTCCCATAACGCGGCGGCAGAACGACAGTTCCGTACCCCTTTGGAATACGGCGGTCAGCGTCCCCCCACGGGCCAGTGGACGGTTACCGGCTCGGGAGCGTTCATACTCTGTGATGATTCTATAGCCAACGGCCGTGAAATGGCGAGGGTGACCGACGCCCTGCCAGGGATCGTGGTGGACATGGGAATCTCGGACGCCAACAACATGGGGGCGGCCATGGCACCTGCGGCGGCGTCCACACTGATGCGGTATTTTGACATGAGCGGCACGTTCCCCATCGACTACGATCTCATCGTGACGGGAGATCTTGGCTGGGAGGGGAGCCGCATCCTCTGTGACCTCATGATGGCCGAAGGACGGGATATATCCTCCCTCCACAATGACTGCGGAAAAATGATCTTTTCGCACAATACCCAGGATACCCACAGTGGCGGATCGGGATGCGGCTGCGCGGCGGTGGTTTTGGGCAGTTACCTGCTCCCCAAGCTGCAAAAAGGTGAGTTGGGACGCATTCTATTTATAGCAACAGGGGCTATGATGAGTCCCGACAGCGTCAAGCAGGGGCAGTCCATCCCGGGGGTCGGGCATCTTCTCTGTTTGGAAAGTCCCTTGTACAGAAAGGAAAAGTGATATGAATTGGAATACGATCTTGGACGCGGTGCTTCCCTACCTCCGCGCGTTTCTGGTGGGCGGTATCCTCTGTGTGATCGCCCAGGTTCTCATAGACAAGACCAAGCTGACCCCCGCTCGGATCCTGGTGGTGTACGTGGTTGCCGGGGTTTTCTTGGGGGCTGTCGGGGTATACAAGCATATTGTCGATTTCGGCGGAGCAGGTGCGACTACACCGCTGACCGGGTTTGGCTATCTCATTGCCAAGGGAGTCAAAAAAGCCATACAAGAAAAGGGTCTGCTGGGTGCGCTGACAGGCCCGCTTACCGCCGCAGCAGGGGGCACGGCGGCGGCTCTGGTATTCGGATATATCGTAGCACTGTTTTGCAAAGGAAAACCCAAGGACTGACTCAATGCTTGAGGCCAAATCCTTCTCTTAATTTTTCAAGCGCCGCTTTTTCGATACGGCTCACGTAGGATCTGGATATGCCCAATTTCAACGCGATCTCCCGCTGGGTGAGCGCCGGTACACCGTCCAGACCGAAACGCAGGGTTATGACTTGCCTCTCGCGCGGATCGAGACGGGTGCGTACCAGCATCATGGCTTTTTCACCCTCCACGTGCCGCATGACGTCTTCGGCCAAATTCTCTTCACTGCTGATCACGTCGGTGTATGTCAAGGGATTTCCGTCCCTGTCCACGTCGATGGTATCGTTCATGGACACCTCGGCATTGAGTTTCTTTTGGGAACGGAAGTGCATGAGGATCTCATTCTGAATACACTTTGCCGCGTATGTGGCAAAGCGTGTTCCGTTGTCGATCTTGAAGCTGTCCACTGCCTTGACCAGTCCGATGGTTCCGATGGAAACCAAATCCTCCTGGTTCTTGGCGGTGGCGTAGTATTTACGGACAATGTGGGATACAAGGCGCAGATTATGCAGGATCAGTTTTTGGCGTGCGTCCTCCGAGCCGGCACGTGCGAGACGAAAGGCTTCCTCCTCTTCGTGGGTATCCAGCGGCGGCGGGAAGTTCTGGGCGGTGCTGACGCCCAGAATGATGTGAAGCAATTTGAGAATAGGCGAAAAAACAAAACCGATCATATACGGCCTCCTTGCATTTTTTTCATCTTATGCAAGAAGGGATGTCCCACATACGCGCAAAAATGAAAAGACGCATTCCTTACGAAATGCGCCTTTTCATTTAGTACTTATTATTCCTCAGTAGCCTCAACCTCAACGGCAGCCTCTTCTGCAGGAATAGCCTCCTCAGCGGCCTTTGCCTCTTCGATGAGGGCACGGATGGACAGGCTGACCTTCTGGTTATCGTTGTCAATGTCGATGATCTTAGCGTCCACGACCTGACCGATCTCCAGCACGTCGGCGGGCTTGCCGATCTTGTGGTCAGCGATCTGGGAAATGTGGATCAGACCGTCCACACCGTCCACGATCTCAGCGAATGCACCGAAGGGCATCAGGTTGACGATCTTAACGGATGCGGTATCACCCACAGCGTACTGGGAAGTAAAGATGAACCAGGGGTTGGTTGCCTCGGTCTTGTAGCCCAGGGAAATGCGCTTCTTCTCTGCGTCGTAGCTCTTGACGAACACGGTGATCTCATCGCCGATGGACAGGACCTCTGCGGGAGACTTGATGCGCTTCCAGGACAGCTCGGTGCAGTGAACCATGCCGTCCACGCCGCCCAGGTCGACGAATGCGCCGTAGCTGGTCATGCTCTTAACGGTACCGGTGTAGATCTTGCCTTCCTCGATCTCTTCCCAGAAAGTCTTCTCCTGAGCGCGCTTAAGGTCGCGGAGAACGAGACGAATAGAGCCCTTAGCTCTTTTCTTCTCACCGATCTCCAGGATGCGGAGAGTCACGGTCTGGCCAACCAGAGTGGAGAGGTCGCCCTCACGGGGAATACCGGTGTGGGCTGCGGGGATGAATACGCGGTTATCGAAGCAGATTGCCTCAACGCCGCCCTTGTTTACGGAAATGACCTTGCCCTCAATGTTCTCGCCGTTCTCGTAAGCAGCGACCACCTTGAGCCAGTTCTTGTCGGAATCGACACGCTTCTTGGAGAGCTCAGCGAAGCCGTCGCGGTCGCTGACACGGATCACGAATGCCTCCACCTCATCTCCGATTTTGAACATCTCGCTGAGTTTTGCGGAAGGATCATCGGTAATCTGTTCCAGCTTGATAACGCCGGTGACTTTGGCGCCCAGGTCAAGCTGAATCTCGCCTGCACTAATGCTGGTAATAATACCGGTCACAGTATCTCCTGTATTTAATGTCTTGAGGGAATCCTCAAGCAGTTCCGCGAAGTTTTCGTTCTGGATCTCGCTCATGTTGTTTGTTACCTCCTCAATGATGTCGTGGGGGGTAGATGCCCCTGCCACGATGCCTACCCGTTGGCAGGCTAACGGAAGCTCCTTCGGCAGTTCGTCTGCGCGCTCGACCCACACGGTGTCAGCACAAATGTCCTTACAAATCGAATAGAGTTTGGCAGAGTTTGAACTATCTCTGCCCCCGATCACGATGATGCGATCGCATTTGCGTGCAAGTACCGCGGCTTCGGTTTGCCTAGAGTCCGTAATACTGCAAATTGTATCATAAATATATGGACGCGTAAAGGTTAAATTGTAAATTTTTTTTGTCTTTTCCCATTCGATGAGATTTTGGGTGGTTTGCGCCACCAGAACCGGCCTCATAGACCCATCTGTGGGCACTCGACCTTCTTCAATGAGCGCCTGCGCTTCGGCAGCGTTATGGAACACGATCTTCTGCCCATCGAAACGGCTGAGAAAGCCCACCACCTCGGGGTGGTCTGCCGATCCGAGCACAGCCAGAAAGCGGTCATCCTTCCCTGTTTCCATCCTTGCTTTCGCGTTCAGCGCGCTATGCTCGTCGGCGATGCGGTGAATCTTTTTTACGAAGGAACAAGTACAATCCACAAAGGAAAATGCGGGATTACCCGTAGCGCATTTTGCCAAGAGGGCTTCGGTCTCTCGGGTCATGCCGTGGGCGCGGACGAAGACCTTGACGGGGGTCTCGGGGGTTGCCTCCCCCGCCAGCCGCTCCACGTCCTCCGCGGAGATGACACGAACGCCCCCTGCGGCAAGGCGCTGATTATAGGTTTCGTTATGAATGAGGCGGCCGAGGGTAAAGATGCGCTCGCCCTCGGGATGCTCGGCCATCTCCCGCTCGACGGCTTCGGTGGCGCGGGCGACACCGAAGCAAAAGCCTGCATTTTTAGCGACGTGGATCTCAAACATAATCAATCCCCCAACTCGCAGACCCGCTCAAAAAGCATATCTGCGATACGCTGGTATTCACCGGGAGCCTCGGGATTATAATTCATCTCTTCAACTGAAATGGGTTTCCCGACGATGACCTCCTTCTTGCAAAGGAAGAAATGCTTGTTGTTCTTGACCTTGACGAAAACCGGAAGCACCTGCACATTTGCCTTCTGGGAAATCATAGCCGCTCCGGTCTTCACAGTAGTGGTGCGGGGGTCAACGCCGTTGTAGCGATGCCCCTGGGGAAACATACCCACGGCGGCTCCCTGCTTCAGCATCTCGATGGTGTGCTTGATAGCACCTACATCGGCACCTCCGCGATTGACGGGATAAGCGCCGAGGGCACGGATCAGGATATTCAGAAGCGGGATCTTGAAGAGCTCTTTTTTGGCCATGAAGTGGGGCTGCTGATGCTTGAGCGCACAGCACAGATAGATGGGATCCGCCCAAGTACGATGGTTGGCGATGACCAAATAGGTGCCCTGATCGGGGGTAGGCTCGTTTTCAGCGCCGCTCACCTTCATGTGGCAGAGGAAACGGACGGGATAGGTCAAGGTAACCTTAACCACCTTGTAGAGGCCGCTTATGGGCTTTACGGGCTTTTTCTGCTTGCTCATAACGACTCCTTTGCACGCAATGCGTTGTTTATGACCGCGAGAAGCTCGCTGAGGGCTTCGTCAAAACCTTCGTAGGAATTGTCGAAATGAATAGCATCAGGGGCGGCAATGGCAGGAGCAATGTCGCGGCTGCGATCCTGTTCATCACGCTTGATCATATCGGTCAAAACCTCCTCGTAGGAGGCGGGCATTCCCTTCTCCTCCAGTTCCTTGACGCGACGGCGGGCACGAATCTCGTTGGAAGCGGTTAAAAAGATCTTCACGTCTGCATTGGGAAGGATGACCGTACCAATGTCGCGGCCGTCCATGATGACGGAGTTTTTACGGGCGATATCCTTCTGGGTATCCAGCAGGAAAGCGCGTACCTCAGGAATGGCAGAAACCTTCGACGCATACATGGAGATCTCGTTCTCGCGAATGCGATCGCCCAGGTTTTCGCCGTTGAGGTAAACGCACTGGACTTCGTTTTCATAGCGGACTTCAATGCTGATTTCCCCAAGGTGAGGAACAAGGGCAGAAATATTATCCAGCGTAATTCCCTTGGAACGTGCGAAATACCCCACGGTGCGGTAGAGAGCGCCCGTATCTACGTAAATGATACCCATAGCCTTGGCAACAGCCTTGGAAAGGGAGGATTTTCCCGCTCCGCTGGGACCATCGATGGCGATTTGAATATGAGACATATCTTTGACTCCTTTTTTCAGTTTATGAGTTCCAAACCGCTGACTGAGCAGCCAGCCGTGCGGTGGAGAAAGCAATTTGCAGGTTAAAGCCGCCGGTATAGGCATCCACGTCCAGCACTTCACCGGCAAAATAGAATCCGGCTACCAACTTGGACTCCATGGTTTTGGGGTCTACCTCGCTGACCTTGACACCGCCCTTGGTGACGATGGCCTCGGCAATGGGACGGGGGCGGACGGGGTGAAGTTTGATACAATGCAATACCGACGCAAGGGCTTTCCTTTGATCCTTGGTGATGGCATTGACCTTCACGCGGGGATCGATGCCGGAAAGCTCCACCACGGGCTCAATGGCCTTGACGGGAAGGAGATCCGTCAGGGCGTTGATGAAGTCCTTATTGGAATACTTCTTAAAATCCGCAAGGATACGGGCGTCCAGCTCTGCCTCATCCAACGCGGGCTTGAGGTTGATGTGGAGCTCGTACTTGCCCGATTCCACGTCGGGAATGTGGGCAGAGGCAGAGAGGATCAGCGGGCCGGTCACACCGTAGTGGGTAAAGAGCATTTCGCCGAAATGCTCGTAGGTATACTTGTTTTTGCTGGTATCCAGCACCCGCAGGCGCACGTTGCGGAGAGACAGTCCCATCATGCGGGTACAAAGGTTCCCCTCACACACCAACGGGACAAGGGAGGGTCGGGGTGTTACGATGGTATGACCCAGCCGCTCGGCCAGCTTGTAGCCGTTCCCGTCGGAGCCTGTGACGGGGTAGGAGCAACCGCCGGTACAAAGAATGGCGGCGGTAGCGGAAATATCACGCCCGCCAACCCGCAGAGAGGTCACGCGGGGCTTGCCGTCGGGATCGGGTTCGGTATAGATGGCGGTCACGCGGCCTTGCAGAGTGGTCACCCCCAACTCGCGGCATCGGCGGACAAGGGCCTCCACCACATCACCTGCTTTGTCGGACACAGGAAAAACACGCTTGCCGCGCTCGACCTTTAGGGGTACGCCCAGGGATTCGAAATAATCCTGGGTATCCTTGGTGTCAAAGCCGGCCAAAGCGGCGTAAAGGAAGCGGGGATTGGTGGGAACGTTGGCAAGAAACTCGTCGCGGTCGCAGTCGTTGGTCAGGTTACACCTTCCCTTACCCGTGATGCGGAGCTTTTTACCCATGCGGTCGTTCTGCTCGATGAGCAGGATCTCGTCGGTATCGGGGTCGCAGATCTCAGCGGCATAAGCGGCGGCCATGAGGCCTGCGGCACCGCCGCCTATGATGGCGATGGTTCTTTTATCGGACATAGCGCTCAACCCTGATTCTTATCGTATACGTCGTACTCATCCCAGATATGCTCCAGCTTCTGAAGCCGCTCTCTGACCTCCTCCTCCCGGGCGCGGGAGACCGCCACCACCATGGCGTTCAGAAGAGAAAGGGGAGCCACCAGAGAATCCACGTAGGAAGCCATGTCGCTCTGGGCGATGAGTACCTGTTGGGCGGAGGGGGCGATGGGAGATTCGGGGCTGTCGGTCAGGGCGACCACGTCTGCTCCTGCACGACGTGCAAATTCCACTGCTTTGATGACTCGCTTGGAATAGCGGGGGAAGCTGATGGCCACCATGACGTCACCTTCTCCAATGGACATCATCTGTTGGAAAAGTTCACTGCCGGCGGTGGTATCAATGAGACGGACATTGTCGAAGATCATTTGCAGGCTGTAGCTAAAGAAATTAGCCAGCATGGCCGAAGAACGCACACCAATGATATAAATATTCTTCGCCTTAACAATGGCCTCTACGGCCTCGTGGAAGGCGGTACGACTGATGCTGTCCAGGGTATGGCGGATGTTATCCACGTTGGTCATGAGCACCTTTTCCAGCACGTCGCCGTCACCGATGAGGTGGTTGGTGACCTCCATACGCTGAAAGGATGTGAGCTTGGTGCGGATGAGCTCCTGAAGGGCTTTCTGGAACTCGGGGTAGCCCGCGTAGCCCAGCTCCATGACAAAGCGCACCACGGTGGACTCGGTTACACTGACCTCCGAACCCAATTTTGCAGCGGTCATGTAGGCGGCTTTATCATAGTGAGAAAGCAGGTAACGGGCGATCTGGCGCTGGCCCTTGGAGAAGCCGTCCATATTCTCTTCGATGATGCGGAGGATGTCACGTTTCATGGATTTTGTCCGTCCTTTGATCTATAATTCCGAGAAGTCGGGAATTTACATACATAGATTATTATAGCACAATGCGGAGGAAAAGTCAACCGTTGAAGGGAGAATTTGTGTGGAGATCGATATAAAAAAGCCCCATTTTCATGGGGCTGGATGACAGAACTGCGTGGCACAACCATTAACGCTCATCCCGGTCATGTGATGGCGGACACATACTCTTCTCTCCGCAATGAGGACACCGCAGAACACGGTAATTGCCCATGTGTACGGAAAACAATGCTTTCCACGGTGACGGGCGAAATGTGCGTCCGCATTTGGGACAGAAAAAGTGCACGTTCACAAGACATCTGCTTGCAATATAGGCCACCTCTAAAAACCACTCAAAAAACAAGCGGGCAATAGAGGACAAAGCCAAAAATTGCAAAAATAACGGTTTATCCCTGTGTCAATCCCCCGAAAGAGGGGGTATGATTGCTCACAGGGCGCAGTTACCCTGCGAC
>JAZSBH010000131.1:0-10680 GCA_045602325.1 Eubacteriales bacterium | reverse complement strand
AAAACCATGAAGTATCAATATGTTTTCGGATATACGGAGAGCGAAAACGCACGAAATTCTTGCCTTCCCCGCGGGGGAAGGTGCCGCCCAGCGAATGCGGCGGGCGGCGGATGAGGGTCTGTGTTACACCGCATTCGCCGTCAGGCATCTCCCCGATAAACCCGAATTTGAATCCTGTTTTCATCAGATATTTCGGAGTGCGAACACCACGCGGGGCAGGTCGGAGAAGCGCTTGAGATTTTCCTCGGTGGAAAGCTTTTGGGGCACGCGGACAAGGATCTCCATGCCCACGTGGGGCGCCGTCCCGCTGCGGGGCGGTGTGACCTGGGCTTCCAGGAGTCCGTACTCGGTCCGCAGCATATCCAGCATGGGTGCGATCGCATCCACGTGCTCCAGCTCCAGGTAGATGGCCATGCGCTGGCGCTTGCGGTTGAGCCGCATCTCCACACGGGTCACAAGGGTGAAGGTAAACATCACCGCAAAGACGGTCATGAACGCCCCCACGTAGAAGCCGATGCCCACCGCCAAACCGATGGAGGCCGCCGTCCAGAGTCCCGCCGCCGTGGTCAAGCCCGTGATACGGGAGCCGCCGCCGCGGAGCAGGATGGTGCCCGCACCGAGAAAGCCCACGCCGCTGATGACCTGGGCACCCACCCGCAGGGGGTCGGAGCTGATCCCCAGCTCGTGAACCGTAAACAACCCGATCATGGCGGTCAGCGCCGCCCCCAAGGCCACCATCATGTGGGTACGCATCCCCGCCGCGCGGCCGTGGAATTCCCGCTCCAGTCCCACCAGCGCCCCGGCCAGAGCGGCCAGGAAAACGCGGAGGATCACCGTAACGGGGTTGAATTCGGCTAAATACGCAATGATTTCTTCCATATAAATTCCTTTCTGTGAGCGCGGTCACACCTCGACAAAGGCTCGCTCATCCTCCCGATCCAGACGGTAGAGTACTACCTCGGAGGCTTGGGTGCGGATGCCGTTCTCCTCCATGCGGTTCATGGGTACCGAGTAGGCGTAGGTGCCGTCCCCGAAGGCGTAGATCCCCGTCTGTCCCAAGCCAAACCAACAGCCGCCGACAGTACAGTCCACACCAAGGGCAGGCGCCGCCGATTCCAAAAGCAGTCCCCGCTCACCCCCGCGCCCAGCCAGGACGCTCTCAGCGGGAGCCTTGACCGCGTCAATGAAAAACAGGGGATAGTTGGGAAAGCTCTCCTTTTTACCCGGATACACCGCCGTAAGGTAGGTGTGGGTATAGGGATCGTATTCCAGATTCTGGACGCCGTAGGTGGTGTTCCCCGTGTAGAAGAAGTACCGTGCCTCACATGGACAGCCGCTGTGATGGGGCGCGGCCTGGGAGAGGGGCTTGCCGTAGGTATCGATCATGGCGGGGTCGTATTGCAGGATGACCTGGTGGTCGTTGTCGGTGCGGCTCACGTCGCTGTACACGCCGTAGCAGATCATGATCTTCTTTGGAGAGTCTGCGGGGGCGCCGAACATCGGTCCCAGGGCTGTACCGTCGATGCCGCTGCAGCCGTAACGGTGGAGCTTGCCCGAGACTTCATCGGTATCGGCGTAATCTCTCACTACGTCGGGCAGCCAGAGCGCGGTCATGACCGACTTGCCGTCGGCATTCACCACCTCGGCGTCCATGTCCATGCGGTCAATGGCGTCGCAGTCAAAGCTGACGCAGTAGAAGGCGTCCTCCTCGGCCAGATCTTTCCCCGTACGGTTGACGATGCCCTGCCCAATGGCGTCGTGCTTCAGCTCCAGAGAGCCATACACCCGACGGCGGTCGGGGTCAAAAGTGATGCACCCCAGGTGTCCCACGATGTTACAAACGCTCCCCACCGGAGTACCCGCCAGGTCGGTTTTCAGAAGAATGGTGGTAAAAGAAAAGTAGATATACCCGCCCGCCTCGTCGATGGCAATGCCCTGAACGTGACCCTCGGGCCAGTAGCCGCTGTGCACACGGCGGGGGAAGCTGTTGGAAGTATATGTTGGGTTTGACATGTGCGTGAATCCTTTCAAATTTGGATTTGTCGTGCAGGGGTTTCAACCCTGCACCCCACCAAAACCTTTCTTGAAAGCAAGGTTTTGGATTCCAGGAGAAGAGCCCCCGGACAATAAACTGCACTTTACATATAAAACAAATTATGCACCCAAAGCACCGAATACCGATCCTTCAGATCCTTGGCGTATCGGATGGCCTCGTCAATATGCGCCTGCCCGTAGGTTTCGTACAGTTCCTCCATCCGCAATCCCACCGCTTCCACCATCTCCCTCGCCTCAGCTGCGGAGGGTGCTTCGGCAAGAACGGCGCGTATACCATCGATGTGGGTCAGAATGAATTCATCAGTTTCGGATTCGTGATACCAGCCCAACCTGTCTTGCTGGGCAATGATCGAATCCGCAATGGTGGTATAGGCTCGCCGTATGGCTGATTCGTAATCAGCATGACCGTAGGGCACGCGCACAGGAGCACGATGCAAAATTTCCTCCCGCAAGCGAGCAGTGATCACCGAGGAGTAGGCCACGTCCACACCGTGGGAGAGATAGGGCGTGCCGTTCAGGATCCCCGTGATTTCAAAGAAATGGGACAGGTGATGCTCGCTTCCGGAGGCAGGGCGGGAGTTGCCCACGTATGCCATAGCGATACCTACCTCCACCAGCGCCTCCATCAGTGTGGCAATCGCTGCCCCGTCGCGGTTGGCGATCCCTGCGGCCAGGTCGCGGATACGGTCAGCGGTATTCATCACCATATGATAAACCGTCTCGCAGAAATACTCTCCGCGGATATAAGCCGCCAGCTTCCAGTCGTTCAGGCAGGAATACTTGCCGATGATGTCTCCGTACCCCGCACGGATCATATCCATAGGTGCGTCCCGTAACACACGGGTATCGGCTACGATGGCCATGGGAGGCGGCGCGGAGGGAGTGACCTTCATACCGTTCAGGATCATGGCCGCCCCTGCCGAAGCATACCCGTCCATGGAGGGGGCCGTAGCGACGATGACGTAAGGCAAGCCATTCTTATGGCTGACGTACTTGCAGAGATCGTTGATGACCCCCGAGCCGACACCTACAAGGAGATCGGTATGAGCGGTCAGCTTCGCTTCCATGGCGGCAACGGATCTTTCGTCGGGAATGACCACGCCCTCCTCGGTGAAAACGTGGTAGGTCTCCACGGCTCCCCCTAAAATGGCGGATACTTCCTCTCCGCAGACCCTGTGGGTGTTTCGGTCGGCCACCAGCAGAATATGTGTATAACCCCCGCAGATGGAGGGGAGCTTGGTCAGCCCCCCGTCTCCGATCTCCACGGCCTTGATGGGGCAGATATGGGGTCTTCCGCAGGAACAATTCAGGATGGAACGAGTCATGTGTGACATGGAAAGCCTCCGTTGTTGGTTCTTATCCTTTTTATTATAATCCATGACGTCCCGTTTGTCAAGCCAAATTTCCGTCAATATCCACAAAAAACTTTACAAAAATGCACAAGGTGTTCAAAATGTGAAGAATATGTAAATTCGCAAAATTCCTATTGACAATCACGTGACTGTATGATATAATGTTACCACAACACAAACAGGATCGTATGCCTGCCGTGTATATTGAAAAGGAGGAAATAACTATGTTTATTCCCACAGCAACCGCTCTGTTCGCCATGGCGATCCAGACGCCTATCATCATCGGTGTCGTTGTCGCCGCCGTGCTGCTGATCTTCTTTGTAGCATCCTACGTGAAAGCGCCCCCCAACAAGGCCTACATCATCTCGGGTGCCCGCAAGCGCAAGAAGATCCTCATCGGTCGTGCCGGTCTGCGCATCCCGCTGATCGAGCGACTGGATAAGCTATCCCTGGACGTCATGCAGGTGGATATCAAGACCAGCGAAGCCATCCCCACCAACGAGTTCATCAACGTGACCGTGGACGGTGTGGCCAACATCAAGATCTCCTCCGACGCCGAGCTGCTGGAGAAGGCCGCCGAGGCACTCCTGGGCATGGATCAGCGTCAACTCATCTTCCTGGTCACCCAAGTGCTGGAAGGTAATATGCGTGAGATCGTGGGCTCGGTCGGCCTGAAGGAAATGGTGCAGGTGCGCCAGGTCGTCGCCGAGAAGATCAAGGAGAACGCCATTCCCGACATGAAGAAGCTGGGTATTGAGATCGTCAACTTCAACATCCAGAACTTCAAGGACGGCGCCGGTACCATTGAGAACATGGGTATTGACAACGTGGAGCAGATCCGCAAAGCCGCCCAGATCGCCAAGGCCGAGGCCGCCCGCGACATCGCCATCGCCGAGGCCAACGCCCGCGAGAACGCCAACAAGGTCGCCGTTGAGGCCAACCAGCGCATCGCCGAGCAGAACACCACTCTGGCCATCCGCGAGGCCGAGCTGAAGAAGGATGCCGACATCAAGAAGGCAGAGGCCGACGCCGCTTACGACATTCAGAAGCAGGAGCAGAGAAAGACCATCGAGGTCACCTCCGCCAACGCCGACATCGCCCGCCGCGAGAAGGAAGCCGAGCTCTTCGAGAAGGAGATTGCACTCCAGGAAAAGAAGCTGGATGCAGAGATCAAGAAGAAGGCCGACGCTCTGAAGTACGAGGCAGAGAAGAAGGCAGAAGCCGACCTCATCCGCCGTCAGAAGGAGTCCGAGGCAAAGCGTTACGAGCAGGAGCAGGAGGCTCTCGCCCGCATGAAGGCTGCAGAAGCCGAGAAGTACGAGCAGGAGCGCCAGGCTGAAGCCAAGCGCGCCCTGGCCGAGGCCGAGGCATTTGCCAAGATGAAGGAAGCAGAAGGTATCCGCGCCGTGGGTCTTGCCGAGGCAGAGGCCATCGAGAAGAAGGCAGAAGCCCAGAAGAAGATGGGCGAAGCCTCGGTGCTGGAGATGTACCTCACCGCACTCCCCGAGGTGGTCAAGAACGCCGCCGCACCTCTCGCACAGACCGACAAGATCGTTATGTACGGAGACGGCAACTCCACCAAGATGCTGCGTGACGTCATGCAGTCCTCCAACCAGGTCATGGAGGGTCTTACCGAGGCCACCGGTCTGGACATCAAGAGCATGATCTCGGGCTTCATGGGCGGTAAGGCCGCTACCATGGGCGAGGAAAACAAATAATTCCTACATAAACCTGTAACGGCGGGGTGATTCCCTGCCGACGCCCCCTCTCCCGTATTGGGGGAGGGGGATGGTTTATGGGGTTCAAATTGGGGTTTGGCGCACCCCCATCCCCTAGGGGAGGGGTCTCCCCTCCCGCCATACCTAAAAATTGTTCGATATCTTTGGGATTTACAGATTTACGGGAGGCGAAACGCCTCCCCTACGGTAGAAGATAACTGTTCGCCAAACCCCAATTTGAACCTCACAAACGATAAACAGAAAGGAGCCAACATGAGAACCACATCCAACGAAAGAAGCCATCTTGCCACATGGATCCGCGGGCATCTGACCGCTGACCTGGTCATTTTGATCGCAGCCGCGTGTCTCAATATCCTGTGGGCTTTACTTTGGACACCTCTGATTTTCTCGTCGGCATTCGTTTTTGCCTTCTCTCTGTATGCCATTTCCAATATCAGCGGTGCCAAATTCGGACCGATGCCACGCATGCACGTCATCCGTCGGGATCGTTTGGAACGGCAGGGCAGAATCCGAGACTACCAAGAAAGCTGTCTGAAATACCTGACGGTGATGCTCCCTGTCAGCGTGATATGGACTGCCATCAACTTTACCGTAGCGG
Source organism: Eubacteriales bacterium (assembly GCA_045602325.1). Classification (GTDB taxonomy): domain Bacteria; phylum Bacillota; class Clostridia; order Oscillospirales; family CAG-272; genus CAMEON01. The sequence goes on along the minus strand of JAZSBH010000131.1, from coordinate 4,936 downwards.
TGGGGCGGATCGTATATTTGTTTATTCGTTGAACAACCAGAACCGAAAGGAGAATAGACCATGAAAGCAACCCTGAAAAAAGCTCTCCGCATTGCTCACAACATTCTGCTCATCCCAACCTTGCTCTTCTTCATCTACGATTTGGTTTTGGAGCTCGCAGGATATCCTTTCGTCAATGAACTGCTTACATCCGCACAGATTCCTCTTACAGCCCAACAGGTTGCCTACATCGGTTTCATCATCTGCACATTATGGATTCTGTGCTTCTTCGGCATACTTGGTCTGAATCAAAAGAAAGAGAACGCCGCATTCGAGGCGGCAGAAGTAACCCGCATTGCCAACAATTTCGACCCTAACCGCACCGACACTCCTCTGCGCCCCGCCGATATGAACGTCAAGAGCCGTATTTTTCTGGAAAAGACGATAGACGCGTACCTCATATGCTATCGCCGTGTAGGAAAAAACCACGAATTGATCGTGAACGGTGAAGTCTATGCTGAAATATCCACCAAATGGGAAGAAAACCATGAGTTGAAAACCCTCGTGAACGGCCATGAAATCCGCGCAGGCTACAACAAGATCGGCTACAACTATCTGATCTTTGACGGCAAAACGGTAGCCAAAAATCTCCGAGTATTCTTCTGACATCTGCCACAGAACCGTATCAACAAGAAAGGAGCTTCCCATGAAGGATTTTCTGAAGAAATACTGTCCTATTGTCAGTAAGATTTTGTTTATTCCCTTTCTGCTTGTCAGCGTTTTTGCTTTTTGTCTGGAGCTCTTCGGATATGAAAAGGTAGACGGATTCCTTTCGTCCTTGCAGATCCCCTTAAACTCCACACAGATCCTAATGGTGGGCAGTATCATTTTCCTGATTTGGCTTCCTTGCTACACCGTAAGCGCGTGGCACAAGGAAAAGGAAGCAAAAGCCGCCACCGAGGCCGAGGCCAAGGCGCGTTTTGCTGAAAGCTTCGATCCCGGGCAAACCGACACACCTCTGCGAGCAGCTGCCAAGGACGTCAAGTGTCGGATCTTTCTGGAAAAGACAGTAGGGGCATACCGCATCTGCTACCGGCGTGTTAAAAAGACCAATGAGCTGGTGGTAAACGGCATGGTCTACGATGAGATGACAGCTACGATTGAAAATATTCATGAGTTGACCGCCGTGGTGGACGGCCACGATATCCGCGCGGGATTCGGTGACGTCAGCCACAGCTACATAACCTTTGACGGCGAGACTGTGGCCAAGAAAATGAGATGGATTTGATTTCAAATGAAAGGAGCCGCCATGAAGCAGATCGAGATACAACGAACCCCGACGGGGTATGAGATTCGCCAGAGTAAGTCTGTTCGGACACAAGTTCTCCTCATTGGCATCCTTCCCCTCATCCCCTATGTGGGGATCGCATTGCTGGGGGTGTTCCCCATGGTGCCGCGCAATCTGTTCCCTTGGCTTTTGGGATTGCTCCTTTGGTGTATCACCATGGGCTATCTTTGCTATCTGAACTTCAGCTTTCGTCTGGTGATCGATGAAATAGGCGTCCACCGCTACGCCTTCAACCGCGTCAAGCGCAGCTTTCTCTGGCGGCACATCCGCTCCTGCGATATCGCGGAAATTCCTCCTTCGGCAAATGAGGGGCGCGTCATGCCTCCCTCCTTCTACGTGAGCACCGAAAAGGAGGTCGAGAGCATGAAAAACTGCCTTTTCATCCGTCTTCAAAACAAGGAGGACGAGCAAGCCATCCGCTCCTCGGGCCTGCTCTCCTTCTGCCGCGCACAGATGGCAGACGCAGACAGAAAATTCAAATAAAACACATACATAAAAAGGAGCCTTCCATGAAAAAATCCCGTCTGACCATCCGTCCCCTTCCCGAGGGAGGCTACACCCTTGTTTCGAAAGATGCTCGCTTCAACCGAATCTTTTTATCATGTCTGTTGTTTTTGGGGCTGCTGTTCTTTACCTTCCTTCTGATCGTGTTCCGGGAAAATAACGACGCCGCTACTCCTTTACTCTTTATGGAAGTATTCTCCGTTGCGGGTGCCGTTCTTGGGGGCATCATACTGTTTTCGGAGGATCCCCCATCGGTTCCCTGGCGGATCGATGATCAAGGGATCACGCTTCTCCGCCGATGGAGGAAGCCGGTCACCATGACCTGGGCTGACATCAAGGATTGGGGATTTTCCTACTGGGGCTACGTCCGCTACCACGGCGAGGCGTTTCGGTTTTACTTCTCGCCTACTCGGATGAAAGCCACAAACGATGCCAAAGCCAAGGTGTTCCCACGCCAATTTCAAGGCTTCATCCTGGTGGTCTATCCCCCGGATGCGATTGCTTTGAGGCGTTCCGGTCTGCTCGACTACTGCCAAAACCGTCTTGGCGGGGATGACTCGGATATCCAACGATACGTCCCCCTGTTCGTATCCAATATTATGGAGGCATCGAGACAAAATGAAAATTGACAAGATCGACGGCGGCTATACTCTGCGCCAGTCCCCTTTCCCCCTGATCTCCGGAATAACCCTGCTCTCTGCAAGCCTGTTTCTCGGACTGTTTCTGCTCGCCTTCCTCCCCGTCGCACAAAGCACCAAAGAAAAGTGCGGCATGGCTGTATGCGGTCTGATGGTTCTGATCCTGCTTGGCGCAGGGCTGTATCTGCTGATCGACAATATTGGGCGGCGGTTGGTGCTGGATGGCGACGGGGTGCACCTGCGCCTCACCCTCATGAAGGAGACCTTCATCCCCTGGGGAAAGGTACGGGACTTCGGCATCACCCACGAGGACGGCACAGGCCGCCGACGAGGCTACCGCGTTCACTACTTCTATATCTCCCCCACCCATCTGGGCTCGAACGGCCGGATCCGCGTCATCCGCAACACCAACCGCGCCCTGCGCCTGATGATCTCCCGGGAGGAAATCGAAGATCTGTACGGCCGGGGCATCATTGACTTCTGCAAGATCAAAGCCAACGAAGGGCGGAATGAATGGGATCGCGTGGTTCCCTACTCGTCACTGGAAACAATCCGACACAGATAAAAATTCCCGCAAGGCACAGCCTTGCCGGAATTCTATTTGTTATGAGATTTTAAATCAGGGCTGCAGACCTTCCAGAACCTCGTTATACTTGGTCAGGTGTCTCTCCACGGATTTCTGCCAGGAGCGGGTAGAAGAGGCAACGGTGTTCTTCCTGCCGCTGAGAATAGGACGGAGATTGTCTCGGATAACGCAGGAGGTGAAGATATTGGAGCAGGAGGAGGAAAAGTCGAAGTACAGGGAGTCAAAGATCATATCCAGCACTTCCTTGGACTGGGGATCCTGCATGTAGCGCTCGGAAAGAGCGGTCTCATAGTAAGCGGGACGAACCAGATTGTAGCTGTGGTAAGCCATAGCCTCCAGCACGGCGGCCAGCATTTCCTGGCGGTTGATGTCACCGACAACGGCGGAGATACCGAAGCAGGATACCTGATCCTGGACGTAGGAGTAGTAGTTCTGCTGGTTGGTGTCAAACTTAGGCATAGGCGCAATACCGTAGGACATAGCTGCCAAAGACTCGTAGTTGGTCTCCATCTTCAGGAACATGGTGGTGACCATCATGGCGTTGTTCTCGGTAAAGTGCTCGATCACGTAGTTATAAGGAACGTCGTCCATGGTTGCGCCCTTATATACGTAGGTGGACTCATCGTTGTAGAGAAGCTGCACCTTGTCGCACAGCTCGGTGAGGGAGGAGAGGGCCTCTGCGTTGTACATCATGTCTCCCGTATCGGGATCCTTGGTGATCATGTGGATATTGGCAGCAACCATGTAGGGGTCAACCGAAATGGTGTCACCGGTCACAAAGCCATAGAAGTCACCCTCGGAAGCCTTGGAGTTACCGTCCTTATCCACGTAGTGATCCTTCACGATGGAGTACTGGTAATCCAAAGTCCATTCGCCGGCCTTAACGGTCTCGTAAAGATCGGGGATCTTGTTATCGTTGAGCAGGGTCTTGTTGTACAGAGTCAGGTACATGAAGCGGAACATGGAGATGGCGATGGGGCCGGAGGCCAAGAACTGCATGTTGGCATCGGTAAAGGTCACCATGTCGTTGTAACCCTGGGTCCAGTAATGCTTATCGGTGTTGATATTCTCCAGTACGCTCAGGTTGATATACTTACCTTCCATGGCAGGCTGCACCGACATGTAGGTTCCGTTGACCACGAGATCGTAGTCACCCTGACCACCCTGAATATCCAGGGTCTGGGAATTGACCACCTTGGTCGCGTCGTCTTCGGGATAGAATTCAAAAGCCACCTTGAGCCACTCCGAAACCGCCAGATTACGCTCATATACGGCATCCGACACCACACCGAGACCCAGCTCTTCGCTGATCAGCTCGTCGGCCTTGTTGTTGGCGTTCACGTACAGAATACCGACGGTGTCGTTACCGTAGTCCAGATTGGAAGGAAGGTCGCAGGTATAATTGGGATCGGAGGTCTCGACTTCGGTGATATCCTCGCCCATGGTCGCGTCTGCGCCGGGGTCGTCGGTGGTCTCACCGCAAGCGACCAAGCTGAGGAGCATGAGAGCCGCCAGTAAGAGGCACAAAAATCTCTTCATAATTTTTCTCCTTTGTGTATTTCTTTGGAAATTCTCCATGATGGCCCAAACGCCATCCTTTCATTAATATTGTACTCTTTTCAAGGAGTTTTGTCAAGAGGTTTTTGGAAGATGACTGACAATTTTGGAAATTACAGTTTATCAGTGCGATAGATTCTATGTACTTTTCTGTCCATGTCGACAGAAAAGTACCAAAAGAACGCCCCTTAAGGAAAGTACCCACGGTACTTTCCTTAAGGATCCTTTCGCCTGATCAGCGCTCCATTTCGCTTTTGCGAAATGGCTTTACCCGCAGTCAAGTCGCAGTTTGCCATATAACCGCAATGTTGGTGGAGCGCCAAC
>JAZSBH010000130.1:0-26589 GCA_045602325.1 Eubacteriales bacterium | reverse complement strand
TTTTTTGGGGGGGGCGGGGGGGCCCAAACCCCCGGATAAACCCCAATTTCCGGTGTCTCACTCCTCGGGCGTGTATTCCCCGTAGCAATGGTACCCCACGGGGAAGCGCTCGTCGTTGCCCTCCTCGATGACCAGCCAGAGATACTTTTGACCAAATTCAATGTGCCCTTTGATGCCGCCTCCGTCAAAGACGAGTACGCCGTCTTGGATGGTTGCGGTGATATCGAGCTGAGATTCGGTGGTATCCACCAGCAGATAGTTTTCCCTGTCGGGATCGGGGTAGTGGAAGGAAAATTCATACCGAATATGCAGATTCATCTGCGTATCGGTGACGGTATCGAAGGTCAGGTAGGTGTTGCTCCAGGCGCCGAACTCCTTGCCCGAGGTCTTGTCCAGGCTCGCGTTTTTTTGCCAGGTCTTGCCCGTACCCGCCAGAGTCAGATCCTCCGTGGGGGGAGTCAGGGGTGTATAGGTGAGGTCGGAGGCGACGCGGGTATGCTCATGCGCCCCAAAGGGCTCGGTGTAGGGGTAGTACTCGTTGTAGAGAAGATCCAGGGATTCCTCGAAGGTGATCTGCTCTTTTTTACCATACTTTACGAGGTAGCGGTTGCCGTCCTCGGTCATGAGGATGGAATAGACAGGGGTGAAGTCCCCCTCCTTCGTCAGCTCGTACACGCTGTATTCCAGCTCGTAGTCGTCGGTGCGGTCGATATGAACGAGACCCTCGCCGTCCAGCCAGCAGGTCTCGCGGCCAAAGGCACCCAGCAGGACGGGAGTGCCGTTCTTCTGCGTAAAGATGGCCTTGATGTGGAAATCCTCGTTCAAAATCACCAGCTCGTCCTGCCCATCTCCGCTCAAGTCGATCTCGTCGTAGCCCTCACAGGCACCGCCCTTGTATGCGGCGTACAGGAGGCGTTGATAGTAGCCAAAGGCAAGATCGTCAGGATAGGTAAAGAGGTTGTCATATTTCCCCGCGAGCCAGTCGGTGGTGTCATAGTCCTCCAGACAGGTGGAGATGGCCTTGTAGGTCTCGCGAATAGCCTCGTAGGTGGAAAAATCCACGGCGGGAGGGGTCTCGGTCTGCTCGGCTAAAGGGAAGATCATGCGGGGGGCGTTCAGCTTCCGCTCGATGGTTTGGAAGTTGGAGTAATCGTGTACGCGGTTGTAATCCGCGGAAAGCTCGTTGTACCGCGCCTCGTCAATGGACTGCCGCTGACCGTCCGCCACCTCGAAATATTCGGTGGACGTGGGTCTGTTGTTGACGACGAACCAACCCACCACGTACTGCACGTCCTGCACCAACTTGGCACCTTCCACGTGGAAGTGGGTCCCGATAGCCTCGACCTGCTTCTTCTCCATATCGAGAACGGTATGGACGGAAGAATACACCCGTCCCTCTGCATCGAAATACCAGTTCTCGTCCTTATCACCGTCGACGCAGGCCAGAAGCACGGGAGTTTTTCCGTCCAAAGCAAAGATGGCTTGCAGATCCATGGGGGAGGTCAGGAACAAGAGCTCCAGGGTGCCGTTGCCGTCCATATCCTTGTAGGCGTAAGCCATTTTCTCGGGGGTCTCGCAGGTATTCGCGACCTCGAAGACCGCTGAGGCGATGGCGGCTTCCCCCTCGTCCATTTGAGCCGTATCGGGAACTGTGAGTTCTTCCCCGTTCTGCTTGGCGGTGAGGAGGGCTTTGTATTCGGCGATCATGGGCTCGTAGTATTCCTTCTGCTTTTCCGGCGGATTGGCGGGAGTCGTATCGGCAGGAGGCGTATCCGTAGAGGTCGTATCGGTAGGAGTCTTACAGGCGCAGATGGGAAGGAACAGAAGTGCGCTGAGCAAAAGTGCAAGGATGCGTTTCATATTGAAAATCCTTTCTTGTTTTTGAGAAGTGTTCTCTACTTATATAAACACGGCGGAGGGGTGGGATATGACAGAATTCGAAATATTTTTCCTTCTTTTTTATTAAGGAAGCACACGGCCGAGGCCGTGTGCTCATGTATAGAATCATTCATATTGACACAGGAAGTTGTTGCCGTTCTTGTCCAACAGAGCCGTACCATTCTCGTCGCAGCGGATCTGAGATTCGTAGTCGAAGTAAACCTCGATGGTTTCTCCCTCGGGGGAGGTAAAGGTCAGGGTGACAGTCTTCTTGGTCTCGTCGAAGGAGGTGATCTCCACGGAATAGTCGTTGGGGACACCGAAATACTGTGGTATGAAAGCTTTTTCCATGTCCTCATAGTAGGACAAATTCTCGCCAGAGGTTTGGAAAATACTGATCATTTCCTGTTTGAATCCATTATACTCAAAAAACGTTACCGTCCATTGCCCGGATTCCTTATAGTAACCCGTTCGAATACACCAATCATCGTAGCGAAATACACTGTTGAAGGTTTGTTCTTCGATCCACTCGTTATGCGCCTCGCTCTCAGCATATACCATGTCCCATTTAATTATACCACTAACCTCTGAATCTCTGGCATATCCCGAGGTTATGTATATGTAAAACATTCTGTTATCCAAGCCTTTACTATCACGGAGAAGGTCAGGCTTTTCCTTTTCAATATAGACTGTCTCCTGTTCCGTAATTTCAATCGTATCCTCCGTTGTATAAAGCGTATCATTCGTTGTATAGAGTCCATCGGTGGAATCCGTAGAGGCTTCACCCGTTTGGCCGTCTTTCGTATGGGGTGAAATCACATCCGCAAAGATGAATCCTAAAACAAACATCGTCAAACATAGTCCAATTATACCTAAATACCGTTTCATCATAGTCCTCCGTTATTTATTCCATTCCAATTATAAATTATACACCCCCATTTTCTTCATGTCAATAGCCAAAAACAAATTCACAAAAAATTAGCAATCCCCACCCACCCTCTGCGAAAAATCCTGTGATTCACAAACCGTTCACTGAATATTAACAAAAAAAGCAGGGGAAAATTCAAAAAAGGGCTTGACAAATCCGCCGAAAAGTGGTACATTATTAGCGTCGGTTAGCACTTGACTACTTCGAGTGCTAAAAACGACAGAAATCCCGCAGAAAGGCAGAGGTAGAGACATGGAAGAACGCCATGAGGCATTAAGTGAACGAAAAAAGCTCATACTAAAAGCAATCGTGGATGCCCATATCGCGGACGGCGAGCCCGTCGGCTCCAAGTATCTGATGGAAAATAAGCAGATCCCCTGCTCCTCTGCTACCATCCGCAACGAAATGGCCGAGCTGGAGGCTCTGGGTTACCTGGAGCAGCCTCACACCTCGGCGGGCCGCGTCCCCAGCGAGCGTGGCTACCGCTTCTACGTGGACACTCTCGTGGAGCATTACGCCATGACGGCGCGGGAGATCTTTCAGATCAATGAACTATTGAAGGAAAAGATGGCCGAGCTGGATCACATCCTGCTCACCGCCTCCAAGGTAGCCTCGAGTCTGACCAACTATACCGCCTTCGCCATCAAGCCCCGCGCATCCAGCATCACTGTCCGTCGGTTCGACGCGGTATACCTGGACGACAACACCTTTATTTTGGTGCTGGTGGCGTCCAATGGGCAGGTCAAGACCAAGACGGTACGGCTCTCGGATATGCCTCCCCTCTCCACGGCGGTGACCGATCTTCTGGCGGCGGTGTGCAACGAGCACTTGCACGATCTGTCTGCTAACGAGATCACCCTCCCCATCATGATGGAAATGGAGAAAGCCATGGGCAGCCGCGCAGAGCTTGTATCGGTGGCGGTGAAGGTCATCTACGAGGCCATGAGCGAATTGGATCAGGGTGAGCTGAAGGTCAGCGGCATGGATCGCCTGCTGGAATACCCCGAGTTCAACGATCCCGACCGCATGAAGGAGGTTTTGGGTGCCATCGAGCAGAAGGATGACATTCTGCGCATGGTATCCGATCCCGACGGGGACGGCGTGAACGTGGTGATCGGCTCCGAGAGTGCCGTCAAGGTCATGGATAAATCCGCGCTGGTCTACAAGCCCATCGTACAGAACGGCAAGACCGTGGGTGCCATCGGAGTGCTGGGTCCCGCCAGAATGGACTACGCCAAGGTGTTGGCCACCCTGGAGGGCATTTCGGGCAATGTGGAATCCCTGCTTTCTCCCGAAAAGAAACATATCGAGAAGGGCGGCAAGAATTCACCGCCTTCCCATGAGGAATCATAGAAAGGAAGATTCAAGATGAGCGAGAACGAGAAGAATCTTGACACCGAGACCGTTGAGGAGATTCCCTCCGAGGTGACCGAAACGGCGGAGACTCCCGTCGAAGAAGCCTCTGACGAGGGTAAGCTCAAGGGTGGAGATAAAAAGCGTCTGAAAAAGGCCGAGGCAGAGCTGGCCGAGGTCAAGAAGAAGCTGGAAGCAACCGAAGCTGCTTTGGCCGAGGAAAAAGACAAGTACCTGCGGATGCTGGCTGAGTATGACAACTTCCGCCGCCGCACCGCCAAAGAGAAAGAAACCATTTACGGTGACGCCACCGCCGACACCATCAAGGGGCTGCTCCCCGTCATTGACACCCTGGAGCGCGCCGCTACGGGTCTGACCCCCGAGGATGCCGAGTCCCCGCTGGGTAAGGGCATCACCATGACCCTAAAATCCGCCACCGACGCGCTGGCCAAGCTGGGCGTGGAGGAAGTCCCCGCCGACGTCTTTAACCCCGACTTCCACAACGCCGTCATGCACATCGAGGATGAAACTCTCCCCGAAGGCGCCATCGTTGCCGTCTTCCAAAAGGGCTACCGCAAGGGCGACCACATCATCCGCTACGCCATGGTGCAGGTGGCGAATTAACAAGGGGTTTCACCCCTTGACCCCACACGAAACCTTTTTGAAAAAAGGTTTCGTGACTTCCAAAAAACTTTTGAATAGGCAATTCCTATATAAATCCCTGTGAAAAATATCTGTAAATAAAGGAGAACATTATTATGGCAAAGATCATCGGTATCGACCTTGGTACGACCAACTCTTGTGTAGCAGTATTCGAGGGCTCTGAGCCCATCGTTATCCCCAATCCCGAAGGTGCAAGAACCACCCCCTCGGTGGTGGCCTTCTCCAAGACCGGCGAGCGTATGGTAGGTCAGGTCGCCAAGCGCCAGGCCATCACCAACCCCGACCGCACCATCAGCTCCATCAAGCGCCACATGGGCACCAACTTTAAGACCACCATCGATGGCAAGAACTACACCCCCCAGGAAATTTCGGCTATGATCCTGCAGAAGATGAAGGCTGACGCCGAGGCTTATCTGGGCACCACCGTCACCGACGCGGTCATCACGGTTCCCGCTTACTTCACCGACGCTCAGCGTCAGGCCACCAAGGACGCGGGTAAAATTGCCGGTCTGAACGTCCAGCGTATCATCAATGAACCCACTGCCGCCGCTCTGGCCTACGGCATGGACAAGGAGAACAACCAGCGCATTCTGGTCTTCGACCTGGGCGGCGGCACATTCGATGTCTCCCTGCTGGAGATCTCCGACGGCGTGTTCGAGGTGCTGGCCACCGCGGGTAACAACCGCCTGGGCGGTGACGACTTCGACCAGCGTGTCATCAACTGGATGGCCGACAAGTTCCAGAGAGAGAACGGCGTAGATCTGCGCACCGATAAGATGGTCATGCAGAGACTGAAGGATGCCGCCGAGAAGGCCAAGATCGAGCTGTCCGGTATGTCCCAGTCCGACATCAACCTGCCCTTCATCACCGCCACCGCCGCAGGTCCTCTCCACTTTGAGGCGACCCTGACCCGCGCCGAGTTCGACCGCATCACCGCCGATCTGGTGGAAGCCACCATGGGCCCCACCAAGCAGGTCATCCGTGACGCAGGTGTGAGTGTGGACAAGATCGACAAGATCCTCATGGTGGGCGGTTCCTCCCGTATCCCTGCCGTGCAGGAGGCAGTCAAGAAGTACCTGGGCAAGGAGCCCTTCAAGGGCATCAACCCCGACGAGTGCGTAGCCATCGGTGCCGCTATTCAGGGCGGCGTCCTGGGCGGCGACGTTAAGGATCTGCTCCTGCTGGACGTCACTCCCCTGTCCCTGGGTATTGAGACCATGGGCGGCGTCTTCACCCGCATCATCGACCGCAACACCACCATCCCCGTCAAGAAGAGCCAGGTGTTCTCCACCGCCGCTGACGGTCAGACCTCGGTTGAGATCCACGTCCTGCAGGGCGAGCGCGAGATGGCCGCTTACAACACCACCCTGGGCCGCTTCTCTCTGGACGGCATTGTTCCTGCTCCCCGTGGCATTCCCCAGATTGAGGTGACCTTCGACATCGACGCCAACGGCATCGTCAACGTCACCGCCTGCGACAAGGGCACCGGCAAGGAGCAGCACATCACCATCACCTCCTCCTCCAACATGAGCCAGGCCGACATCGACAAGGCTATCAAGGACGCGGAGCGCTTCGCTGAGGAAGACAAGAAGGCCAAGGAGGCCGTCGAGACCAAAAACCGTGCCGACTCCATGATCTTCCAGTCCGAAAAGACCCTGGAGGAGTTGGGCGACAAGGTATCCGATGACGAGAAGGCTGACGTAAAGGCCGCCATTGAGAAGCTGAAGTCCACCGTTGCCGGCGGCAACACCGAGGACATTAAGGCCGATACTGAGGCTCTGGAGAAGGCGTTCTACAAGCTCTCCGAGAAGCTCTACGCCCAGGCTAACCCCCAGGGAGATCCCAATATGGGCGGCGGTTACGATCCCAATATGGGCGGTAACGGTGGCAGTGACGGCACCTACTACGATGCCTCCTACGAGGATAACACCAACAAGTAATTCCCTGCCCTAACGGGCATACACCAACCGAATATGGCGGGAAAGGGCCGTTTTTGGCTCTTTCCCGCAAAGGCGTTATTTTGCATGCAAAATTCAAAATGCAAAATGCAAAATTGCCGTTTATCGGTGCGATAGATCCTATGTACTTTTCTCTCCCTGTCGAGAGAAAAGTACCAAAAGAGCGCCCCTTAAGGGAGTCACCCACGGTGCCTCCCTTAAGAAACCCACCACCTAAACAGCGCACACATTTTGCTCCTGCAAAATGTGTTCATCGCGCAGATGGTCGCCAAGACCCGCGTGCCCGCACGAACGGTGGAGCGCCGTCCGCGCGGAACTCGCCCCTTTGCTTCTGTCCAAAGCTGCTGTTTTTCCTTGTCGGATAAAGAAAAACTTTGGACTTCTGCCAAACAGGCAACCAACCGCGATGTTGGCGCTCCGTCAACATTGCGGCTATATGGCAAACTGCGACCTGACAGCGCGTAAAGCCATTTCGCTATAAGCGAAATGGCGCGCAGATCAGGGGATAGGATCCTTAAGGAAAGTACCGTGGGTACTTTCCTTAAGGGGCGTTCTTTTGGTACTTTTCTGTCGACATGGACAGAAAAGTACATAAATAAAACCCACCGATAAACCCAAATTTGAATACCAATTTTACACTTCGCATTTTGAATTTCACAATTCGCATTTACTGAAAGGAACATAAAATGGCACAAAGAGACTACTACGAGGTACTGGGCCTCGACAAGAACGCCGACGCCGACGCCATCAAACGGGCGTACCGTCAGCTGGCCAAGAAATACCACCCCGACCTCAACCCCGGGGACGCTGAAGCGGAAAAGAACTTCAAGGAGGTCAACGAGGCATACTCCATCCTGTCAGATGCCGACAAGAAGGCCAAATACGACCAGTTCGGCCACGCGGCCTTTGATCCCACCGCAGGTGGCGGTTACGGCGGCGGCGGTTTCAGCGGCGGCTTTGGCGACTTCGGCGATCTGGGCGATATTTTCGGCAGTATCTTCGGCGGTGCTTTCGGCGGCGGCACCCAGCGTCGAAACGGCCCCCAGCGGGGGGACGACGTCCTGGCACGGGTCACCCTGACCTTTGAGGAGGCCGCCTTCGGATGCAAGAAGGACGTCAGCTACAACCGTCTCCACAAGTGCCCCTCCTGCAACGGCTCGGGTGCCGAGGCGGGTACATCTGCCGAAACCTGCCCCGACTGTCGGGGCTCGGGTCAGCGGGTAGTGGTTCAGCGGATGGGCGGTATGTCCTTCCAGTCCAAGACTACCTGCGAAAAGTGCCGCGGCACGGGTAAGTTCATCAAATCTCCCTGCCAGAAATGCCGCGGGGCGGGACTGGAGCGTGAGACCCGCAAACTGACCGTCAACGTGCCCGCAGGCATCGACAACGGCGAGCGCATCGCCCTGCGGGGTCAGGGCTGTGAAGGTAAGAACGGCGGCCCCGCAGGAGATCTTATCATTGAGGTGACCGTCCGTTCCCACAGCCTCTTCGAGCGGGACGGCGCAAATATCTACTGCGAGGTGCCCATTACCATCGCCGAAGCTACCTTGGGCGCCGAGATCGACGTCCCCACCTTGGAGGGCACGGTCAAGTATACCATTGACGAGGGCACCCAGCCCGGCACCGTCTTTACTCTGCGAGGCAAGGGTATTCCTTACGTCAACGACCGGAATAACCGTCGCGGTGACCTGGTTTGTACCGTGGTAGTGGAAATTCCCCGCGGACTGTCCGAAAAGCAAAAGGACGCCATGCGGGAGTTCGCCGAGGCCTGCGGAGACAAGAACTACAACAAGAAGAGCAAATTCAGCAAGAACTTCAAGAAAAAGGAGAAATAAGCCATGACCGATATGGAAAAGCGCGTAGACGAGGATTACGTCTGCGAGGACTACGGCGACGATAAGATCTGGACCCAGATCAAGGTGACCGTGCCCCTCTCCGAGCTGGACGAGCTTGTGGCGGTCATGAGCATGATCAACAACAACCTCATGATCGAGGATTATAGCGATATCGACACCAACCTGAAGACCTGCTACGGCGACCTCATCGACGAGAAGATCCTGAACGCGAGCAAAGACATTGCCAGCGTTTCGGTATTCGTTCCCTCCTCCCGCTCCTACATGGACGACCTGGCCAATATCCGTCAGCGTCTGACCGAGCTGGAGCTTCATGGGGAGATCGAATTGGTAGGCGTCAATGAGGAAGACTGGGCGAACTCCTGGAAGCAGTACTACAAGCCCATCAAGATTGGTGAGAAAATCGTCATCTGCCCTGCCTGGGAGCGTTACACCCCCGCCGAGGGAGAGATCGTCATCCGCATGGATCCCGGCATGGCCTTTGGTACGGGCACCCACGAGACCACCCGTCTGGTGATCCGTCTGCTGGAGAAGTACTGTAGGCCCGGTTGCCGCATGCTGGACGTGGGTACCGGCACCGGTATTCTGGCCATCTGTGCTTCCCGTCTGGGCGCAGACACCTGTCGCGCCTACGACATCGACCCCACCGCCGTCCGGGTCGCCCGGGAGAACATCAAGGACAGCGGGCTTAAAAATGTGACCTGCGATCAGTCGGATCTGCTCAAGCAGGTCAGCTTGGAGGACGGGCCATACGACCTGGTCTGCGCCAATATCGTGGCTGACATCATCATCCGCATGACCCCCGACGTGGGCAAGTATATGAAGGACGACGCCGTGCTCCTGGCCTCGGGCATCATTGCCGAGCGGTGTGACGACGTGATCGCTTGCTTTGAGCAGAACGGCTTCAAGGTGGTCGAGTGCCTAACCGACAACGATTGGTGTGGTCTGGCTGTAAAGAAAGCGTAACCTGGGCAGGCAGGGGTTCCGCCCCTGCCCCCGCCACTAAAACCCTTTTGAAAACATCCTCGCTTCGCTCGGGGGCGAATTCGCCTACGGCGAAGTTTGCGAGGGTTTCTGGACTTCCTAAAACTTTTAAAAACACAATACAGAAAGGAGTAAACTATGTCCCTGATCCACGTAACCAAAGAGAATTTCGCCGAGGTCAAAGCCTCGGACAAGCCCGTTCTTCTGGACTTTTTCGCTACCTGGTGCGGTCCCTGCCGCATGATCGCTCCCTTCATTGAGCAGATCGCCGACGAGCACCCCGAGTACGTGATCTGCAAGATCGACGTAGACGAGGAGCCCGAGCTGGCACAGCAGTTCGGTATCCAGAGCATCCCCACCCTGGTGGTCATCAAGAACGGTGAAGTGGTCAACACCGCCGTGGGCGGCCGTCCCAAGGCCGCTATTCTGGAGCTTTTGAAGTAAGCCCCGATCAAACGCCGTGCGTTATGCGCGGCGTTTTTTCTGTTCACCCTTGACAGCCCTGCGGCGGCATGGTATAATCATAGGCAGATCACCGACGCGAAAGGAGACCTTGCCATGCAAAGAAATACCTATATCCTCGGTCTGGACTTCGGCACCCTGTCGGTTCGCGCTCTCCTTGTGGACGCCGCCGACGGCCGTGCCGTAGCCGAGGCCACGTCACCCTACGCCCATGGAGTTATGGACGCTTCCCTACCCGACGGCACTCCCCTCCCGCCCCGCTTCGTCCTCCAGCATCCGCTGGACTACCTCGACAGCATGGCTGCCGCCATCCGTGAGGCTTTGAAGCGGGCCTATACCGCCCACGGCATCACCCCCGACCGCATTGTTGCTCTGGGCATGGATTTCACTGCCTGTACCATGCTCCCCGTGGATGCGGCGGGTGTTCCCTTGTGCTTTGATCCCGCCTTTTCGGGAGAACCCCACGCTTACGTCAAGCTCTGGAAACACCACGGTGCCACCGATGAGGCCAAAGAACTCACTGCCCTGGCCACCGCACGGGGAGAGGATTGGCTGTCCGCTTACGGCGGCACCATCTCCTGCGAGTGGATGATCCCCAAGGTTTTGGAAACCCTGCGGCATGCCCCCGCGGTGTTTGAGGCCACCCAACGCTTCACCGAGGCCGCTGATTGGCTCTCCCGTATGCT
Organism: Eubacteriales bacterium; assembly: GCA_045602325.1. GTDB lineage: Bacteria > Bacillota > Clostridia > Oscillospirales > CAG-272 > CAMEON01. The sequence continues at coordinate 15,824 of JAZSBH010000130.1, read as the reverse complement.
CACGGGGCAGGAGACCCACGCCACCTCCTTTGCGGGCTACAAGGGGATGTGGCATGACGGCCGTTATCCCTCTGACGAGTTCTTCACCGCCCTGGATCCTTCCCTACACGGCTTGGTGGGAAGTCGGATCAGCCCCTTGATCCATCCCGTCGAGCAAATAGCCGGGCGATTGGATACCTACGGAGCATCCCTCACGGGGTTTCCCTTAGGTACGCCTGTGGCTCTCCCCATGATCGACGCACATGCCTCTCTGCCTGCCCTGGGCATGACCCACGCGGGGGATCTGACCTTGATTCTCGGTACCTCCACCTGCCATATTCTCAACGCGCAGGAGCGTCGCGAGGTCACGGGAATCTGCGGCTACGTGAAGGACGGCGTCATCCCCTCTCTCTACACCTACGAGGCAGGGCAGGCCGCCGTGGGAGACTGCTTTGACTGGTTTGTACGAAACTGCGTTCCGGCGAGCTACACCCAAGCCGCCTCCGAGCAGGGGGTGAGCATCCACGCCTACCTCTGTTCCTTGGCGGAAAAGAAAGCCCCCGGAGAGAGCGGCGTCATGGCGCTGGACTGGTGGAACGGCAACCGCAGTATTCTCATGGATCAGACCCTCACGGGCACCCTCGTGGGGCTGACCCTCGCTACCCGCCCCGAGGATATCTACCGCGCGCTGATCGAGGCCACCGCCTTCGGCACCCGAATCATTGTGGAGCAATTCGAGAGTGGCGGGCTTCCCATCCACCGCATCATGGCGGCAGGGGGCATCGCTCGCAAAAACAGCATGATGATGCAGATCTACGCCGACGTGCTGAATCGCCCCATCGAGGTCTCCGAGACCACCCAGGCGGGAGCCCTGGGCTCTGCCATTTATGCCGCCGTGTCGGGGGGGCTATATCCCACCGTGACCGAGGCCGCTGATCAGATGGCAGCGAAGGTGGAGCGGGTATACCGGCCGAGACCCGAAGCGGCGGATGCGTATGATAAAATGTTTGAAAGGTACAAGGAGTTGCACGATTATTTCGGACAACACAAGCCATGAGCACGCAGAACGGCTACCCCAATCGCGGGATAGCCGTTCGTTGTTTTTTACTTTTCCTTAATGAGTCCCACCAGCTTGCAGAACTCCATCACCACCGTGGGCACGAGAATGAGACCCAGGGAGACGAGGTAGAGAGTGGGGGTGAGGATCTCCAGACCGAAGGCGATACGCACGGGAGTGAACAGCACGATGCACACCAGCACCAGAGAGGCCAGAGCCGCCCAGTTGAGCTTACCGTTGCCGAAGGGACCGATCTTAAAGATGGACTTATCCGAGCGCATATTGAAGGAGTGGAGCACCTGGGAGATGGCCAGGGTCATGAAGGCCATGGTCTGACCGGCCTTCAGGGGATCCATCCCCTCGGGAGTCAGCACGCGGCTACCCAAGAAGAAGGCAACCAGGGACAAAACCGCGAACATGGCACCCATAAGCACCACGCGGACACCCAAACCGCCCGCAAACAAGCCCTCATTCTTGGGCTTAGGCTTGCGATCCATGACATCGGACTCCACAGGCTCCATGCCCAGGGCAATGGCGGGTAGGGAGTCGGTGACCAGGTTGATCCAGAGAAGCTGCATAGAGAGCAGAGGAGTCTCGTGCCACAAAAGCATGGCCACGAAGACGGTGATGACCTCACCGATGTTGGTACCCAGCAGGAAGCCAACGACCTTCTTGATGTTGGCGTAGATGCCGCGGCCCTCGCGGACGGCGTCCACAATGGTGGCGAAGTTATCATCGGTCAGGGTCATGTCAGCGGCCCCCTTGGCCACGTCGGTACCCGTGATACCCATGGCACAGCCAATGTCGGCGGCCTTGAGGGCGGGGGCATCGTTGACGCCGTCACCCGTCATGGAGACCACCTGACCCTTGCGCTGCCAGGCCTTGACAATGCGGATCTTGTTCTCGGGGGAAACTCTTGCGTAGACCGAGATCTTTTCCACGTTGGCATCCAGCTCTTCCTCGGTCATGGCATCCAGCTCGGCACCCGTGATGGCGCGGTCGCCCTCCTCCAGAATGCCCAGCTCGCGGGCAATGGCTGAAGCGGTGACCACATGGTCACCCGTAATCATGACGGGCTTGATGCCGGCGCAGCGGCATGTAGCCACGGCCACCTTACACTCGGGTCTGGGCGGGTCGATCATGCCCACAAGACCCATGAAGATGAGGCCGTTTTCCAGCTCCTCGGAGGTGGGTTTCTCGGGGACGGTGTCCACGATCTTGTAGGCCACGGCCAGCACGCGAAGAGCGTTCTCACTCATTTCCTCGGTGATGCGCTTGGCGGTTTCAAGATCCCCTTCCACACATCGGGTGGCCAGCATATCGAAGGCACCCTTGACGATGACCACGTTCTTTCCGTCCATAACATTGACGGTGGTCATGAGCTTACGGTCGGAGTCGAAGGGAATACCCGCCACGCGGGGATATTGCTTGTTGAGCTCATCCTTGGGCATCCCGTTCTTGTGGGCGGCCAGGACGATGGAGGTCTCGGTGGGATCACCGATGTGCTGTTCGGAGCCATCGTCATTGAAAACAACAGAGCCGTCACAGCAGAGTGCGCCGTGGCGCAGAAGGTTGCGGATAGATTCGGAATTCTCGGCAGAGATCTCCTCAGTGGATCCCTGTCCGTCCACGTAGGCCTTGACCAGAGTCATACGATTCTGGGTCAGAGTACCCGTCTTATCCGAGCAAATAATGGAGGCAGAGCCCAAAGTCTCCACGGCAGGGAGGCGGCGGATGAGGGCGTTCTTCTTCACCATTCGCTGAACGCCGATGGAGAGCACGATGGTGACGATGGCAGGCAGACCCTCGGGGATGGCCGATACGGCCAAGGAAACCGAGGTCATGAAGATCTCCAGAACAGGGATCTTATTGAGTAGACCCACCACAAAAATGACGGCGCAAGCGGCCAGAGCCATGATACCCAGATACTTACCCAGCTGAGCCAGCTTCTTCTGCAGGGGGGTCTGGGCGTCACCCTCGCCGTCCAACAGATTCGCAATCTTGCCCATCTCGGTGCTCATACCCGTGCCCGTCACCACAGCGGTGGCGGTACCGTAGGTAATGCTGCAGCCCGAGAACACCATGTTGGTGCGGTCACCGATGGGTGCCTTCTCGTCCACCAGGACGGCGGCGTCCTTTTCGGAAGGGACGGATTCACCCGTCAGGGCGGATTCCTCGCTCTTGAGGCTGGTGCTTTGAAGCAGGCGTGCGTCGGCGGGGACGAAATCACCGGCCTCCAGCTTAATGACATCACCGGGGACGAGGGCGGCGGCGTCGATCACCGACTCCTTGCCGTCCCGAATCACTCTGGCGTGAGGCGCGGACATATTTTTCAAAGCATCCAGTGCTTTCTCGGCCTTACCCTCCTGGTAGACGCCCATGATGGCGTTGAGGATGACAATGAGCAGAATGAGCGCGGGCTCAAACAGCTCGCCCCAGTTCTTTTCCATAACCACCACGACGAAGGATACGATGGCAGCGGCAATGAGGATCAGGATCATGACGTCCTTGAACTGGTCGATGAAACGCTGAAGCGTGGTCTTTTTCTTCTTCTCGCGAAGACGGTTTTCACCGAACTTGGCTTGCAGCTCGGCAACCTGGGCCGAGGTCAGACCTGACTCGACGTCGGAATGGAGTTCTCTGATTAAGTCTTCTCCGGGTTGACTGTGTGCGGACACGTTGTGTTCCTCCTTCAAAAATACAATCTGCAATCAGCGGATGTGGGCCGATTGCGTTCTCTTGATTGCGTTATGCCGTTATTTTAACACATAAATTTTCCCATGTCAAGGGGAAACGTCGTATTTTTTTGATATTTTCAAACCGTTCACAGACGGTTTCGGATTGGGACACAGTAGGTTACATTCAGTTTACGGACAAAGGCGCTGTTTCATACTTACAGACACAAAAACAACACAAAAAAGAGCCACTCATAGAGCGGTACTAAAGGACAGTTTTTGCATTTGTGTTCACAAATGCAGTGCTTTTCAAGAAACATGACAAAAGAATATGGGCTTAAGAAAAGGCCCCCTTGTGTAAAGGGAGCCAATACCAAAGGTGGCTGATGGATTGTTTGGTGAGGAGATTTTACTTTTACAATTTAATCGATTTTTGATATATTGTAATTAACAGAATCCACTGTAACAGTAGCGGTTACGCATGCTTCAAGTCCTTGTGTTGAATGCTCGCAATTGAAATCATCTGCTCCTATAGAACTATTTCCCCATTTTATGCTTCCATCAGGATATCTAACAAGATTACATGCACTTATATTAAACCAGGCTGTTCCTGTTCCTGTTTTTCCTTGTTTGTTGTGATGTATCCAAGAATAATCCATTTCATAAATAAAGGATATTTTATTAAAAGGAGAACGTCCTAAGGAAAAATTAGAGGTTTTCGTTGATTTTAAAGATGAAAAATATGTATTTCCCAATTTTGTTGAATCACAAGAAGTAAAAGTAGTAAAAGATTCGCTTGCGTCAAAATTGGATAAAGAAAATAAATAATTATTTTCATTTGAGGTTGCTACCACCTTTGCTTTTTCAGCGGAAATATAATCTGCAAGTTCAGATTTTAACTTTGTCAAATCCACATCTTTAAGTGACGTTAAATATTCTGGTTGTCCCTTTATAGAATATGTATAAGTTGTAGAACTCAATATATAATTCTGCGAATTATATGATAGTGTGCTAAGTTGTGCCGTTATTGTGACTGTATCTCCGTTAGCATACTTAGTTTTATCTAAGTTATATTTAACGTTGTTCTGTACATCAGAATTGCAATTCTGATTGTTGATAGTGACGGTACAATATGGTGAAATACCGCTTACCAGTATTTCTACCCCCTTAAATGGATCCAATGATATAACATTTGAACCTTCAGTGGCATCGCTTTCATTGGAGGTATCAGTCTTTGAAGTGTCTATCTTAGGATATTCGTCTTCGTTGTACCATTCTCCGTTTACACCCGAGTCAAGGACATCGGATTCATGTGCGCATGATACCACAGCACTCATAAACACACAAAGTGACAAAACAAGGCTGATTAGTTTGATACAAATAATAAAGTTTTTCATTTTTATTCTTCCTTTCTTTTTGACATTCACTGAATGTCATATTTTTTTAATTATAACATATAATTAAGGAAATGTCAAGCACTGAATGTCAAAAAGAGGTAGATATGTTTATAAATAAAACTCATGATGGAAAAAACAACGTATGCGGAGCAAATATAGCAAAGCGTCGTAAGGAAATGAAAATATCTCAAAGAGAACTTGCTGACCGTCTGCAGATAGCAGGGTTGGATGTGGATAAAAACGCTGTTCAAAGAATGGAATCCGGACAAAGATTTATTACCGATATTGAAATACTTTATTTGTGCGATGTGTTAGACCAAACTCTTGACCAACTTTTTAAAAAATAAGAATTCACCTACAACTATACATGTTTTTTGTTATAAAAAAACTGATTTATACTTTGTATTCACCAATGTAGTGCTGACCAAGAAAAAAGACGAGGAATTTTAACAATTCTTCGTCTTTTTCCTGTCAGTAGGTAACGTATTTTATTGAATTCTAAAAATTGTCCTTAAGAGTACGTCTCTATTCGAATGACTCTTTCAAAAGCGAACCAACGACTCACCGTCGTCCACACAGCATTCGCCATCCCCACACGGGCAGAGCGACCAGCAGCTGCAACAGCGCCGACACCAGCACGATGACGAACAGGGCGGTCAGATACGCCGAGAACAGGGATAGCGCTCCCGTGACGGTGGTCATCGCCCCCTCTCCGATCACTCCGCAGATCACGGTCAGAATGAAGATCATTCCCACATACAGGGGAATGGCGGTCAGCGCCCCCTTGATATCCTCCGGAGAAAGGCTGATGTGTTGTGCCACCGCCAAAATGACCACCAACGCAATAATCCGTCCCCAGAGGGGGGATTCGGTTCCGCGGATGAGCTCCTCCAGCATACGGGGGAGCATTTTGATCCCCTCAAAGAACAGCAGGATACCACCCTCACCGTCCGCCGCCATGGAGGATGCCACTTGGGTATAATCGGCAAAGGTAGCGGGGAAACCCAACCAAAGAGCAAGGGTCAGCACACCCAAGCCACTGAAAATGGGGCCAATGCCAATGAAGAGGTTACCGAGAATATGGTAGAGATTACGGGGGCGGTAGGCATGGGTCACGTAACCCAGGCGCCCGTCGGTGGAAGTGGGCTGCCACAGGGACATGGCCGTGATTCTGTGGCCGAAGAGCAGGCACACGACGGCGTGCCCCAGCTCGTGTACGGGCGTGCCCAGAATGGAGGTAGCCATCACGACACCGCGGCCGACACCGTTTCCCATCATACGCATGAACAGGGTACGGAACGCCGACACGCAAAGACCGCAGATCACCACGGCACCGAGGGTATACCACAGGGCTTTCAGAAAAAACAGCACATATACCATAATCGCTACCTTCCTTTCTACAGGACTTTCTGCTTCCATTATATCGAATGACAGCGATTCTGTCAAGATATTCGTGAAGTTTTTCTTGCATTTTCCGAATGAATATGCTATACTGATAACAACCAAACCGAAAGGATCCCTGCCATGATCACTCCCGTTCTGACCGCCGCGCAGATGAAGACCTGCGACAGCTACACCATTGAGACCCTGGGCGTCCCCTCCCAAGCCCTCATGGAGCACGCCGCCCGCAAGACCGCCACATACCTCTTGACCCGCACCGATCTGTTCCCCAAGGGGAAAGTCCTGCTCCTTTGCGGGAGCGGCAACAACGGCGGAGATGGCTTGGCCATGGCGCGGTTTCTCATCGACGGATCCCTCTGCGGGACGCGACAGGCGACCGTGATCTATACGGGACGGCTCACGGAAGACGGCGTCCCCGACGCATCCCGCATGAGCACCGAGTGTGGGCGGCAGTACGCATTGGCGGTGCAGGCAGGGGTTACCATCCTCCCCCCGACCTCGCTTGCGGACGCTTTGGTGAAGGTAACCACGGTGGTGGATGCCTTGTTCGGCATTGGACTGGATCGCCCGATCACGGGGGAGCTTACTTCCCTGCTTTCGGAAGTGGCTGAAACCGGCTTGCCCGTGCTGGCGCTGGATATCCCTTCGGGTATTCACGCCGATACGGGAGCGGTCATGGGTAGCGCGCTCCCCGCCCGCGCCACCGTCACCATGCAGTCCCTTAAGGCGGGACTTCTCCTCTACCCCGGTGCGGATTTCTGCGGCGAGATCGCGGTGGCCGATCTGGGCATTGACCTGTCCCCCGTGAAAAAGCCCTTTGCACAGTTGGCAGATGAAGCCCTTTTGCGCCGTGTCCTGTCCCCCCGAGCCAGACGCTCCCACAAGGGAACCTACGGTTGGCTCACTCTGCTCTGCGGCTCCGAGGGCATGAGCGGGGCAGCGATGCTGGCCACCAAGGCGGCTCTGCGGAGCGGCGTGGGGCTCGCCCGCGTGCTGACCCCCGACCGCAATCGAGTGGTGCTCCAAATCTCCATCCCCGAGGCCATCGTGACGGTATACAGTACTCCCGAGCAAGCCGCCGGATTTGCGGATGCCGATGGTCTGGTGCTGGGGTGCGGTCTGGGCACGTCCGACGCCACCTGGGAGGCTCTGCGCGCCGTTCTGAATACCCGCCCCCGGGAGAGCTCCATCCCCGTGGTTCTGGATGCCGATGGTTTGAATCACGCGGCGAAGGATGCGACGCTGTGGGACACCGCCCTACTGTCCGCCCCCGACAGGCAGGTGGTCATCACCCCCCATCCCGCCGAGATGTCCCGTCTGTGCGGGAAATCTGTTCCCGCCATTCTGGCCGATCCGGCGGGCACGGCCCTGGCCTTCGCCCGCAAGCACGGCGTGACTGTGGTGCTCAAGGACGCCCACACCGTCATCGCCTCCCCCGAGGGCGAGGTGTTCATCTGCGCGGCGGGCAACGCGGGCATGGCCAAGGGCGGAAGCGGGGACGCACTGGCGGGGGTCATCGGTTCCCTTTTGGCCCAGAACAGGCACCGCATCGGGGTGGAACTCACCGTGACCGAGATCGCCGCCGCGGGGGTGTATCTCCACGCGCGGGCGGGGGATCTGGCGGCGGAGGCGCTGGGGGAGTACGGGATGCTGCCGAGTGATCTGATCGAGAGAATTCCCTTGGTGTGTAAGGGGTTTTCGGAGACAAGAACACACATCACAGGCGACGGCGACTATAACCGATCATATTTGCAGAGGAGTCAATCATGAATTACGTTTTCTTTGATACGGACATATTGACCGAAAACGAAGATTATACGATCGAAGGAGAAGACTATCAAGAACTACTCCGAGTCTGTTTTGAATATTCGGATTATTTCAGCATATGGTTTTCGCCTCACGTACAATGGACGGAAAAGCTCAAGCCCTATGAGACCACGGTTGACCCGTCCTGTTTTGAGTACGCACCGCCGCGCCGCCTTGGGCGGTTGTGCGTAGGCGGTATTGCAATGGATCTGCATTTCTACCGCACCTGCCCGGAGCTATATCAGATCCTGATCGAGAACACACACGATGTATGGGACGGATGGGATTACGAGCAGCCGGCCTTTAAGCATTTTTACCGATCTGACGGAACCTGCTTTTTCATGAGCTATGAGCATGAGGGCAAATGCTTTTTCTATCTGCGGGAGGGAGAAGACGCGTCCTCCGTTGTCGGCAAGGAGCATTGGTACCATGAAACGGATCTGTGGCCCAATGCGGTTTGGTCGCCGCGGCCCGATGAGTATCGGCCGCTCATTCCCTAAAAGAAGACTGAAAAAACAACAAAAAACAGACCCACTTGCCATTTCGGCTCTGTGGGTCTGTTCTTTTGCGGGGGTGGAATCAATCACGGATCTCCACGTTTACCCGCTTGCCGCAGTCGGCGGCGGCTGCCTTGATGACCGTGCGGATGGCCTTGGCGATGCGACCGTGACGGCCGATCACCATGCCCATGTCGTCGGGAGCAACGCTGAGGGTCAGGGTGATGGTGTCATCATCATCCTCGCGCGTGACCTTGACCTCGTCGGGGCTATCCACGATGGCGGCAGCGATGTCGTGTAAGGTCGTCTGAAGCTCTGCCATTGTTCAACTCCGGGAGCGGATCAGTCAATGATGCCGTTCTTCTTGAACAGAGACTTAACGGTCTCGGTGGGCTGAGCACCCTTGAACATCCAATCCTTAGCCTTGTCAGCGTCGATCTTAACCTCGGCGGGGTTGGTCATGGGGTTGTAGTAGCCGATCTGGTCGATGAAGCGACCGTCGCGGGGGTAGCGGCTGTCGGCAACAACGATACGGTAGGTGGGAGCCTTCTTGGCACCGGTTCTGGTGAGTCTGATCTTAACCATGGTTTGTTTCCTCCAAAATAAATGTTTTGTTTTTGTTTTCTTCTTATATGACTTCGTTCATCAGAACGGAAGCTTCATTTTTCCGAAGCCGCGTCCTCGCTTGCCGCCCGAGCGACCCATATCGGAGAACTGCTTCATAAGTTTCTTGATCTGCTCGAACTGCTTGAGCAGACGGTTGACCTCCTCAACCGTAGTGCCGCTTCCCGCCGCAATACGCTTCTTGCGGGATGCGTTGAGGAGCTGCTCGGGGCGCTCTCTTTCGGCCTTGGTCATGGACAGGATGATGGCCTGCTGGCGTGCCAGGGCTTTCTCATCCACCTGGGCGTCCTTGAGGGCACCGGGCTTCATGCCGGGGATCATACCAGCAAGCTGGTCAAGGTTGCCCATATTCTTGATCTGCTCGAATTGCTCCAGATAGTCATCCAGGGTGAAGGTGGACTGGCGGATCTTCTGCTCCAGCTCGGCAGCCTTCTTCTCGTCGAACTGCTGCTGTGCCTTGTCAATGAGGGTCAGCACATCGCCCATGCCCAGGATACGATTGGCCATGCGGTCGGGGTGGAAGGGCTCGATGGCGTCCAGCTTCTCGCCCACACCGATGAACTTGATGGGCTTACCGGTGACGTAGCGGATGGACAGAGCCGCACCACCTCGGGTATCGCCGTCCAGCTTAGTGAGTATGACACCGGTAATATCCAGCATCTTGTTGAAGGTGTCGGCCACGTTGACCGATTCCTGACCGATCATGGCGTCCACGGTGAGCAGGATCTCGGTGGGATGTACCTGCTCCTTGATGTTGACCAGCTCGTCCATGAGCTCCTCGTCGATCTGCAGACGTCCTGCGGTATCGATGAAGACCATGTCGTAGCCCTTTTGCTCGGCCAGCTTGATACCTTCTTTGGCGATCTTCACGGGGCTTTCCTTGTCGCCCATCTGGAAGACGGGAATATCCAGCTGAGCACCTAGCACCTCCAGCTGCTTGATGGCGGCGGGACGGTAGATGTCACAGGCCACCAAGAGGGGGCGCGTGCCCTGCTTCTTGTACATACCCGCCAGCTTGCCTGCGTGAGTGGTCTTACCCGCACCCTGTAGACCCACCATCATGATGACTGTGGGGGGCTTGGATGCGATCTCCAGCTTAGCCTGGGAGCCGCCCATGAGGCGGGTGAGCTCCTCGTCCACGATCTTGACGATCTGCTGCCCGGGGAGCAGGGATTCCATGACCTCGGCGCCCACGGCGCGTTCGGTCACGATCTTGATGAAATCCTTCACGACCTTGAAATTGACGTCGGCTTCCAGCAGGGCGAGCTTGATCTCGCGCATACCGGCCTTGACGTCGGCCTCGGTCAGGGTGCCTTTATTGCGGAATTTCTTAAAGGCTTGGTCGAGCTTTTCGCTCAAACTTTGAAACATAGGTTTTCCTCCTTTCGTCGGAGAAGTGGGGGGTGAATATACGGATAAGGGGAATAGTTATTCCATGGATACGGCGCGGCGCAAAGCCTCCAGCTCCTCGGTCAGGGCGGGGGGAATGCGGTCGCCTGCAGTGCGGCAGAGAGCCAGGGCACGCTCAGCGCGGGTCTCGGCTTCGGTAAGTCTGCGGCGAAGTCCCAGCTTTTCCTCGTAGAAGAAGAGCTCGGTCTCGGTCTTTTTGATGCTGTCCCGCACAGCCTGACGGGTGATGCCCATCTGCTCGGCAATCTCGGCGAGGGAAAGATCATCATTATAATATAGGTCCATGATGTCCCGCCGTCTTTCGGGGAGAACATCGCCGTAGAAATCCAGCAGGTAGCCGATCTCCAGATTCTTTTCAAACATGGCACATACTCCTGCCCGAAACATTGGTGTAAAGTGTTTTGCTTTACACACGACCTACAGATTATACCATACCGCAAGGTATTTGTCAAGGGGTTTCGCAAAGTTTTTTAGGAAAATTATACGGAAATTGATGGATTATTTTGAGGGAAATGACGAAACGGAGACGGTCAGCACTTTCCCGTCAGTAAAACCGCAAGGTCGAATCAAGGGACAGTCAAGAAGTAGCCAAGGAGTGCGGGGGATAGGGCAACAGAAACCGAAAAAATACGTCAACTTCCCCGGGGAAAGGGGGTGAGAAACTTCGGCGTTTGAGATGGTTCTCACCCCCTTTCCCAAACACCCCGGAGGTTGATGCCCCAAGACTCTTGGCTGCAACTCACACCTCCTTGGAAAGGCTAAAATTAATTTTTTTAATTTTACAATTAATTTTTTTAATCAATCCTATTGACAAAATCAATTTTCCGTGTTATAATGCAACCAACGTGAAACCACAAATTCCCAAGAGGAGGTATTCTCATGTACCGAGCACCACACAAATGCGCCGTATGCGGCGAGCGGCTGACGGTTACCCGGCTGTCCTGCGAGTGTTGCGGAACGACTATGGAGGGGCGCTTCACCGGCTGCCGCTTCTGCTCCCTGTCTCCCGAGGAAGAGCTGTTTCTGCTCACCTTTATCAAGAATCGGGGCAGTATCAAGGACGTAGAGCGGGAGCTGGGGATTTCCTACCCCACCGTTCGTGCCGCTCTGGATAATCTGATTGCGTCTTTGGGACTGACAGGAGCCGAATCCCCCGCCGAGGAAGCCCCCAAGGAGGATACGGACAGATCCCGTCGCAAGTCCAATCCCGACACCGCCCGCGCCCGCAAGGACATCCTGAAAATGCTCTCCGAACATCGCATCACTGCAGACGAGGCGGCGAAGAAACTAAAGGAATTGTCGTAAAATCTGCAACCATCCTCTCATTTTCCACACTATATGATTGAAAAGTTAAAGGAGAATCATCATGAAGTTCTATTCCTCCCGCGGCTCATCCGTCCGCAAGAATCTCGCCAACCTGTTCCTCGGCCTCTGCGTCATCGCCGTGGGAGTGGGTTATCTGGGCAATTACCTGGACTTCCTCCCCTGGGAAGGCTTTACCCTGTTCTTCCCGGGCTGGGGCTATTTGTTCCTGATCGTCCCCTCGGTCTACTCCCTCATTCGTTCCCCCCTCTCCTGGTTCTGGCCGATCTGCCTCCTCATTGGAGTATTGGGTCTGATCTCCCACCTGGACATCTACCCCGCGGATACGCTGTTTCCCATTGGCCTGGCGGTGTTGGTGATCCTCATAGGCATCCGCATCATTCTCTCTCCCCTGCTCAAGCGTATCCGCCGCAAGCGCATCCGCCGCAAGGTACAGGAAGCCATGTCGGATAGCGGCATCGTCTTCACCGAAGCCACCGAAGCCGGGAGCAACGGCAATACCTACAATGTCCGCTTCGGGGAGCGTTCCATCCGCCTGGAGGGGGATGAGTTCACCTCGGCCACCCTATCGGTAAACTTTGGCGAGATGAAATTCGACCTTACGGATGCCCATATCACGGATTGTGCCGTCATCGATGCGAATTGCTCCTTCGGCGAGCTGTCCATCATACTGCCCGACGGCGTCCGTGCCGACGTCACGAGAAGCGGTGCCTTCTCGGAAATCGACAACCACCATCGCCAGCCCAAGGACGAGAATGCACCTGTAGTGTACATCAACGCCACCTGCTCATTTGGGGAGATCGCGATCAAATAAGGAGACTGCCATTATGGAAAGAAAATTGAACATACTGAAAATGCTGGAGGCGGGGGAGATCACCCCCGAGGAGGCCGAGGCACTGCTGGAGGCGCTGGAGGACACCGAGGAGCCGAAAGACCTTGAAGATTTGAAGAACTTAGACGATTTAGAGGATTTAGAAGAATTAGAAGATTTAGCTGATTTGGAAAATTTAGAAGACCTTGAAGATATGGAAAATCCCGGCGACATGGGTGACATGGGCAATATGGGTGACATGGACGACATCGAAGACACTGTATACGGCGACATTCTCGGCCACGTGTACGGCGATGTGGACGGGGATGTCATGGGCAATATCGGGCGATTCGCCGTGATCGAAGGGGATCTCAACGGTACCGTGACCGGTCACATTCTGGGGCGCATCCTGGGCGATGTCAACGGCGATGTGGCCGGGGATATGCGCGGCCGCATCGAAGGCGACCTCAACGGCTCTGTGAGCGGTACCGTCGCGGGCATCGTGGCGGGCGACCTGAACGGCGACGTAGGTGGCAATCTCAGCGGCCAGGTCGGCGGCGATCTCAACGGTTCTGTGAACGGAAGTCTCCCCGGCACCGTGGGTGGGGACGTGAACGGTGACGTAGGCGGTTCCCTCCCCGGTAAGATCGGAGGCGACCTCAACGGAAGCCTCGGCGGCAGTCTGGACGGCATGGTCTCGGGAGACGTCAACGGCGATATCGCCCGCAACGTAAACGGCGTGATCGGCGGGGATCTCAACGGCTCTGTGGGCGGAGATCTCAACGGCAAGCTTATGGGGGATCTCAACGGCGATATCGCCGGCAGGGTTCACGGTATGATCTGCGGTACCATCTACGGAACCGTGAAAAACCGTCGGTAACCCCGGACGGATGAAAGGAGCAACACATGGAAAATAAACTCAACATACTGAAAATGCTGGAAGCGGGGGAGATCACCGCCGCCGAGGCCGAGGCTTTGCTGGAGGCGTTGGAGCCCGAGCAAGATGCATCCTCCGATACCCTGCTGGATGCCTGTAAGGCCGTGTTGACTGCCTGTGAGGATGTACGGGCCCGCTGCGAGACCATCCGATCCGAATGTGAAAGCCTGCGGGGGGAGTGCGAGAATTTCATGTCCGAAGCCGAGGGCTACGCCTCCGACGCCGAGTGCTATGCTTCTGACGCAGAGGAGTACGCCGACGCCTGTTCCTCCGGCCTTGGAAACGGCGGGCACACGGGCTTGGATCTCGACGCCTTGGACGATGAGCTGCAAAAGGTGCAGACGGTGCTGGAAAGCCTGGGCATTCAATGCGTGGATTTCGAGCATGTCCGCCAGAACGCCCGCTCAGCAGCGGAGCAAGCTACCCGCGAGTGGCAAGACAAGTGGCAAAGCCAGAATCCGCCCACCCGTCCCACCGCTCCCCCAAACAGCCACACCCGCCGTGGCGACCCAACACCTCACGGCTTTGAAATGCCTCCCGAAAAGCGCGAAGGCTGGTACGACCGCCGCGCTTCTGACAGAAAGCGCCGTGAAAGTGACCGCAAGCGTCGCGAGCAGGATCGTACCCGCCGTGACGGCGACCGCATCCGCCGCGAGGAGGATCGGCGCGCCGATAAAAGCTTCACCCAGACCATCCGCGCTGTTGGCGGTGGGATCCTGCGGGATATCCGCGGAACCGTGGTAGCCACCGTGGATGGGGATATTGTAGTCCCCACCTTCATCGGTGATCTGGAGGGTACCGTCAAGGGCGATATCATCATCGGCTCCCGCGCCCACAACCGCTTTGGCTACAACCACTGGCAAGGCAGTCTCCGCGGTCTGGTGGAGGGCGACGTATCCGCCACCCTGTTCGGTGACATGGACGGCCTCGTGCGGGGCGATTGGAACGGCAATCTGGACTGCGATATGCGGGGTCAGATCGGCGGAGACCTGCGCGGTGAGATCATGGGTGACCTCTACGGAGAGATCCTGGGGGACATGAACGGAAACATCGACGGCGACCTGGCGGGGCACGTGGCGGGAGACTACAACGGCTTCGTAGGTGGTAATCTCAGCGGCCACGTCAGCGGGAATTTCGCCGGTATGCTGGACGGCCATCTCTACGGCTCGCTGGATGGCGACTTCAACGCCACCATGTTGGGAGACCTCTGCGGCCACGTCAAGGGAGACGTGAACGGAACGGTAGACGGCCACCTGCTCGGACGGGTGGACGGTGACGTAAACGGCGACGTGCTGGGCGATATCGGCCCCGACGCCGAGGTCGGCGGCGACGTCAATGGCAACGTAGACGGAGATATCAACGGCCATATCCGTGGCAACGTTAACGGATGCGTATCGGGGAAGATCAACGGTCGTGTCGACGGTCAGGTTTTAGGAACCGTTGGCGCATAATTCCCTTTCCATAGCAAAAGCCTGCTTTCCATCAAGGAGAGCAGGCTGTTCTGCACGATGATTCATACGATTCTCTCATACAAATCCCCTTGCAAGTGGTTTTTTAACGCTCGCGGACGGCGTTATCCTATACCCGATAGCAAAAATTCAATCTTAACGTGCCGCCTCATCACCCGCTTCGCGGGAGCTTCCCCTCAAAGGGAAGCCTCGGTGTTGGTGCATGTCCGGACATTTCAACGAACCAAATTTGAAATGTGGCTGAATCATTACCCTCAAATTTAAAAAACTAAATAGAAACTTCCCCTCCTGCTCATCCTGATATAATCCCCTTAGAGTAGACACTTGAAAAAACAAAAAGTTTTCAAGACTACTTTAAGGGGGTTATTTTATGCAAAGAAAATCACCGAAGAACAAGAAATATAGTGTAGAACTCAGAAAGCAAGCAGTAGAAGCATA
>JAZSBH010000129.1:0-5972 GCA_045602325.1 Eubacteriales bacterium | reverse complement strand
CCGCGGGGCTCATGCAGGTGCAGGAGCTGGGCACCCTGGAGACCCCCATTGCCCTGACGGGTACTCTGAACGTGGGAAAAATTCACGACGCTCTGGTGAGTTATACCATTGAACAATGCGAGTCGGAGGGCAAGGCTTGCCGCTCGGTCAACCCCGTGGTGGGAGAGACCAACGACGGCACTCTGTCTGCCAACAACGACCGCCCCGCCGATACGTCCCATCTTGATGCCGCCATTACATCCGCCGCGGCTGATTTTGCCGAGGGCGATGTGGGCGCAGGGAAGGGAACCGTCTGCATGGGGCTCAAGGGGGGCATCGGCTCGGCCTCCCGCGTCATGGCGATCGCCGACCGCACCTTCACGCTGGGGGTTCTGGTGCAGACCAATTTCGGGTGCGTGGAGAATCTCCGCATGGACGGTCTGCCCGTGGGGTGCGCCGTGGTGGAGCTCCTGCAGGAAGAAAAGGAAGCCCAAGCCGTGACGGGACAGGATGACATCGGCTCTATTATGATCGTAGTGGGCACCGATCTCCCCGTCTCCGAGCTTCAGCTGGGGCGCATCCTCCGCCGCGCCACCGTGGGACTGGCCCGTGTGGGCTCCTATATCGGGCACGGGAGCGGTGACGTGGTCATCGGATTTACCACCGCCAACCGCCGCGGCGAGGATGACATCATCCGCACCGTGGAGATCCTAAACGACGGCAAGCTGGAGAACGCCTTTACCGCTGTGGCCGAGTGCGTGGAGGAGGCCATCTACAATTCCATGATCGCCGCCGATACCGTCACGGGCTTCAACGGATACGAGGCGGTCACCGTCTGCGCCCTAAACGAGTTTTTGCCTGAAGCCCTGAACCGAGCTCGGGATATGGCCGCCCATATCGGGCGTGTCTGACCGTGAAATGGCTCGAACACGTTGATGGAAAAGGAATGATGAAAAGCGCAACCGGGATACTCCTCACGGTTGCGCTTTTGTTTTCTTGGTGGGGCGGTGGTTTGTCTGTCGGTGCCGTAACTACCGAAACGTCAGACCCCGCGGAAGTCCTGCTGACGGGACTGCTCGCCTGTGACGAGGTCATTGACCTGTCCGCCTGTACCTTGCCCGTGACCGAGCTGGGAAGACTGTATGCCTACCTGATCCAAAGCCACCCCGAGCTGTTCCACGTGGCTCTGCGGCTGTCCTATACGTTCCGGGAGGTTACGGCCGACGGCGAGACTGTCCGCCTCGTGGCCGAGGTATACCCCTCCTACACTATGACGGGGCAGGCGCTGGTCGCCGCCCGCGACCTCTACCGTGATTCCATCGCGGTTATCTTAGCTGAAATGGAGGCCGCTTTTGGCAACCGCCCCCGCACCGAGGCAGAGACCGTCCTCTACCTCCACGACGTCCTGGCCGACCGTTACGCCTACGACACCCGCGAGACGGGAACAAATACGGCCCTCCCACGAGCGGCAAATGCCGACGCGTACACCTTTTTTCGCGACGGCGTGGGTATCTGTCAGGCCTACGCTCTGGCCTTTGTTGCCCTTGCCCGTGGGGCGGGGCTGGAGGCGGATTTCGTCTCCTCGGACGCCATGGATCACGCCTGGAATCACGTGCGGGTGGACGGCGTATGGTACCATGTGGACGTGACGAGAGATGATCCTATCCCCGCCGCCGGGGGGGAGGACGAGGTCAACCATACCCGCCTCCTTCGTTCGGACGAAGGCATGAAAATCCTCGGCTACCACGGGTATACCTGCGCGGCGGGGCATGCCTGTACCGATACCCGCTTTGAGCCCGATGGACAGGCGGCATTGGCCGAGTTCCATGACGCTTTGGTGCCCTTTGGGGAGATCTGGGTAGGGGAAGACGGGGATGGCGTGCCCGTGCCCGTGTACTTTCGGGAAGACGGCATGGTTTTTGGGGAAGCCGGAGATATGGACGGCGATGGGGAAGTCACGCCCGCCGACCTTTTGATGGTCTATGACCCTCTGTATCCCGAGGTGTGGCGGGCGTGGGTGCGAAATGCGCTGACGAAAGGGACTTAACCAAGCAGTTAAGTCCCTTCTGTATTATGGATTCCGGATCACGATTTCACACCCTTGGCCGTCCACAGGTGCCCGCTCGTAGACGATCTCGCCTACGCTGTCCGCCTCGATACGTCCCGAGGCAGGGCTCTTGATGCTGTCCACATGCCCATTGATCGTGGCGGTGACGGTGCTGTTCTCAAAGGATAGGTCACAGCCCTCCATGGTGCAGTCGATGAGGGTGAGGTTTTTGCAGTAGCACAGGGGCTGGGTGCCGACGATGTGACAGCGGACCAGGGTGAGATTTTCGGAGTACCAGCCCAGATACTCTCCCTTCACGGTGCTGTCAGTGACCGTGATGTTTCTGGCGTGCCAGAAGGCGTCCTTGGTGTCCAGATAGGAGTCGGCAATGGTGCAATCCTCCACGTACTGGAAGGAGTATTTGCCCGTCAGCTTCACCCTCCTGAGGTGCAGTCCCCGGGTCATGAAAAAGGGATATTCCCCTGTCAGGTCGCAGTCGGTCAGCTCCACTCCGCGGCAGAGCCAGCCGAATTCGGCGGAGCGCACGGTACAGCCCGTGAGGGTCATGCGGTCGCACTCCCGGAGGGCTTTGATACCGCCGAGGGTGGAGCTTTCAATGGCCATATCCTCGGCATACCAGAGGGCGGCGCGGCAGGTGTCGGTGAGGGTACACCCCGCCATTCGCCCGCCGTGGATATGCCACAGCGGGTAACGGAGACGGAAATCACAGTCTGTGACGGTGACGTCGGCGGCCTCCTTCAAGGCGGATTCGCCGTCGGCAGGGCCGTCAAAGGTGCAGCTCGTCACATTAGCGTGATGGATGCCGTAGAGGGCACGCTCCTCGTCCAGGACGAGGTCCGCGTATAGTTCCCGCACGGGGGAGAGGGTGGGGTCAAGCAGGGTATGTTCCATGTAAAGATCCTTTTCTATGAATAACAGTTATGACAGTGCACGATAAAGGGTAGTCAAGAGATCGGTGTCCTCAATGGCGGCGGAGGCGATGACGATCAGACCATCGGAGGTGATGGTGATGACCTTGCCTGCGCCCTCAATAAGTGTATTGGCGCGGACGTACGCCACACCGTAGTGATCCGCCGTCTCGGCAGACCCGACATCAATGTTCAGGGCGGACTTGAGGAATTCTGCGGGAAGCCATACGTCATAACCCGACGCCATGGCGGTGGCCTTGGTGTTGTCATCCACCAGACGAACCTGCGCGCCGTTCACATAGGCGTTATAGCCGTTGGCCTTGAGGACGACCATATCGTCGGTCAGCCCTTCGGGGGTCTTCTGTACGGACTCCTCGGTGGTGAAGCGGTAGCAGAAGCGGCCGTCGGGAGCGGCGTCACCCAGATCGGTAAAGCCCATAACTTCTCCGTCGGTAACCGAGTTGTCCACCCACTTGAAGTCAAAGGTGGAGGACACGCCCACCAGGGACTTTTCTACCTTGATCTGAAGCACGGCTCCGTTCAGTACGTATTCGGCGGTGCCTACGGTCTCAAAGCTCCAGCCGTTGTTTGTGAACTTCTCCACGCTGACGGTCTTTCCGTCGCGGGAACGGTTGAGGACAAAGTCGAAGCCTTCCCAGCCGGTGGCGTCATCGCCATCGGTCTTGAGGAACAGATTCATCCAGTTCTCCCCTTCGGCGGCGGTGATAGCGGCGGCGCACTCCACGTAGAAGTAGAGATACTTGCTGTCATTCGACACCTTAGCGGTGATGATGTCGTTGCGACCGGTATCGTTGGTATAGGTCAGTCCGCCCACGTGGGAGGGATGGTTGCGGTGAGCGGTGTCGCTGATGTTGTCGCGGTACTCGGGGCCTACGGCATACCACTGACCCACCGAGCCGTTCAGGTCAATGGCCCATTGACCGAAGGCGGTCTCTACGTTGCGGGCGCCCTTGTAGGCACGGACGTTCTGTGCCATCTGATAGTAGTAGTTGTCGCCAAAGCCCCCCTTCATGGGCTCCAGATCGCGGGAGTATTCGGGGTTGAAGCAGTCTACGAAGTAGTGGTATTCCTTCTTAGTGGGATCGCCCGAGACCACGTAGCCGTTGGCAATGGTCTGATTGATGGCGGGCTCGCCGTCCCAGCGGCCTGCCCACCATTCGTTCCAGCCCGTGAGCATGATGAGCTCGGGATCCTTTTCGATGGCGTAGTCAAAGCCCTCCTGGAAGGCCAGGCCAAGGCCGGAGGTGGTGTTCATGAGGGCAAAGCCCAGATCCCAGTCACCGGTATAGGCGGGAATGCCGCCGCCCTTGCGGGAGAAGCTGCGTCCGCCGTTGGTGCCGTTACTGCCGTTGGCCCAGAAGCCGCACATGACCACCATCTGTTCCACGACCTTCTCGCCGTTCTCCAGGCGGTAGCCGGGACGTTGCTTGTACATGTCTGCCCAAGCCCAGCAATCAATGCCGCGGCGGGCGGAGTACCAGGTATCGGAGGTGTTGGCCCAGGAGACCTTTTGGGTAAAGAAGTCCTTGGCCTCCTCGGGGAGATCCAGTCCAAAGGTGAACAGGATCAGAGGCTTGCCCTGCCAGCGGAACCACAGGTCTTCGTACAGACCGGGCTTGTAGAGCTGGTTCCACAGGCTGTTGAACTCTTCGTGACTGGAGCCGCAGAGGAAGGCGACCTGTGGGGTGTCCTGTCCCTCTTGACGCATTTTCGACCAGACGCGAAGAAGTGCCATGTAGTTCTGCTCGTAGAGGAAGCCGTTGGTGGCGTCAAAGAAAACAAAGTCCACGCCGGCGGCGGTGAGCTGCTCTGCGTGCTTGCGGAGTACCCACTCGTCGTCGTTGGCGTAGTAACCGAAGTAAGGCTCTGCCCAGTAGTGGGCGAATCCCTCGGGACCGTCTACCATCTCGGCCCACAGACCGTCCAAGCCACCGTTCAGATAGGCGTCGGTATGGTCGTACAGGGGCATGCCGTTCTTGTGTGCCTCATGCCAGAGGAAGTAGAAGATGCCTACTTTTTTCTCATTGGGGGTGCTCATCTCCACCGTGGTGATCTGACGGTCGGCACCGTCGATGCCCACCCAGGTGTCAGCAAGCACGTCGCGGTTGGCGGGAATGATGCCGTTGTTATCCTGCTCCCCCACGGTGCTGGTGATCTTCATCTCGAAATTTCTGATCTGTGGATTGGTTCCGGGACTGTGAGACCACAGATGGGTGTAGCCGCCCTTGGGAATACCCGTAACGATCTTGTCGGTAACGGCGGGCTGGGCGGCGTCACCGACGTAGAGCTCAATGTGGCTTCGGGTGATGGCGATATGGGCGATCTCGGTAGGCTCCTCGCCCTCTCCTGCATACACCGTAATGACGTTGGTGACAGGATCGTCCACTACAGTCAGCTGGACGCCGTTGCCGAAGTCCACGGGGATCTCGGCGTAGGTGGTCTCGGGCCAGTTGCCGGTGCGGATACCGATGGTGTTGTTCCGCATCGCCATCCAAACACCGCTGCGGGCGGTGGCGTTATCGTTGTTGGAGGTCAGGCGCATACCCAGAAAGACGGTGTTCCAACCGCCGTCGGTGTGCCCGACGCCGTGGGTCAAATGGAAGGAGTAGACCGTAGGCACCTCACCCGATGATGCGATACGGGAGAAAATACCGTTGACGCCCCCCTGGCGGAAGGTGATGGTGTCCCCTTCGATGATGGGATCGTTGACAATGCCGTAGGTGCTCTTCAAGGTCTCGTCGTTAATGGGGAAGACCTGTTCTACCTGCTTTTTATCAAAGGTGTAAGCGGGCAGAGAGAGGTTGGTTGTGGTGGTGTAGTTCCCCGTCTTGGGCTCGTCGGGGTTTTCGACGGGCTGGGTTTCGGACGGATCTGTTTCGGGCAGACCGGCCGCGGGATCGGTCACAGTTGCCGTCGTTTCGGAGCCTGCCGTGGTGCCGGCGGGGGAGTCGTTGCCCTTGCAGGCGGCCAAAGTGCCTGCGGCCATCAAAATTGCC
>JAZSBH010000128.1:0-5061 GCA_045602325.1 Eubacteriales bacterium | reverse complement strand
CTTACGGGCGGGTCTGCTCGGGAGCAGACTTTCCACGTCCCAGAAATCGTCCAGCGTACGCTTCATGTCGCCTGTGGGGGATTCGGGGTGGTTTTTCTCCCATTCGGTCATAGTGCGCGCCTCCTTTCGGGGAAGTTTTGTAATATATTATTGTACCATACATTCGGTCTGTTGTCAACGATTTTTCAAGAATTTGCATGGGGAACACGAACAGAAATTCATCCCCCTCTTGACGAACTCTCCGAAATATGCTATACTATAAAAAAACTCCGCAAAAAAGTCCGAAAGGAGTCCACTATGAACAACGGCGACAGCTTCCACAACGGACAGGACAATCTGGAACTGCAAAAGAAAAACCGCCTGGGTGCGCAGGACGGGACGGTCGAGCCCGCCGATACCCAAACGAAGGAGCCCGCATCCGCTGACGGGGCAAAGCCCGCCAGCTCCGAGGCACCTCTCTACGGCACGGCACCCGACGGTGCGAGCCTGCCTCCCCACAAGCGTCCTTACGTCAACATATATGCCAAAGACGGCGGCGTCACCTACCCCTCGGGCAGCCGCGAGGCCATGGGGCGCGCTGAGCGTAAGGCCACCGAGACTCCGCCCGAGCAGCGCACCTACACCAACATCTACGCCCAACGCGCCGCCCAGCGCACCGAGATCTATCAGCCCGGACAGTACGGAAACACCCCCGCCCCGAGCACGGTGCAGGTCGGCTCCGCCCCCCCCACGGACGACGGCACTCCTTATTACGGCGAGACTGCCGACAGCGCGTCCTATCAGATCTCGGACTACTCCGACGAGGCCGCCGAGCGAGCCCGCAAGAACAAGTTTAACGTCGCCTCCCTGATCCTGGGCATCGCGTCCTTTGCGGGCAATATGCTCTGCCTTACCTGCCTGACCCCCATCGCCGCCATACTGGCCATCATCTTCGGGTGCATAGGACGGATGGACGGCAAATTCGAGCAAAAGGGTCTCATTGGATTCATCCTGGGTATCGTATACTGCGCCATCCTGGTGCTCATATTCCTGCTCATTTTCCTGACCATGCTTTTAGCCCCCGATGGATTCGTTATGTAGCGTCTCCTACCAAAAAGGCTGCCAACCCCTGCGGTTGACAGCCTTTTTTTGAGCCAAACGGTCGATTTTGATTCAACAGTTTGTTTATTTATCTATTTTTCGTTTATTTTATCGAAATTTCTTGGTCTCCCCGGGCTCAACCCTGCAGGTAACCCCCGCGTATTCGAACCACACGGGAATGGCCGAGGGGTTATAGACCAGCTTGCCTTCCACCGAGAAATGCAGGTTGCGGTAAGCCTCCACGTACTCGTAAATTTCCATGTTGGTAGCGTACCAGACGTCATCTCTGCCGCCCACACCCTCGCAGAAGGACTCGATGCGATCCCAGTTGTCGTTGGCGTCAAACTCATACGCGTGCCCCCAGACGTAGAAGAGCCAGGGAGTATCCCAGGCGCCGGGGTTGCCGTTTACAAAGGTATCGGCCAGGTCAAAGAGGCGAGCGTCGTTGTGATGACAGGTGGCAGGCATGCGGAGCCAGTCGGCGGGGATGGAGAAATTGCCGGTGGAGACGGTGGTACGGGCGTAAGCGATGCCGTTATCTCGCAGGACATCTACCGTCATATCGCTGAAGGTGCCCATGGGGTAGGCACAGCCGCGGATGATGCGGCCAAACAGCGCCTCCAATGCTTCCCTGTCCTTGGCCACCTCGTAGGAGGCGATGGGGCGGGGGATGCGATCCAGGAATGGATGGGTGTAGCCGTGGATGGCGACCTCGTGGCTCTTGCCAAGCTCGCCGCCGTAGGTCTCCAGCGCCAGCTTATACCCCATACGGCGGTGGACGGTGCCCGCGGGGTAGGTGTACTCGGCGGTCTGCAGAGGCTCGCCGTTGAGGTTGAAGGTGCCCTTCAGACCGTTCTTGTTGAAGATCTCCATGAGGCGGGCATCCTGCTCCACGCCGTCGTCGTAGGAGAAGGTGAGGGCTTTTTTCTTACCGTTGGGGAAAAGCATATACATCATCATGGGTGAATGTCTCCTTCGTTATAGGGATTTTCGATGATTGTGTCATTCTGTAAATTACGGTTTATCGGGGCGCGGCCGCACTCTGAGGCTCCCTCCGGGAGGGAGCCCCCGACGAAGGCGGGTGAGGGAGAATGCGCGGGTGAAAACATATTGTTCTCTAAGGAAAAAAGTGTATGTTACAAGCACGCGGGCTCCCTTCGTCACGGCTTCGCCGTGCCACCTCCCTCCCGGAGGGAGGCTTTAGGTTGGCGCCACTCCACCGATAAACTGCAATTCATAAAACGCGCCCCTTGTTCAATAGCAAGAGACGCGTTTTGAATTATCAAAGATATTTTATTCAAGTTTTTGAGGATTCCAAAGGGACTTCGCAATATTTGCCGCAGGCAAATTTGCCCCGAGCAACGCGAGGAGGTTTCCAAAAAGTTCCTTTGGCGGGGCATGGGGCAGAGCCCCATAGCAGCCCTTTTTACCCCAGCTTAGCCAGAGCAGCCTCGGTGGCGGCCAGCTTTTCCTTGGCGGCAGCCAGCTTCGCTCTCTCGGCCTCCACCACAGCGGCGGGAGCCTTGGCCACGAAGCCTGCGTTGTTCAGCTTGCCCTCCAGGCGCTTGACCTCGCCCTCCATCTTGGAAAGCTCGGCGGAGAGGCGTGCCTTCTCCTTCTCGAAGTCGATGAGGTCGGCCAGAGGTAGGTAGGCGGTGGCGGAGGGAGTGATGACCTGCACGGCGGTGTCGGCGGAGACCACGGTCTCGTCGAACTTCTCGGCTACCATCATGTCAGCCGCAGAGGCCAGACGGGCAAAGAAGGGGGCGGTGCCGGCGTGGAAGGTATCCACGTGCTTGGTCTCGATGAACAGGGCGGCCTTGCGGGAGGGGGCGATGTTCATCTCGGAGCGACGGTTGCGGATGGCGCGGATGAGCTCGATGATGCGCTCCATCTCGGCGGCCTCGGCGGGGTAAGCCAGGGACTCGTCGTAGGTGGGATACTTCGAGATCATGATGCTCTCGGCGTCGCCTGCCAGGGTGGGCAGGGAGGCAAAGATCTCCTCGGTGATGAAGGGCATGTAGGGGTGCAGGAGCTTGAGGATGCCGTTCAGAACGTAGGAAATGACGTTCTGGCAGACAAGGTTGCCCTCGGTGTCCTTCTCGGTGAGGCGTGCCTTGGCCAGCTCAATGTACCAGTCGCAGAACACGTCCCAGGTGAAGTCGTAGATGGCACCCAGAGCCACGCCCACCTCGAACTTGTCGATGTTGGTATTCACGCGGGCGGCCAGCTCGTTGAAGGCGTTGAGGATCCACTTGTCCTCGGGAGCCAGCTTGTCGGCGGCGGGGAGGTCGATCTCGTCAATGGTAAGGTTCATGCGGACGAAGCGGGAGGCGTTCCAAAGCTTGTTGGCAAAGTTACGGGCGGCTTCCATCTTCTCGTCCGAGAAGCGCATATCGTTTCCGGGGGAGTTGCCCGTGGCCAGAGCAAAGCGGAGGGCGTCGGCGCCGTAAGTGGAGATGACCTCCAGGGGATCAATGCCGTTGCCCAGGGACTTGGACATCTTGCGACCCTGTGCGTCACGGACAAGACCGTGGATGAAGACAGTGGAGAAGGGCTTGGCGTCCATGTGCTCCAGACCCGAGAAGATCATACGGGAGACCCAGAAGGTGATGATATCGTAGCCGGTGACCAGGACGGAGGTGGGGTAGTATTTTTTCAGATCCTCGGTCATCTCGGGCCAACCCAGGGTGGAGAAGGGCCAGAGAGCGGAGGAGAACCAGGTGTCCAGCACGTCGCTGTCCTGGTGCACCTTGCCGCCGCACTTGGGGCAAGCTTCGATATCGGTTTTGGAGACGGTCATCTCGCCGCAGTCGTCGCAGTAGAAGGCGGGGATGCGGTGACCCCACCAGAGCTGACGGGAAATGCACCAGTCAAGGATGTTATTCATCCAGTTGAAGTAGTTCTTGGAGAAGCGATCGGGGACGAAGCGGATGGAGTCGTTCTCCACGGCCTCGATGGCGGGAGCGGCCAGGGGCTTCATCTTGACGAACCACTGATCCGAGGTCAGGGGCTCCACGGTGGTGCCGCAACGGTAGCAGACGCCCACGTTGTGGTCGTGGGGCTCCACCTTGAGGAGGTAGCCCTCGGTCTCGAGGTCAGCGACCAGGGCCTTGCGGCAGGTGTAGCGATCCATACCCTCGTACTTGCCGGCGTAGGCGTTCATGGTAGCGTCGTCGTTCATGACCTTGATCTGCTCCAGGTTATGGCGCTGACCCACCATAAAGTCGTTGGGGTCGTGAGCGGGGGTGATCTTCACACAGCCGGTACCAAAGCCGATCTCCACGTAGTCGTCGGCGATGACGGGGATCTCGCGACCCACGGCGGGGAGGATGAGGGTCTTGCCGATGAGGTGCTTCATGGCCTCGTCCTCGGGGTTGACGGCCACGGCGGTATCACCGAACATGGTTTCGGGGCGGGTGGTGGCCACCACAACGTAGCCGTCCTCGCCCTTGATGGGGTACTTGATGTGCCAGAAGCTGCCGGGTTGATCCTTGTATCCCACCGCGGCGTCGGACAGGGCGGTCAGGCAGCGGGGGCACCAGTTGATGATGCGGTGGCCGCGGTAGATGAGCCCCTTGTCGTAGAGGTTGACGAAGACCTCACGGACGGCGTGGGAGCAGCCCTCGTCCATGGTAAATCTCTGGCGGGTCCAGTCGCAGGAGGCGCCCAGCTTCTTGAGCTGGCCGGTGATGCGAGCCTCGTAGGAGTCCTTCCACGCCCAGACGCGCTCGAGGAACTTCTCACGGCCGAGGTCGTAACGGGTGAGCCCCTCGTCCGCGCGGAGGCGCTCCTCCACGTTGATCTGGGTGGCGATGCCAGCGTGGTCGGTGCCGGGCACCCACAGGGTATTGTAGCCCTGCATACGCTTAGTACGCACCAGAATGTCCTGCAGGGTCCCGTCCAAGGCGTGACCCATGTGGAGCTGGCCGGTTACGTTGGGAGGGGGGATGACCACCGAGAAGGAGGGGGCGGTGGAAT
>JAZSBH010000127.1:0-27696 GCA_045602325.1 Eubacteriales bacterium | reverse complement strand
TTTTGTTAAAGGTTTTTGGGGAGTCCAGAGGGGCTTTTTGCAAAAAGCCCCTTTGGTCGTTCTCCCGCGCTCCCCGATAAATCCCAATTTACTGATCGTTATATCCGAAATTGGTCACGGCGGCGGTGCTGTCGCGCCAATTTTCCTTGACCTTGACCCAGAGGTTCAGGTAGACCTTGGTGCCCAGAAGATTTTCGAGGTCCTGTCGGGCGTAGGAGCCGATGCGCTTGAGGCCTTCTCCGCCCTTACCCACGATGATACCCTTGTGGGAATTGCGCTCGCAGTAGATCTCGGCGTGGATGGACACCATACCTGTCTTGGGGTCCTCAATGAACTTCTCAATGACCACGGCGACACCGTGGGGGATCTCTTTATTGGTGGTACGGAGCACCTTCTCGCGGATGATCTCGGCGGCCATTTGCCGTTCGGGCTGGTCGGTGGCAATGTCCTCGGGGAAAAACCACTCGGACTCACGGAGATGGGGCTTGCATTCCTTCAGCACTGCGTCTACCCCCTTGCCGCTCTTAGCGGACAGGGGTACCACGGCAAAGAAGTCGTGGAGGGCGGCGTACTTCATGATGGCATCCGCCACCTCGGTGGCGTTGTAGAGGTCAGTCTTGTTGAGTACCAGAATGCAGGGGATCCCGGTGCGCTTGGCGTAGGCGATGACGTTCTCTTCCACGCTCGACACCTCCTTACCGAGATCGGTGACCAGGACGATGGCGTCGGCATCCTGCATGGAGGCGTTGGCAGTCTTGACCATGTAGTCACCCAGGGAATTCTGGGGCTTGAAGATACCGGGAGTATCCAGGAAGACATACTGATCCTCCCCCAGGGTCAGAATACCGTTGATGCGGTTGCGGGTGGTTTGGGGCTTGGAGGACACGATGGCGATCTTCTCCCCCAGCATGGCGTTGAGTAGGGTGGACTTGCCCACGTTAGGTCGGCCCACGATGGCTATAAAACCGGTCTTTTTCATGATTGGCTGTTTCCTTTTACTGACAGTTATTTTTTCGTATGCTCCCGGATGAAGGTGTCGAAATCGTCCTCGCCCAGGATCATTTTATCCCCCGTTTTCATATCAAAAAGATAGACGTAGGTAGGCATTTTATCGATAGACACCCCCGAGATCCAAAGCTCATACTGACCGCCGCTGACAGACAGCATCCAAGTCACGGAGTCCTGGGCGCGGCTCTCGTCACGGCGGAATTTCTCCAGATCATTCCAGGTAACGGGGGAGGACTTTTCGGTGAGTCCCTGAACGTAGGTCAGGGTGATCTCCTCCTTGTCTGCCTGTTGACTCTGGGTGATGAGGTTCTCCACCACGCCCACCACGTCGGTGATGAGCACCAGAGACAGTACCACCAGAATGGTAGCAATGGTCGCCACCAGCTTGACGTGCTCGAACATCCAGTCCGAGAAGGTGCGCTTGCGGGTGTAGCCCTCCTCGTCGGAGACATCTGCGCTCCGGGATCGGATGGGCTTGTCCGCCGTAGCCACGTGGGAGGATTCCTCGGATACCCGGGCAGGCTTTTCCCGCATGGGCTTCTCGGGCTTGGGCGCTTTTTCAGCCTTGGCCTTTTCGCGGTTTTTCTTTAAGTAGGGGTTTTCCCGTTTGGGGACTTCGTAGTCATCGGAGAAGAGACCGCCTTGATTCTCGTCGTTGCGATCGTCACGGTTGTAACGGTTGTCACGGTTATCACTCATTTGCATAACTCCTTTGGTAAGATCAGTCCTCGGCACTCTCCACAGTCAATCCCATGATGGCCATAATGGCTCTTTGGCGGGCGCGCATATCCCGCTCGTCCTCCTCGCCGGTCTCGTGGTCATAGCCCAAGAGATGGAGCATGGAGTGAACCGTCAAGAAGGCCACCTCTCGCTCAAAGCTGTGGCCGTATTCTTCGGCCTGTTCACGAGCCTTTTCCAGGGAGATCACAATGTCGCCGAGGCTCACTACGGGCTCGTCTGCCACGGGCTCGTCGCTTTCGCCCGAAAAATCCATCATGGGAAAAGAGAGTACGTCGGTGGGGCGGTCTACCCCGCGGTACTGCAGGTTAAGGGCGTGGATCTGCTCGTTGTCAGTGTAGGTGATGGACACCTCGCAGGCATTGTTGTACTGCTCGTGTTCAATAACCGTCTCCACGGCGCGGCGGGTAAGCATTTTCAGCTTATAGGTAACGGGGATTTTGTCCTGATCGCTTACAAAATAGATCATGGGGGGGACATGTTGCATATGTAACTCCTTTCCCGCCGGGCGGGGTATTTTTTAATTTTGATGATTCTTATGGGGTCTGTAGGTATGAGAGCGATCACCATCGCGGCGATCCTCGCGGCGATCCTCGCGGCAGTCGCGGGACTCGGCGTTGTGCTTTTTGGCGGCCTGCTCCCGATCGTAGGCGTCGTAAGCCAGGATGATCTTCTGTACCAGATGGTGACGCACCACGTCCTTCTCGGACAGGTAATGGATGGCGATGTCATCAATACCCGCCAGGATCTTGATGGCTGAGGCCAACCCCGAGCGCTGACCGTAGGGCAGGTCAGTCTGTGTCAGGTCGCCCGTCACCACCACCTTAGAGCCAAATCCCAGACGGGTCAGGAACATTTTGACCTGCTCGGGGGTGGCGTTCTGAGCCTCGTCCAGAATGATAAAGGCATCGTCCAGCGTACGGCCGCGCATATAGGCCAGGGGGGCAACCTCGATCACGCCCTTCTCCACCAAACGCTGATGGGTCTCGGGCCCCAGCATCTCTCCCAAAGCGTCGTAGAGAGGACGGAGGTAGGGGTCGATCTTGCTCAAAAGATCGCCGGGGAGGAAGCCCAGCCTCTCGCCTGCCTCGATGGCGGGGCGGGTGAGCAGAATGCGAGAGACCTGCTTCTCCTTGAGCGCCTTGACCGCCATGGCCACGGCGAGGAAGGTCTTACCCGTACCTGCGGGACCCACACCCAGGACGATGGTATTCTTGCGGATGGCCTCCACGTATTTGGACTGCCCCACGGTCTTGGCCTTGACGGGCTTGCCCTTGGCGGTGACGAAGATGCAGTCCGAGCCAATGTCGGCCAGCTCACCGGCGTTGCCGCTTGCGATCATATCCACCACGTAGCGCACCGATTGGTCGGTGATCTCGCTTGTATGCCGCACCATATCGCGGAGATACTCCACCACGGCGGCGGCCATATTGACCTGGTCCATGCTGTCACCGCTGATGACGATGGCGTCGGTGCCGTCCTCCCCCGACTTGTTCCGCAGGGTGACGGGAAACCGATCCTCAATGATGCGGAGGTTGACGTCGTACGCGCCGAAGATCAAAGAGGTGGTCTCGGCGGTATCGACCTTGATGATTCGTTGGTTCATGTATAACTCCTGTTTGTTAATTGGCAATTTCAATAAGCCTCACCCGCCCGATATCCTCAATACAGGTCAAGGTACAGGTGAGAGTCAGGGCATCCTCGCCGTGACGGACGGTGACGGTCTTATTCAGCAGTTCTGCCCTGCCGGGAAGGGCGGCGATCTGTCTGGCCAGTTCAAAGTAAGCCAGTTCCTCGGCCTCCTGCAGGGTACGGGTAGCGGTAGTCACGGTGTAGGGGATATACCACACGGTACGCACCGAAATGGGAAACCCCACCCCATCGACAAGCCCCCATGATTTCTCATTCTCTATTGTATCACAAAACGCCTCCATATTTCCAGTCTTTTTTGAAAATTTTATGTGATTTCCGAAAAAAATCAGACTTTTTTCTTGACAAATCTCCCCGTTTGTGGTATGGGCATCGGTCTTGTAGATCTTTTGCTCGTAAGTAAGCGGTATTTTCACGGTCAGAACCCGCGTGGTACGGGCATAGACCCGTGCTTTGGCGGCGGTAAAGCGGATGCCCTGCTGGGTGCTGTCGTAGAGTCCGCTGACCAACACATCTCCCTGACCGACCGGTTGCCCCGCCATGACCCGAACGTTCCCTTCCTCCAGCTCCACCCGCTCCACCACCCCACCGATAGCCGCAACAATATCGCAGGGAGCATCGGGATCGGCGGCTGGGCGTGGCATCTTCTCCCGCACCTCCACGTAGGCCACGGTTCCCTTGCGATTGATGGAGATCCAGGCCAGGCGGTCGTCCAGCATCAGGACGTTATTCTCTGTCTTATCCGCCTCAAAGCCCCGCAGAGAGGTGCCCACCGTGAAACCGCAGGCGGCTAAAGACTGCTCAATGGCATGGTCGGACACCGTCTCATTACCGCTGATACGGATGTCCCAGACCACGCTATGGGCGGCGGTCAGAAGCAGAAGACCCCATACAAGTCCAATCACGAGTCCTGCGCGATGACCAAGCTTCCCCAGGAGGCGGGGGAGCCCGCCCTCGCCGTGTGCGTGAACCGGAATCCCCTGTTCATGACAAAACGATAACACCCGTCGGGCGGTCGGTCGGGTAAAGCGAAGGGAGATGCCGCCATCCACGGTGTTACGGAAATCCTCGTAAACCAGATCGTAGCGGCGGCAAACCTCCAACAGCGGGGCGGCATGAACGGCGTCGGTAGCCAGCGTGCGGTATCCGATGATGAGGTAGGGAATGGAGGGGATCACTTTGCCACCTCCCTGTCCGAAAATTGAATAGAACAAATGTACCCCTCTACCCCCACAGCCCCCGCCAGATAGGAGGTACAGATGAGCCGCTGACCGCAGACCGTCAGGTTACAATCCTTGAGGGAAAGGCGGATCTCACAGGGGGAAAAGTCCAGTATTTTGGTACAGCCGTGTACCGTCAGAGTGTTGCGTCCCCGCATGTCCAGGCGGATACCGCCATCCAGGGTGTCGGCGGGAATATCCAGCTTGACCGCCAGCCACTCGGTCAAGGAAGGGGTGTTGTCCCCCCCTCCCACTGTGGGCGCTGGGTGCTTTCCCTTGGGATTTCTCTTGCTTGGATTCATGTTCGGTGACCTCCCGCCATATAGTAATGCACAGAAATATATGCGCCCGGAGGCATTTCCATGACCTACAAGACCCGCCCCATCTTTCCGTCCGACCGCAAAAGCCCCCATCACCGTCCCTCAGCAGGGCAGGTGGGGTTCTGTCTCATGTCCACCTTCTGCTTCATCCTGGTTCTGCGAAACTCCGACGCCGCCATCGAATACATGGGACGGGGGCTGACCCTCTGCGCCCGCACCGTCATTCCTTCCCTGTTTCCTTTCATGGTGATCTCCGAGCTCCTGGTGTCCAGCGGGGCGGGAGAAGCCTTCGGGCGGCTTTTCTCACGGATCATGCGGTGGCTGTTCGGACTGTCGGGGGCGGGGGCTTCGGCGGTATTTTTGGGCTCCATGTGCGGATTCCCCGTGGGGGCACGGACAGCGGTGGCACTCCTGGATCGCAACGTCATATCCAAGACGGAATGCGAGCATCTGCTCACCTTTACGAATAACCCCAGCTCGGCCTTTCTCATCACGGCGGTGGGTGTATCCTTGTATAGCAACCGTCACCTGGGCATGGTGCTTTACGCTACGGTGCTGGGGGCAGGCTTTTTCGTGGGCTTTCTGGCGCGGTTCTTTCTGCGTCGGTCGGATGAGCCGGCCGAGCATCCCCACTTCCCTTCGGGTCTGCACATAGGCGGGGTGGAGACCTTTACCGGCGCGGTGGCGGGAGCAGCCACGGGCATGCTGACCGTCTGCGCATACGTCATCTTTTTCTCGGCTCTGACGGGGGCGCTCGGGTGCGCGGTAGGCGACACGGGACGGTCGGGAGAGGTTGGCTACACCCTGCTTTCGGGGATACTCGAGATGACGGGAGGCATCAGCCTGGCCTCCACTCTCTCCGACCGTGAATGGGGGCTGATCCTGACGGCGGCCTTTGCTGGCTGGTCGGGGATCTCTGTGCACTGCCAGGTCATGACTCTCTGCGGGGGACGGGGGCTGTCCTTCAAGCCCTATCTCATCGCCAAGGGAGTACAGGGTATCCTGTGCGGAGGCGTGATGGCGGTGATCCTGACTCTGAAGCCGGACTGGATCAACCCGGCCGAGGGGGCGATCATGGATGCGCTTTACGCCTTTGCTTCCCTGAAGGATATTTCCGTTCCCGCTCTGATCACCAACGGAGCGTTCATGGCAGGCTGGGTGCTATCACGGGTGAAAAGCTGGAGGAGAGGGGGGACAACATAAAAAGCGATTTAGAAAATTGGGGGTTGTCGGAGAGTTTGCTCCATGCACCTTTCTCTTCATGTCGTGATGAAAAAATGTGTTGATTGCGCGTATAGTCGCCAAGATCCAAATATCCGCCGATGCCTCGGCCTCATGGCATACTGCGACCTTATCACACGCAAAGCCCTTTTGCCCTCTGGTAAAAGGGCGCGCAGATAAGGGGAGCTGAATCGTTACATTTGAAATTATTACCCGGACATGGGTACTGCACGAAAAAGCGGCCCATTTTCGTGAGCCGCTTTCGGCAAAACTGTTGATGGAATCACTCTGCCCAGAACCACACCCGCATATCCGATTCGGAACGGTTAGCAAAGGCGTTATAGGGGATGAGCGTAAGGACGGCATCCACGGTCTTGGGAGGCGTATTGCGGTAGAGGCTGCCGCCGTCTGTCTCCCACTTGGAGCAGGGGACGGTGAGGGTAGGCAAGCCGTAAGCCTCGCTTCCCTCTTCGGTGGCGGTAAAGTCGGCGGGGATAACGTAGTTGTGAAGCTCTCCCTCGCCGTTGTCTACACCCTCGGCACAGTAGACCACAGGGCCCTTCATGATGGCGGCCTGCCCTGCAGCACGGAGGACGCGAGAGTCTGCCCAGACCTTGCGGGGGGTGAGGTCGAAGGTCACGGTGACGGGGGTGCCATCGTTATCCACCACGGCGTAGCCGTCCTGCAGAGTATATTCTTTGTTCAGAGAGTAGATATCGCACCAGGCAGGGATGCGGATGGCGATCTTGTCCACACCCTTGGCGGTGACGGTGACGGTTCCCTCGTTGGGGTAGGCGGTCTCGATGGAAGCGGTCACGTCGCCGTCGTTCATATTCGAGGCGGTGAACTGGTTGATATAGAGGGTATCGCCATCCAGGCCGTAGACGTAGCCGCCCAGGGATGCCAACAAGCGGTTGACGTTGGGGGGACAGCAGGAGCAGCCAAAGCAAGCCACACGGCGGTGCGCGGGGAATCGGCGGGAGCCCCAGACACTGGTGAAGCGCTCGGAGAGATTGATCTCCAGGGGGTTCTCATAGAAGAACTGGGCACCGTCGGTGGAAAGCCCCGAGAGAACGCCGTTGTAGAGGGCGCGCTCGATGATGTCGGCGTATACCGCATTATTGTCCAGAGCCAGCATACCGTTTCCAAAGAAGCAGAGGGCAATGCCCGCGCAGGTCTCGGTATAGGCCTGATCCGGAGGGAGGTCGAAGGGGGTGGTGAAGGCCTCACCGATGTAGGTGGAGCCAAGACCGCCCGTAATGTACATCTTGCGCTCGGTGATATCCTCCCAAAGCTTTTTGCAGGCGGAGACCAGAGCCTCATCCCCTGTTTCCTTGGCGAGGTAGGCCATACCCGTGTAGAGGTAGCAGGCGCGGACAGCGTGACCGACAGCAGAATCCTGCTCGCGGACGGGCAGATGTGCCTGGTTGTAGGCGGTCTTATTGAACTCCTCCACGGTACCGCGGGTATTGATGAAGTGGGCGGCCATGTCCAGGTACTTCTTCTTGCCCGTGTGGCGGTACATCTTCACCAAAGCCAACTCGATCTCCTCGTGGCCGGGGGTATGGAAGGTGGCAGAGTGCTCTTCCATGAAGACCTTGGCGATGTAATCGGCGTACTTTTCCATGCAGGAGAGGAATTTGGTCTTCCCAGTTGCCTCGGCGTAGGCCACGGCGGCCTCCATGAGGTGACCTGCACAATAAAGCTCGTGCCAATCGCGGTTCGCCCAGCGGTTCTCGGGCTGGACAACGGTGAAGAAGATATTGAAGTAGCCGTCCTCGCCCTGGTTGCGCTCAATATCATCCACGATCTCGTCCACCTTGGCCTCCAGGTCGGGGTCGACGTGGTGGGTCAGTATATAGGCGGCCCCCTCCATCCACTTGGCGACGTCGCTGTCCCAGAAGAAATGGGGCTGAATGGGATCTGTATCGGGGTAGCCGAACTTGAACGCGCCGATGCGGCCGGTCTCGGAGAAACGGTCGTAGACCGCATGGATGGTGGTTTTGCGGTTGAGTTCCTGCTTGTCGAAGAAGAAGCCGCCGCAGAGGTTAACTTGGCTGTGGGGAATGAGTTTCATACCGTTACCTCGTTTCTTGATTTGGGTACTTTTATTGTACCTGAAACTTCCCTGTTTGTCAACCGTTTTTCACAAATTTTATCGACACCGTCCGACACCTCCCGCTCCGCGCCTGCATATCCTGCCTGTGAGGAGGTGTTGTGTATGCGCAGAAATCTAAGCACACAGAATCAATCCCGCATCGACTCATCCTACTTGCCGGGTACCTGTACCGCCGTGATCGGCTCCATGACCCAGGCTATGAAAGCCCAGACAGCATTGGCTGAAGCCGCCATACGCGCCAATATATCAAAGATCAGCTCTTCTAAGACCCACAACGGCTGTGCCTACGGGGTAGATTTTCCCTGCACCCAGAGCGGAAACGTTAAGATGGTTCTGGAACGGGCGGGGGTGAGGGTGAGGGAGTATTTGCAAGGGTAAACAACAAATTGCAGTTTATAGGGCAGGGGTTTCACCCCTGCACCCCCACCAATGAACCTCGCTCTGCATGCCGAGCAGAAAAAAGGTTCTTGGAACACCCAAAACTTTTTAAAAAACATATTTTTCAATGATTTTTTGAAAGTTTTGAGGGTTCTTAAGGGACTTTTTCAAAAGTCCCTTAAGCGGGGTAGAGAAGCGGCGACACGGTAGTGAATGACTGCCGGTGGCAGTCAGAGCCGTGTCGTGACCGAGCCGTAGCGAGACCCAGGGGCAGAGCCCCTGGCCGATAAACCCATATTAACATACATCAAACCACGGAGGAATCAACCATGTCCAACGTCAAAACCGTCTATCTCGACCACGCCGCCACGTCCTATCCCAAGCCGCCGTCTGTCCTGTCAGCCATGACCGACTGCATGAAGCACAGCGGCGGCAACCCCGGGCGGGGGTCTCACAGGCTGGCACTCTCGGCGGCCAAGGAGATCTATACCTGCCGCGAGCTGGCGGCAAATCTGTTCGGTACAGAGCCCGAGCGTGTGATCTTCACCCTGAACACTACCCACGCGCTGAACGTGGCTATTAAGGGGATCATGAGACGGGGAGGCCACGCCATCTGTTCCGACATGGAGCACAATTCTGTGTACCGACCGCTGTATCGGCTGGCGCAGGATGGGGTCATTGATTTTGACGTGTTCGACACCTTCCCTGCCGCCCCCGTGCGAACCGACGACATGATCCTCTCCTCCCTGCTGTCCAAGATCCGTCCCGACACCCAAATGGTGGTTTGCGCCCACGCCTCCAATATCTGCTCGGCCACCCTGCCCATTGCCAGAATCGGGGCTCTTTGCCGTCGAATGGGGATCCTGTTCGTGGTGGACGGTGCTCAGTCGGCAGGGGCAATGGACATCGACGTGGAGCGCATGAATATCGACGTCCTCTGTGTCCCCGGCCATAAGGGACTGATGGGTCCCCAGGGGACGGGGATGCTCATTCTGGGCAAGGGCGTTACTCTGGACACCTTGATGGAGGGGGGCAACGGCACGGATTCCCTGCGGGGGGAGATGTCCGAGGACACTCCCGAGCGGTACGAGCCGGGAACGCTCCAGACTCCGGCCATCGCGGGGCTGAAAGCGGGGTTGGAATTCGTGCGGTCGATGGGAGTAGAGGCCATCGGGGAGCATGATCGCAAATTGTGCGGACGGTTGCGGAACGCCCTGCTGGAGCTGCCCCACGTAACAGTGTACGCCCCATGCCACGAGGGCGGAGTCGTGCTTTTCTCGGTAGAGGGCTATACCTCCGAGGAGGTGGGGCAGATCCTGGACAAGGAGGGTATCTGCGTGCGCCCCGGCTTCCATTGCTCGGCTCTGGGGCACAGGACGTTGCGTACTCCTAGCGCCGGAGCTGTGCGGGCGGGCTTCGGGTGGTTCTCCAAAGAGCGGGACGGGGAGGCGATTTTGAAGGTGGTGCGGAGGTTGTAAGAGAGGGGCAAATTACCCCGAAAAAGACCAACTCTCATTTGAAAGTCGGTCTTTTTCGCGTTTATTCTTGTGTCGTTTCCGAACCGTCAGATTCAGTTGTTTCTGCAGAAGTCTCTCCCACAGTATAGACGTCACTTTCCGGGACGGTTTCTGCCGCTTCAGCAGTCTCCACTCCCTCCGGGTCTGCAGGAGCATTCGGATCAACGGTAAACCTCTTACGCAGACACAGATACAGGATCGCGCCCACCGGGACCATGATCTTGGTCACCACCGAAACAAGAGCAGGATCAGCTACGATAGAGGAGGTCTGGAAGAACAGACCCATATTGAAGGAGAAATTGGAGGTCTCTCCCACCGTGACGGTAAAGGCAAAGCCGCCGAAAATCAGAATCGCCCAAAGCACCTTGTACTTCATCTTGCGACGCAGACAATCCACGAACATCCATATCGTGAAGGCGATCATCAGCCCCGAGAAGACCCACAGGACGATGCGGACGACGGGAACGTAGGTATTGGTTTGGTTAATGAAATCCGTGATGTCCGAGAAATGGATGCCCGCAATGCCCTCAATATCGGTGCGTGTGACAGTGCGGAGCAAGATGATGCGGTCATTATCCAGATAGGCTTGGTAAGCGGTGGTACGGGTGGTCAGGCCGCCCGAGGAATTGATGTGCCAGCCGATCTGCTCCATCTCGTAGGTCTCGGCATCCTCAACCACGGTTTGGATGTCGCTCCAGTAGGCACGGAAATCTGCGTCGGTGACGGTGGCCTTGACCATGCCGTAGGCGGCGTCGTAATCGTCTGCCATGACGTACTTCATAAACTCGTGGCTGAGCTCGGTGTTATTGCCCACGTCCATATCGGCGGTGCAGGCAAAGAGAGAGAGAAGGGTGAGCAGGCAGAGGGCAAGCAGGGCGAGGCGGAAGCGTAATTTTTTGGTCATGGTAGGCTCCTTTCGTGGATAGGATGGCCAAGCCCCTTGGATATACGGATATGTCCAAGGGGCTTGTCGTAGAATCAACTCAACGCTCTGTACAGCACGCCCAGGTCGTTCTCGTCGGTGATCTCGCTGTCCGCGATGACCACCAGACCGTCGGGGGTAACCGTGATGGCCTTCCCTGCATTCTTCACAAGGTCGGTGGCTTTGACATAGGTGATGCCATAATGGTTATAGGTCGTCTCGCCCTCAGCCTTGATGCCGAGTGCCGACTCCAGGAAGCTGACGGGGAGCCAGATATCGTTACCCGAGGCCAAAAGCACGCCGTTGGTGTTGTCCTCAACCAAACGCACCTGACTACCGCCCACGAAGGCGTTGTAGGATCGAGACTTAAGGACGACCACGGTGGAAAGATCCAAGGTCAATTCGGTGGGGAGCTTGACCGTCTGCTCGGTGAGGGTATAGCGGTAGGTGTAGCGGCCATTGGGGGCAGCGTCGCCTTGATCCAGGAATTCCATGATCTGTCCTGTGGGGGTGGAGTTGTCCGCCCACTTGAAATCGATCGTGTGACCAAATCCGATCATGGACTTGGGGATTTTGACCTGCATGACGTTACCGTTTCGGGTGTAGGCCACGGAGCCTACCGTCTCAAACGCCCAGGTGTCCACGCCCACGAACTTCTCCACCAGGATAGCGTCGTCGGTGCGGTTGCGGTTGAGGATGAAGTCGAAACCATACCAGCCGGTGGCGTCATTGCAGTCGGCGTTGATAAAGAGGTTCATCCAGTTGGATCCCTCGGGGTCGGTGATAACATCTGCACACTCCACGTAGAAGTAGAGGTACTGACTGTCGTTCGATACCTTGGCGGTGGTAATATCATTCCGTCCGCTCTGGTTGACGTAGAAGCCATACTCGTTACCGCCCACGTGACCGGGGGAGACACGGTGGGTCACGTCGCCCTCGTAGTCACGGTATTCGGGGCCGACAGCGTACCACTGCCCCGCCGAGCCCTCGATATCGATGGCCCACTGACCAAAGGCAGTCTCGACGGCACGGCTTCCCTTGTACTCGCGGACACGCTCGGCCATCTGGTAGAGGTAGTTATCTCCAAAGCCGCCCTTCATGGGCTCAATGTCACGGGAATACTCGGGGTTGAAGGAGTCCACGAAGTAGGTGGATTCCTTATCGTTGGGATTGGCCGAAACGGTGTACTGACCGGCGATAACCTGACCGCCCGCGCCGGCACCTGCCCCCGCGTTATTCCAGCGGCCTGTGATCCACTCGTTCCAGCCGGTGATCATGATGAGGGGCGGGTCACGGTCGATGGCCTTGTCAAAGTGCTGGCCGAACATCAGACCCTTGGAGGTGTACTCCTCCATCAGAGGGAACCCGAAATCCCATGGCGTCCCCTTTTCCAGGCGGGGCATTCTGTGGTTGTACAAGCTACGGCCCACGGTGGCACCCATGCCGCACATGACCACGGTCTGCTCCAGATCCTCGCGGCTGTCGCCGTAGCCGGGTACCTGGGGCCACTCGGCGTTCCAGGGCCAGCAGTGGATACCCTTGCGGTCGTTGTACCAGTTGGTCACGCCATAAGCCCAAGAGTAACGGATATTGAAGAAATCTCTGGCCTCATCGGACATATTGATGTTGCCCGTGAGGAGCACCAGGGGCTTTCCCTCCCAGTAGTACCAGAGATCCTCGTACATACCGGGCTTGTAGATGGTGTTGTAGAGCTCTGCGAACTCGGCCTCGTAGCTACCCACCATGAAGCAGATCTTGGGAACCTGATAGCCCTCCCGGCGAACTTCCTCCCAAACCTTCAGGAGTGCCTGGTGGCTGACAGTATGGAGGTTGTTATTGGTGGTGTCAAAGAAGACGAAATCCACTCCTGCCTCGGCCAGCATGTAGGCGTGCTTGCGGAGCACCCACTCGTCGTTGGAGGAGTAGTAGCCGAAGTAGGGCTCTGCCCAGTAGTGGGGGTGACCTTCACCACCCTCCATCATGCAGTCCCAGAGGGCTTCCTCACCGCCCTCCAGCCAGGCGGCGTAGTGATCCGAGGGGGAGATTTCGGAGACGCTGTCCTGCTCACGGTCGCGCCAGAGGAAGTAGAAGATCCCCACTTGACGGTTGGTGGGAGCGCGGGTAGCGGTGGCGTCAGGCATGGAGCGGTCAGCGCCGTCGGTCCCCGTCCAGGTGTCGGTCCAGATATCACGGGTGGCGGGGATGATGCCGTTATTGTCGGCGCTGTCCACGGCATAGGTGTAATCGGGGAGGATCAGGTCGGTGGTGGTTACATAATTCCCCGTCTTGGGCGTATCCTCGGGTTTACCCACCGAGGGGGTACCTGCCTCGGTATCCGCAGGGGTCTCTGCGGAGGTGCCTCCTACGGTGGTATCTCCGCCATCCCCACCGCCCCGGCAGGCGGTGAGGGCAGAGACGGCCATCAGCGCGGCCAGGGTCAGAGCGCCGAAGCGGCGAATGCTGTTTCTGTATTTCATATACGGTTCCTTCCTTTCATGGGGTGCCGCTCACAGGCGGGTCTCCCGCTTGCGGAGAGCCACAAAGGCGGCGGCAAGGAGGAGGGGAAGAAGGGTCAAGGCGAGAGTGGAGCCACAGCCCTTTCCTTCGGCGGGCTTGGTCTCTGTGGGCTCGGTAGTCGTTACGATCGGAACATTGGTTTCGGGATCATTCATACCGGTATCCTCCTCGGAGGGGAGAGGCGGCACGTCGGGAACTACGGTCTCGGCGGCGGGGGTGTAGACGGCATTGACCGTAATATCCGCGTCACCCAGTGTGTAGGATTCCCACCCCCCCACCATACCGGGCAAAATGGGCACCACGGGCTCGTCCAGGGAGGTATCACCCTCGCGGAACGCCACCTTGTAGAGTTCCAGACCGTTCACCACGAAAGTGGCGGTATGGAGCGCCCGTTCCTCGGGGAGGGCATGCTGATACACGGAGGCCTCGTCCACGGTGGCGAAGAAGCCGATATACTCCACGTCCAAATAGGAGGCCGAGCTCAGTCCACTGTCGGAATGGAGGAAGTCAAAGCGGAGGTAATTGACGGTATCGGTACCGGCATTGTAGTCAGCGATCTTGCGAAGGTCGATAACAGCGATATGCCACTGGCCGTCGGTAACGTAATCGAACACCAAGCGGTCAGAGCGGCCGTTGGGTCCTGTCTGAACCGAGCCCGCATAGATCTCTCCCTTGACACCCCGTATGGTAGTGCGGTACTTGATGGCCATGAAGGGAGCGATCTTGGTGGACTCGCGGTAGAGGAAGTAGCTTGGATCGCTTCCCTGCACCGTGAGATTGATATAACCTGCTCCGTAGTCGTAGGCCGCGTCCTTCATCTGGTTACCGCCCGTGACGTTCAGATCCTCACCCTCAATGAGGATAACGGGAGTGACCGTGGTGGGATCAATGGGACGGAGGGGAGCCTTGACCACAAGCTTATCTCCATCGGTAACGTACTCGGTATCGGCAAAGGCACGGGCGGCCTTCTCGTTGGCGAAGAACTTGATGTAGGCCACATCGATGGTCTCCCCCGCGCCCGTGGGCTTCTCCAGGGGATCGAAGCGGATATTGGAGAGAGTGACACCGTAGGTTCCCTTTCCACCGGAAAGGTTACCCCAGCGGTCGGACGCGTCGATGACTGCGACCTGCCACTCGCCGTCAGCCGTCCAGTCCCAGATCATATTGGTCTTCTCGTAGGGGTTACCCCAGGTTGCGCCATCGGAGCGCTGAACGAAGATCTCACCGCTCTTGGCTGTAGACGTGGTGCGGTACTTGATGACGATATGGTCCATGAGGTTGGAGGTAACGGTAGGACTCGAACCAAAGGCGAAGAAGGGGTCGTTCTGCTGAGCCTTGATGGCGAGATATCCCTGATCGCAGAGATCGGTGACCGTCATGCCACTCATATTGTTGAGTCCCAGAGCTTCGGTGACGTTGTCGTAATGACGGGTAAAATCGTACTCAAAGGTCACATCCATGCCGTACTCGTCACCCACGTCGGTCAGTCCCATGCCTGCGGTCAGATAGCCGGCCACAAGCTGGTTATCGTTGACTGCACCGTTGCGGAAGGAGATGGTTCCCTCGGTTGCGGTGCCATTTGCGGAATTGAAGCCGGTGTAAGCCTTATCCCCGGGGGCGGTCATCTTGATCTCAAAGCAATACTCTCCCGCGGGAAGCTCGTCGAAGGTAATGACCAGATCCTCTCCATCGCGGAGATTCCTGAGCTCACGCTCCACCAAGGGAGTTCCGCCTACGGTGGTGTTGTAATTGCCGTCCCACTTGAAAAGCTTGAAATAGCCGCTGTTGTTGTTGGGATCAGCCCCCCAGGTGGCGTGACCGGGAACGATGATGCCGCGAACGGGGGAGGAGGCGGTAAACTTCTGACCCATGGACTGACCGCCGCTGCAGAAAGGAGAGCCCAGGGTGGGATCGGTGACGTTGTATACGGGAACGTTAGCCACCCCCGGCACGAACTGGTGGGTGGTCAGAGTCTTGGGGTAGACGTACTTGGCAGGATATTCGGCCTTCTCAAAGAAGCCCAGGTAGGCGATATCCACCCAGCCTGCGGGACAGGTCAGGGTGATCTGATCAAAGGTATCCGCCCCCTCGATGGCCGGGAACTCGGCGGTGATCTCCTGCCAGTACCCGTCGGTCACGGTGGCAATCTCAGCCGAGGCAGTCTGTCCGCCGCTGTGGACGGTGACCGTGATGGGCGAGGCGGCCTCCTCGGAGCGGTAGACTAGCTTCAGGTGGCGGAAAGCGGCGCTGACATCCGTCCCAACCAAGGTGACCGTACCGCCTGCCTCACTCGCAAAGCGGGTGAAATCGGTCTGCCAGTAGGGGGTCACGCCATCGCTGACCGTCAGACCCTGCATGGGAGTGCCCACGGCAAAATCCAGAATGGACGAGCCCTCGGCGATAAGCAAGCTCTCGTCCTCCTTGATGGAGGCTTCACGGGTCGCGGCGTAGGACTGAGCGTAGAGCCCGTCACCGAAGAACTTAATGGAGGCGACGTCAATGGAATCGCCTGCCCGGGCGCCCGATACCAGGGGGTCAAAGCGGAAGGCGTAAAGCTCGTCGGTGGTATCGTTGCCCCAAACGCCCGAGGCGTCCACCACCACTGTGTGCCACTCTCCGTCGGGGATATACTCCCAAGTGACGTAGGCGTTGGGGTCCCCCCAATGGGCACCGCTTCGACGGTTGGTAAAGATCTCACCCGCGGCAATGGCGGCGGTGGTGCGGTACTCAATGACCGCATAGGCCAGCTCCGAAGTCTTGGGGGTGGGCTGATAGTTATCCGCAAAGCGGAAATAGGGGTCCTCTCCCTCGGCAGTGAAGGTCACGTAGCCCTGCTTATTCTCGATACGAAGCTGATTGATCTGGTTATAGTCCTCCTGATCGACAAGCCCCTTGGAGAAATCGTAGGTGAAGGTGATATAGGCCGAGGCCGACTTGTTCTCCATGTCGCAAACCGTAATGTCACAGGAGAAGGGGTTGGCGGGGTTTCCGTTCAGGTATGCCTGCATATCGGTGACCACGCCGGGGATGGGGTCGACGAGGCCGTCGTTGGCAGGCCAGGGGGTATAGGAGGATCCCCCCAGGCAGATGACCTCAAAATAGAGCTGACCCGTTACCTTCAGATCAGCAGGAATCTCCAAAGTCAGGTCGGAGTGATCCGCGTGGTCGACGATGATACGGTCTACGATGGGGGATGCTGCCACGGTGGAATTGCGGTCCCCCTTCCACTCGTAGAGCTTGAAGGTACCCTTATTCGTGTTGTTGCTGTAGGTGGCGAAATCCGGGATGGAGATCTTTAGCAAGCGCACCTCGGGATCCAGAGTAAAGGCGTATCCAACGGGGTTATTCAGCCCGCTCATGTAGGGCGAGCCGCCGTTGCCGTTCTTGGAAAAACTGATGGTCTGCACGCCGCTGATCTCATCTTCTTCGGCGGCAAAGGCCGTCACGGCAGTGAGGCTTGCCAGGCATGACAGGAGCATCAGGACGGCGAGGAGCATGGATAGACATTTTTTCATATTACAAGATCTCCTTTTGGTAGTCGGGGATTTCGGGGAGCGCTCCGAGGAATGCGCGTATATCGCAAACCACGTCATTGTGGCAGGCGTCGTTGAGGATCTCGTGGCGGAAACCCTCGTAGAGGCGGCAGGTCACCTGCTTCCCTGCCCGTTTGAGGTTGCGGTGAACCGTCTCCACCCCCTTGCCCATGCCTCCCACGGGGTCATGGGAACCCGACACCAGAAGGATAGGCAGACCGTTGGGCAGAGCCTTGAACCAAGCGGAACGGTTGGCGTATTTGGTCAGACGGATGAGATCACCCATGGCCGAGACGGTAAAGGGGAAG
The DNA here is from genome assembly GCA_045602325.1 of Eubacteriales bacterium. Classification (GTDB taxonomy): domain Bacteria; phylum Bacillota; class Clostridia; order Oscillospirales; family CAG-272; genus CAMEON01. The sequence goes on along the minus strand of JAZSBH010000127.1, from coordinate 10,245 downwards.
GTACAGAGTGGGTCTTGACGGTAGGTATCCCGCACGGCGCGGTCATTGGTCAGCCAGGAGTAGATATCTTCCTCGGCCTTGAAGGGCTTTGTATAGCCGCCGAAGGCCAGGATATAGACCAATTTGGAGACATGCTTGCCCCCGCGGAGTGTCTTGATGGCGTCGGTCAGGGCGATCCCCACGCCCGCGGCGGGATTGGGACCTCCCGTGCCCATAATGATAAGCCCTGCAAGGCAGTCATCGGGGAGCATATACCGTTCGGCGGTGAGACGGGCAACAAAGGAGCCCATGCTGTGTCCCATAAGCACGAAGGGGAGATCCCGACCGTAAGTATTCCGGACAGCGTCCCCGAAGACCTTGGTGTCCCGACAGAGGATCTCCCAACCGCCTTTGGGGGCGATATAGCCCCACTCGGATGGATCGGCGGTCTTGCCGTGTCCCAGATGGTCGTGGCCGCAGACCAGCCAGCCTGCCTCGGCCATTTCTCGCATGAAACGGTCGTAGCGGCCTATGTATTCGGTCATGCCGTGGATCACCTGAAGAATGCCCAACGGAGCTCCCTCGGGCAGGTAGACCACACCCGCAAGGGCGTGATTCCCGTCGGTGGAGGGGACGTGAATCTCTGATTTACAAATATCCATATACGTTTTCCTTTCCTCAAAACGCCCTGCACGCCTTGACCGCCCGCTCCCATCCGCCCAGAAGACGGATGCGTTCGGACGCTTGCATAACGGGAACAAAGGTATCTCCGCCGTCGGACAGAAGAGCGGTGATAGCCTCGCGGTTCTCAAAGAAGCCCACACCCAGACCTGCCAGGAAGGCCGCCCCCAGCGCGGTGGCCTCGGTGGTGGCAGGGCGAGTGACGGGGATGCCCGAAATATCGCTCTGGAACTGCAGGAGCAGATTGTTACGGGAAGCACCGCCGTCCACCTTGAGGGAGGTGATGCGGGCATCTCCGCCCATGGCAGTCATATCCGCCTGCATGGCGGACAGCACGTCCTCGGTCTGGTAGGCGATGGACTCCAAGGCGGCGCGGATGATATGATCCCTGCCCGTTCCGCGGGTCAGACCCAGTATGCTTCCCCGGGCATGCATATCCCAATAGGGCGCGCCCAGGCCCGTAAAGGCAGGCACCACGTAGACCCCGCCGCTATCGGGAACCTTAGCGGCAAAGTATTCGCTGTCTATAGACTCGGTGATGAAATGAAGCTCATCCCGTAGCCACTGCACCACGGCGCCCCCCACGAACACACTGCCCTCCAGGGCGTACTCAAATGGCTGGCCCGCCGCGGTGGCGGAGACGGTGGTCAGGAGCTCATGGCGGGAGAGAACAGGCTCACGCCCCGTATGGGTCAGGAGGAAGCAGCCGGTTCCATACGTGTTTTTCGCGCTTCCCATCTCAAAACAGCCCTGCCCGAAAAGAGCGGCCTGCTGGTCGCCTGCCATACCCGCAATGGGGACGCGGGCACCCATGATCTCGGCATAGCCGTATATTTCACTACTGGAACGGATCTCGGGGAGCATGGCGCGGGGAATATCCAGAAGGGACAGCATCTCGTCGTCCCACTCCCCCGTGCGCAGGTTCATCAGCATGGTACGGGAGGCATTTGTGCGGTCGGTGACGAACACCCTCCCCTCGGTGAGCTTCCAGCAAAGCCAAGTGTCCACCGTGCCGAACAGGAGCTCCCCTGCCTCAGCGCGGGCACGGGCACCCTCAATATGATCCAATATCCACTTGATCTTGGTTCCGCTGAAGTAGGGGTCGAGGCGGAGCCCCGTCCGCTCACGAATGAGGTCGGCGTGCCCTTCTCGTTCCAATTTTTCACAGAGCTCCGCGGTGCGGCGGCACTGCCAGACAATGGCGTTACAGACGGGCTTTCCCGTTCGCTTATCCCAGACCACCACGGTTTCCCGTTGGTTGGTGATCCCCAATGCGGCGATCTCGGCAGGGTCGATACCGCTCACGGCGATGCATTCGGTCATGGCGGCGTACTGGTTGGCGTAGATCACCATAGGGTCGTGCTCCACCCAGCCTGCCTGCGGATAGATCTGGGGGAATTCGTGTTGGGCGGTGGCAATGATCTGCCCCTTTCGGTCAAACAGGATCGCGCGAGCAGAGGTCGTGCCCTCATCCAGGGCTAATACGTACTGTTTCATGGGAAGTCTCCCTTCTTTATACTATATCTGGGCGATTGCAAAATGCTTCAAATTTGGGTTTGTCGGTGGATTGGCACAGCCTTGAGGCTCCCTCCGGGAGGGAGCTGTCACGAAGTGACTGAGGGAGATTGCGCGAGCTAAAAGCCTAATTCTCTTTATCGGAAAAGAGCTCTTCGCTTTATGCACGCGGGCTCCCCCACCGCTGCGCGAGCCCCCTCCCAGAGGGGGCCTCATAGAAAGTGCCCGCCGTTAAACCCCAATTTTACATTTTATGCAATCAGCTATTATACTATATCTATTATACAATATTTTGAAGCAGATTGCAATATATTCGGGATAATTTATACGGTTTCTTATGAAAATTCACAAATTCGCGCATAAAAAAAGCCCTCCTCACTCCAATGGGAGTGAGGAGGCTTACGATGATTGGGAGTAGGTGGTATCAAGACAACGAGTTCAGACCTCCTCAACCGTCTCTACGGGCACCAGCTCGGTCACCAGCAGGACGGGAGCATTCCACGAGGGCATTCCTTTGAATTCCTTGTACATTTCAAAGATGCCCGTCACGCGAAGCATGAAGCCGTCGGGGAAAAGCCCGATACTCGATGCCTCACCGTACTCGTCGATGTAGGCCCGCAGTACCTCTTTGGGAAGGACTACGGGGAGGCCGTGAAGGTCATCCGTCTCAACATCGGCAGACGGGAGACAGATATAGAGATAGCAATTTTCCTTGTGTCCCGCGACAACGCTATGTTCCAGCACCTGCCCCGTAACTTGGATCTGAATATGCTCGGTCTTTTTGAAATTGTCCTTCAGATACTTCCATTGGGCGCTTTGAGTCTCGGGACTGTCATTTGAAAGAATGGCGACATTGTCCCCAACGGAGATGCCCACCTCCTCCAATTCGGGGGTGAGGGCGGTGAGGTCGGGAGTCTTTTCGACGCAGGCGGTGAGAGTCAAAAGCAGGGTCAAAGCGAGGATAGCGGCGCGAAGCGCCGTTTTGATGGGTCTCATAGGACCTCCTTGTACGTGTTGGCTTCAGTATATCACAAAAAGCAGATCAACGGACGATTCAGGGATAATCGATTAAAACTCTACCCTAGTTCGTTGGGCCTTCAAACCTGAGACAGGACTTTATAGGCCACCTCAGCCGCTTCGGTATCAGGACGGCAAGACAGGGTAAAGGCGGGAATATCCCGTACGGTAGCACCGATCAAGGCGGCCAGTGCATTCTGACCTTCCGGGTCGGGAGGGAGAATGGTAGACTCCATCAGACGAGAGGTGGTATCTGCCACCGAAGCCACCGTCACGCGGTTGACGGTTCCCTGCTCCAGGAAACAGATAGCGGTCAAAGGACATTTGCGGTTGACCTGCAGACCTTCCTTGCCGCACCAGGGAGTACCGTACGCCCAGAAGCGTCCGTCGGGGGCGCGGCGAATGAGAGGTTTATCTCCGTTGATAACGGTTGCTCGGTAGCGTGATCCGCCCTGCCCCGTAAAGTAGGACTGCCAGAGAGCGGTATGGGTGGATTTTCCAACGCCGCGCCGTGCCGAAAAGGCGTAGCCCCGTCCGTCCATTTCCACCACCGAAGCGTGGAGCAGGAACACGTCGTAGTCAGGCATACGCTCGCAGATGCGACGGTAGAGAAGATGGCTTTCAGCCTCGGGCAAGGTCAGCGGACGACCGCAGGACTTTCGGTAAGCCTCGGCATCAGCAGTGGACACACAGACGCGAAAGACGGGGGCTGAGTCGTTACACAAATAGTCCGCGCACTGTTCAAAAACATAATTATGGCGGTTATCGATCTCAACGGTGATACCCGCCAGAGAGATACAAAACATGCCTTCCCTCCTTTCGCAGAATTCATTTCAGCACACAAGGCGAACAGATGCCGAGCTTGCTCAGCGGTCTCCGTTCGCCTGTGCGTGTTATGGTAAGCACCCGAATTACAGGTACTTCTTCATGTTCTCGGTGATGTCCTCGGGAGCGACCGAAACGGTGATGGTGACGTTGATATCGGCGTCACGGATGACCTTCTCCAGGTCGGAGATGAACTTATCCAAGTCAGCCAGGAACAGAGCCATGTCAGCCTTATCGTAGCCGAAGATCTTGCGGGTGCCGTCGATGAACAGATCGGTCACGTCGCCGTTACCGGCCAGGATGCCTGCGACCATGCCGCCCAGAGCGACACCGCCCTCGATGAGGTAATCGTCTGTATTGACAAGGCGTACTTTATAGCTGATCTCATGACGGAGAGTTGCACCCTTCTCGATGCACACCACGTAACCCTTGGAGGTCTCCAAAGCTTCATTTACAGCCGAAATCAGGGCCTTGGTCTTACCGGTACCCTTTACGCCAACAAGTAACTTAATCATATCTATGTTCTTCCTTTCTGCCTGCATCTGCCTCCGCGTGTCGGTTGCAGACCTGTGCAGGTTGATTGTTGATATATTATAGCATATTTTTTGCAAAATTGCAAGTACCTGCGAGCATTTTTCGTGAAAATCTCACAGGGGGGATTTTGGCGATTTTATACAATGGGATGAGAGATGAGAGCAGTCTATCGGGCTCTGCCCGATAGACTGCATGAAATCCGCTTGCGGTGGGCAATCTTACCCCAGTCTGGCCTCCAGAGCTGCCTTGGCGTCCTCGTAGCCGGGCTTGCCAAGAAGGGCAAACATATTCTTTTTGTACGCCTCCACGCCGGGCTGGTTAAAGGGATTGACCCCCAGCAGATAGCCCGAGATGGCACAGCCCAGCTCAAAGAAGTAAAGCAGGTAGCCGAGGGAGTAGGCGGTGCGATCGGCCAGCTCGATGAGCATATTGGGCACGCCGCCGTCCACGTGGGCCAAGAGGGTTGCCTGCATGGCGGTCTTCTTGACCTGATTGAGATCCATGCCCGACAGGAAGTTCAGGCCGTCGATGTTGGCGGGATCGTCGGGGATGGGATAGGAAACGGGGTTGTTTTCCACCGAAATGACCGTCTCAAAGAGGTTACGCATACCGTCCTGAATATACTGACCCAGGGAGTGCAGGTCGGTGGAGAAAATAACCGATGCAGGGAAGATACCGCGCTGATCCTTGCCCTCGGACTCGCCGTAGAGCTGCTTCCACCACTCATTGAGCATGGCGGCGTAGGGCTCGTAGCCAACCAGAATTTCGGTGGTCTTGCCCTTGCGATACAGAATGTTACGGATAGCGGCGTACTTGTAGCAGTCGTTAGCCGCCAGATCGGGGTTCTTATAGGCGTCCATAGCGGCGGCGGCACCGTTCATGAGACCGTCGATGTCGATACCTGCCACGGCGATGGGGAGCAGACCCACGGCGGTGAGCACCGAGAAGCGGCCGCCCACATCGTCAGGCACCACGAAGGTCTCGTAGCCGGCATCATCCGAAAAGTGCTTGAGGGTTCCCTTGGCCTTATCGGTGGTGACGAAGATGCGCTCACGGGCGCCCTCCTTGCCGTACTTCTGCTCCAGGAGAGCGCGGAAGACACGGAAGGCCACGGCGGGCTCGGTGGTGGTTCCCGACTTGGAGATGACGTTGATGCAGATATCCTTGCCCTCGCAGATCTTGAGGAGCTCGTCGATGGCGAAGGCGGAAATGTTATTACCCGCATAATAGATTTCGGGGGTATCCTTAGGGAGATTGTTGTAGAGGGGGGACTTCAGAAACTCAATGACCGCACGGGCTCCCAGGTAGGAGCCGCCGATGCCGATGGCAATGAAGACGTCGCAGGACTTCTTGATCTTCTCTGCCGCGATCTTGATGCGGGCAAATTCCTCCTTATCGTAGTCCACGGGGAGAGTAGTCCAACCCAGGTAGTCGTTCCCTGCTCCCGTGCGGGAGGTGAGAAGTTCGTGAGCCGTGTTGACCTGGGGCTGGATGTTAGCCAGCTCCTCGGCGGAGACGAAGGACGAGAGATAATTGGTATTGAGACGAACCGACATGGTGTGTACCTGCCTTTCAAATTTTTTCTTTGATTTATTATACACCATTTCCCGAGGATTTTCAATAGGTAATGGAAAATTTTATGTGGATGCAGACAAATTTGGTTTTATCGAGGTGTTTGCTGATACTCATAGAACACTTTGATCCTTCTTCTTTGTACCTTTCTCTCCGTGTCGAAACGAAAGGGACATAAGAAAGTCATACATAGGGATAGTAGCAAACACCTCGACATATTGCAATATTGCATTTTGATTTTCAAATGAAAAAAGTGCAAAATTTCTCTTGCAAAATTTTCCATAAAGTAGTATAATAGATATTTGGGCGCATCGCCCGAAATAGACCGTAAGGAGACGCTATGTCCGCCAGAACCGTCACCATGACCGAGGGCTCCCTCGGCAAGAAAATACTGTTATTCAGCCTGCCGCTTATGCTGTCCAACGTCCTGCAGATCCTCTTCACCATGTCTGATGTGGCCGTGGTTGGACGGTTCGCGGGATCACTGGCTTTAGGTGCGGTGGGCTCCACCACCACCCTGGTCATGCTCTTCACAGGCTTTCTCATCGGTGTGGGAACCGGTGTCAACGTCCTGGTCGCCCGATTCTGCGGAGCCAGGGACGAGAAAAACACCCGCGAGACCGTTCATACCGCCGCCATCCTATGTTTGCTGATCGGTCTGACCGTCACGGGCATCGGGCAATTACTCATCCGTCCTCTTCTGGAGCTGTTGGGAACCAAGCCCGACCTCATCGACGGGGCAACCGTCTACTTACGCATTTACTTTTTGGGTCTTCCTGCCCTGGCTGTCTTCAATTTCGGCAACGCCGTGCTCAGTGCGGTAGGAGACACCAAACGCCCCCTGCTCTTCCTATCCCTGTCGGGCGTGATCAATGTCATCCTCAACCTGATATTCGTCATTGCCTTGCACATGAGCGTGGCGGGGGTGGCACTGGCCAGCATCATATCCCAATATCTGTCGGCGATTCTCATTCTGATTGCCCTGCTTCGTACCAAAGGTATGCACGGATTCCGTTGGAAATACCTGCGGCTCCATCCCGACAAAGCACTCCGACTCCTAGGTCTGGGGATCCCAGCCGGCTGTCAGAACGCCATTTTCCATATTGCCAACCTGTTCATTCAGGCAGGTGTCAATACCTTTGATACCGTCACCGTGGCCGGCAACTCCGCAGCCGCCAATGCCGACGGTCTGGTTTACGACGTCATGGCTGCCTTTTACACTGCCTGCTCCAGCTTCATGAGCCAGAACTACGGCGCAGGCAAGCAGGGACGGATTTTGAAAAGCTATTTCATAAGCCTTACCTACTCCTTTGCGGCAGGAGCACTGCTGGGCGTGCTCCTCGTCCTGTTCGGGCGGCAGTTTCTGTCCCTGTTCGCCACCGACGGAGCGGTCATTGAAGCAGGCATGACACGGCTCTGCATCATGGGACTCTCCTACTGCGTCTCGGCCTTCATGGATGCCACCATCGCGGCGGCGCGGGGCATTGGTAAGAGCCTGTGGCCTACCGTCATCGTCATCATGGGTTCCTGCGTGTTCCGTGTGATCTGGGTCTACACAGTGTTCGCCCATTTCGGCACCATTCAGTCCCTCTACCTGCTCTACGTCTTCTCCTGGAGCATCACAGCCCTGGCGGAAGCCATCTATTTCATTCACAGTTACCGCAAGCAAATGAGACTTTTTGCTCCCCCATCCCCGTCCGTCAAGAAAACGTCATTTCGAATATAGAAGAGGTATCCATATGAAAAACACCGCTCCCCCGCCCGCAACGGCTGGCTCCGAATGGCCCCCCCGCCGCGTGGGTCGATGCGCCTCCCAGCTGTTTCTCTACTGCTTTCTGGCCTACGCCTGTAGCTACATCGGTCGCAAGAATTTCTCGGCCTGCATACCCGCCATGATCGAAGACGCCTTTCTCACCAAGGCCTTCGCGGGCACCGTCACCACCGCCTATATGCTGATCTACGGTATCGGGCAGCTATGCAGCGGTATCGTGGGCTCCCGGGTCAAGCCCCGCTACATGATCGGAACAGGCCTCTGCGGGGCAGGACTCTGTAACCTGTCCATGGGACTCACCCCCGTCGCCGCCCCCATGCCCGTGATCTGGGCGATCAACGGTCTGTTCCACTCCATGCTCTGGGCTCCCATCATCCGTACCTTCACCGATCTGCTCCCCTCCGATCGCCGCAGTGCGGCGGGCACCAACATTGCCGCCTCCTGCTCGGTGGGGGCCATCCTGGCCTTCCTCATCCCCGGCATCGTCCTACGGTTTGCGGGCTGGCGGGTGGTGTTCTTCGTGTCGGGCGGCATCCTGCTGGTCTGCTTCCTGGTTTGGGTGATGGGCAACCGCTTCCTGGCGGGCTACACCAGGATGATGGAGGACGCCTGCCGCGCCGAGCGCGCCGCCCTCCGCGGCCGTGCCGTGGTCAACACCACCGACAAGCACAACAAGCCCAAGAGCCGTTCCCTCCCTGCCGTGATCATGGCCTCAGGGCTATGGCTGGTGCTCTTCAGCCTGTTCTGCAACGGAGCTCTGCGGGACGCGGTGGAATCCTGGGCACCCACCTTCCTGTCCGAACAATTCGGGCTGGACAGCTCCCTCGCCGCCATCATTTCGGTCATCATCCCTGTGGTCAGCGTAACGGGCACCTACGTGGCCAACTGGCTTCATGAGCGCTTCATCCACAACGAGCTCTACACAGCCTGCATCATGTTCGTCGCGGCCACATTCTGCGTAGGCGGGCTGTTCCTCACCCGGGAGGTCAGTGCCGTTCTCTGCGCCCTCTTTATGGCAGTCATCATTTCGGCCATGTGGGGCGCAAACCATATGTTTCTGACGGCGATTCCCTACCACTTCGCCCCCCTCGGTCTTTCAGCGGCAGTGACGGGCTTTCTCAACAGTGTGATCTACTTCTCCACAGCCTTCTGCTCGGGTCTATACGGCAAGCTGGCTGAGCTGATCGGCTGGAATTACCTCATTCTCATCTGGCTGGGCGTAGGTATTTTTGGCATCGTATTCTGTCTAGCGGGCGCCGGCTTGTGGGGCAGGAAACGGGTAGAGTTGGATGAAGGCAGAATATAACCCCGTATTTCCACGAACAAAACAGCCGTCGTTTGAGCCTCTCTCCCTCGCTCAAACGACGGTTGTTTTTTGCCAATATCGCCTCGCTTGCAATCAACCGGAATTTGTGCTATAATGAGTACCGTGAAAGCGCGATTACGGATTTCTGTGAAAAGAAAAAGGAGAATGACCATGAGCGTTCAGAATATCGGATCCAATATTGCCAAATTGCGCAAGATGAAAGGTGCGACCCAGGACGACCTCGCCCGTGCGGTGGGGGTGTCGGCCCAGGCGGTGTCCAAATGGGAGAACGGCGGTGTCCCCGACGCCGAGCTGTTCCCCGCCATCGCGGATTTCTTTGAGGTGACCATCGATGCCCTGTTCGGGCGGGAGGTGCAGGTGCAAAACATCGAGAAAGCGCTGATGAAAAAAATCCACAGCACGCCTCCCAACGAGCGGATCGGAGTGGGCTTTGAGCTGTGCTGGGTCATGGAGCGTGCCTTCTTCGGAGAGGATATTCCCGATGACGGCGCGACCGTTACCCAGTATCACAAGGCCATCTCTCCGTACGAACAGCATTATTCCTCCATACAGACCGACAACGGCTACACCCACATGGGAATCGGCAACTGCACCGACTTCTTCTTTATCATGCCCGAGCAGGAGGGTATCTGCGAAAAGCTTCTGGAGGGCGTGGACTACTGCGCCCTGTTCCGTGATCTGGGGCAGGAGGACGTGTTCAATGCCTTCGTTCTACTCTATAAGCGGCCTGCGGCCAAATCCTTTACCGAGCAATTATTGATAAGGGATCTCGGTGTGACCGAGGAACGGGCGGCCGAGATCATAAGCATCATGAAGAGGTACGGCCATATCTGGACGCAGATCATCGAGCTGGACGACCGTGAAATGACGGTGTATCAGTTCAGTCCCCAGCCCTATTTCATGGGACTTCTGGTGTTTGCGCGGGATATGATGGTCAGGCCACAGAGCTTCTGTTATTTCAGCGGAGGGCGGAAGAAGCCGTATCTGTGTTGAGGATATATTTGGTTTTATCGGTTTGTTATGT
>JAZSBH010000126.1:0-7761 GCA_045602325.1 Eubacteriales bacterium | reverse complement strand
AAAGCTTTTTCCCGATAAAGAGAATTAGGCTTTTAACTCGCGCACTCTCCCTCAGTCGCTTCGCGCCAGCTCCCTCCCGGAGGGAGCCTTAAGACTGTGCCAACCCACCGATAAACCCAAATTTGAACATTTTGCAATCGGCTATGTGAGGGTTAGGGGGTCAGGCGCGGATGGGAATCAGATTGACCGCCATGAGCAGACACATAATGGCCAGACAGGCGATCATGCCCGGATTGAGCAGAACCAACGAAGGGCCGTTTTCGCGATAGAGCGGCGTTGTACCGCGGGACAGCTTGCGGCGGGAAAAGAACACGCAGAGCAGGACGATCCCCGCGATGAGGACGCCGTACTGCCAGAGTATCAGGATCATGTAAATCAGCGGTTGGATGGCCGAGGTAAAGCTCGTCATATCCTCAGGAAGAAGACCGACCAGGGCGGGAGTCACAACGCTTCCCATGAAGTTGATGGCCGCGTGCATGGCCACACACCACCAGTAGCTTCCCGAGCGGGTATACACGTAGGCCAGAAGCATCCCCACCAGAGCGGCGTAGAAGAACTGGAACAGGTTGCCGTGGAACAGACCGAAGAGCAGGCCCGAGAGCAGAATGGCGGTCAGGTCGCCGTAGCGGCGGGTGCGGTCAACGAGGAGCTTTCGGAACAACAGCTCCTCCCCCAAAGGGGCACAGATGCAGGTACACAGGAAGGTGAACCAGGCGGGGGTAGCATCCACCATGCCGCTGAGGGCAAAGGCGTAATCGTAATCCATAACGGCGGACATGATTTGCATGATGATGTTCCCCGCCAGGCTCCCCGCCGTCATACAGCCAAAGGCAATGATGAGCAGGATGACCCACTGTCCGGGACCAAAGCGGGGCTTCTCGGTAGTCACACGGTACCCGTTGGTATAGTCCGAATTATGAGGTGACACGGGGATCCTGCGCAGAACCAACCACAGAAACGGCAACCCAACGCCGTACAGCGGCACCAGGGAGACCACCCACCTGAACCACCACTCCCCATACAGCGCGGGGTACAGGATGGACACGGCGTATTGCAGGGCGTACGCCGCACCCATAAGGGCGGCGGTCAGCACCAGGTAAGCCAGTCCGATCTTGGAGAAGTGGCGGCGAGTCTCGGCGGGGTCAGCCATGTTTTGGGAAAGCAAGTCCGGCTCCCGGGGCTCTTGGGGAGCGGTATAGAAGGTGTTGTTCAACGGAATTCTCCTTTCCAAGGCAGGATCACTTCAAGCGATACTCCAGAGGCGTCCCCCACAGATTGGGTTGCTTCAGAATACGGCCGAGACCGTGGATGACGCAGTCACGGGGGTGATTCGCCACCGTGACCCGCAGACCCGTCTCACGGCTCAAGGCCTCTGCCATACCGGGCATAAGGGCGCAACCGCCCGTCAGCATGACACCGTAATCGTAAATGTCGGAGGCGATCTCGGGGGGAACGTCCTCCAGAAGGCTCATGGCGTTGCGGGCAATGGCCAGGAGGGCGGGGGTGATGGCCTCGCAGATCTCGGAGGAAAACACCTCCTGACGGGAAGCCAGTCCCGTGCGGGCGTTGCGCCCGTAAACCGTCATACTGCCGCGGTCGATATGGGTGTCACAGACACCGATGCGGACACGCAGCTCCTCGGCAGTGGTCGCTCCCACAACCAGGTTTCGTTTTTGCTTTAAGTAGTTCATAATGGCGGCGTCGAAGCGATCTCCCGCCACCTTGAGGGAACGGCCAGCAATGATGCCGCCCAGGCTGATGATGGCCGACTCCGAAAGTCCGCCGCCAATGTCCAGGATCATGCATCCGCGGGGGGAGGCCACCCGCAGTCCCGCGCCGGCCGCCGCCGCGAATATGGCGGGGATCTGTGCCACAGCCCGCGCGCCCGCCTCGATGACGGTGTTCTCGGCGGCAAGCTGCTGTACCTGATCGATACGGTAGGGCGTTGCCAGCAGAACCGCGGGGCGGTTGAAGGTGGAGCATATCTTTTTGTTGAGGAACATAGCGTGGACCATCCGCGCCGCCACGTCAAATTCCGAAACCATACCCTCCCGAATGGGGCAGGAGGCCAGAATATCCTGGGGGGTCTTTCCCAGCATCTTACGGGCTTCAGCCCCCAGAGCCACCAGCTTGCGGGTCTGGCCGTCAATGGCCGCCGCCGAGGGACAGCGCAGGACCACGCCGCCGTCCTGAGTCCAGATGCGGGTATATGTAGTGCCGATATCGAGTCCGACCAAGCGTGCCATGACGTCCCTCCTTTCTGTGAGTATAGGGAACGGGAGAACGAGGGGCTCTGCCCCTGACCCCCACTCAAGGAACTTTTGAAAAAGTTCCTTGAGAATCCTCAAAACATTCAAAAATGATTCATTCAAATTAGCCATGGGAAGCTGCAACCCACAGCCATCTTGGTGAGCCCCATGGGGCCCCTTCCCCATTGCGATATCGGGGAAACGAGTCGTTTTACAAAACCATGCCAAACCCCTCACGCATCGTCTCGTAGAGGCGGCGGACGGGGAGACCGACCACGTTGAAGTAGTCGCCCTCGATCCCCGAAATGAAGCGAGCGGCAAAGCCTTGAATGGCGTACCCGCCGGCCTTACCGAAGGACTCGCCCGTAGCAAGGTAGGCTTCTATTTCTTGGTCGCTCATGGGCGCGAAGGTGACCCCCGTCAGCTCGTGGGCGGTGATCGTGCGGCCGTCCTTATAAATAGCCAGTCCGCTGGCGACGGTGTGGGTACGTCCCCGGAGCATACCGATCATGTGGCGGGCGTCGTCCTCGTCCCGGGGCTTGCCCAGGAACACTCCGTCCAGAGTCACCAGGGTATCCGACGCCAGAATGACGGTGTCAGCATCCAGACTCCCTTCGGCCGCCAAAAGATCCCGCACGGCGTGACATTTTTTGACCGAGATGGCCTCCACCCGTGCACCGAGGTCGGTCAGATCACAGGTCTCGTCGGCGTCGGCGGTACGGACGGTGAAATCCACGCCGAGGGTGGTCAGGATCTCTCTCCGACGGGGAGAGGCGGATGCCAGAATGAGCTTCATGTCGCGGGGTTTCCTTTCGGCAGGGGAAGACTCCCCCATAGTAAATTATAATATATTATTATACCATATATGCGCGGGAATAGCAAGGGGGATTTGCATAGAAATTTGTTAAGTTTTGTCGAAGTTTTGTCGATGGAGTCAAAAGAGTTTCGGCGGGCGGACACATGAAAAGAGAGGTGCTTCGCACTTCGCAAAGGAGTGCCACAATCAACCGCTCGATTTACCCAAATTTTCAAAAAATTTTGTAAATCTTCAAAAAATCCGAAAGATTACCGCATCAAACCGTGTCATAATAGGTACAACCACGAAAGGAGCGACCCATGAGCCAACGAAACTTGAATGACACCGCCATTATAGATCTGTACTTTGCCCGCAACGAGCAGGCCATCAAGGAGACCGACAAAAAGTACGGCAAGGTGTGTATGCAGGTGTCCATGAACATCGTAAACAGTCGTCCCGACGCCGAGGAATGCGTGAGTGACGGGTATCTGAAAACCTGGAACGCCATCCCCCCTGCGCGGCCGCATTCTCTGTGCGCCTTTCTCTGCCGCATCGTGCGGAATCTCTCCATCAACCGCCTGCGGGACATGAAGGCGCAGAAAAGAAGCCGCGACATGACCGTGTCCTTTGAGGAGCTGGAGGCCTGCATTCCCGTGGACGAATCCCACGCAAGCGAGCTTCCCGCCCTGATCTCCTCCTTTTTGGAGGGGCTGGACGAGACCGACCGCCGCCTGTTCATGGGGCGCTACTGGCACGCCACCCCCGTAAACAAGCTGGCCGAGACCTGGAACATGACCCCCAACGCCGTATCTCTGCGCCTGCATAAGATCCGCGAGCACTTACGCGCCTATCTGGAGAAAGGAGGGTACACAGTATGAGTAAGCTGAGCGGAATGCAGATCTTTGAGCTGCTGTCGGACGTCAATGACAGTCTGATCACCGAGTCGATCTCCCCCATACTGACTACCGCCGCAGGAACCACCGCGGGTGCCGCCGCTAAATCCACCGTGGATCCCTCCACGCTGTACCGCATCCCCGCCCCCAATGCACCGTCTGTCCACGCGGGATTTGTCGGCTGGCTGGCCAAGGGCGGCTGGGTGGCTCTGGTGGCAGGTGCCGTAGCCGCCGTGGGCATCGCGGTGGGGATGTTTACCCTGCAGGATAACCGAGACCTACCGCCCGTTGAATCGGGTGCGCCCAACGGGGAAACCGTGACCGGCGAGCTCGAGAGCGCCACCATGGAAGTCGAAACCGAAGAGACCGAGACGAATCCTCCGCCCGTCATAGAGGATTTCTCCAACGATTCGATCCTTTCCCTGTTTTCCGCCGAGCAGGGCACCCTGTCGGTCTCCGAGGACGGCGCTCTCGTGCTGGACGCCCTCTGGGAGGAAGGGGCGGAAAACCGCTCGTCTCTGATCTTTGATCCGCAGAAGGTCATGAATGCCCTTGACGGGGAGGCAGACGGCGTTCCCGGTGCCGTCGTCATCAAGGCAAAGCGCGTGCAGGCCATGCCCGAGACTCCCACCGTATCCCTGGGTACCGAGACCTTCGGGCGGCTGGATGATATTTCCGTGTCCACCTATCGGCATGCCTACGCCGCCTCGACCTACGAATATTTCGTGTTGGACACCAAGCAGGCTGCCTCCCTCCAAAACGGAACGACCCCGCTCCTGCATCTGGAATGGGTGTGTATGGGAGACCGGAAGTTCTCCTCCGAGGGTCGTAGCTTGACGGTGCGGGAGATCTCCTTCCACAACAGCATCTGGGACGCCTTCCTGGCTGTCCGACAGGATATGGAGGAGGGCGGCGTGGCTCTGCCCGAGCCGAACTACTGGTATGGAGACAACCAGGTCCTCTTCGACAGCACCCCCGTCCGAGTCTCCTTCTTCTACGTGGATCCCAAGGGCCCCAACGGAGAGGTCATTGACCACGTCAGCGGAGAGGCCTTCACCAAAACCGACGCCATGACCGTTGCCATCTTCGGGGAGGGCTTCGATTGGATCGCGAACCGCTGTCTGCTGGACAACAAGAACCTTCAGGCAGTTTACCTCCCTGACAGTCTCACCGCTCTGAAGGGGGATCCCTTTGCGTTCTGTCCCAAACTCACCCGTATCCGCATCGGTAGCGGCATCCAACTCATCGAGGACGGTGCCATTCCCTTCGCCTACGTCACCGATATCGACTACAACGGCACCATGGCAGAATGGTGCCAAGTAGACCGCGAGAGCGGTCAGGGCTCCGGACGCACCACCGTCCACTGCCTGGACGGCGATATCAACTACGCCGCCACCCAACCCGATACCGAGCAGACCGATGCCGCCACAAACACCCTCGCATGGAACATGCCCATGAACCTGGCCGCGGGTCAGGGGGTGATCGAGATCCAAGCCACCCGCCTGACCCTTACGAACAAGGCAGGGGGCGCCATGGAGGTGGTCCTCCGCTGGGCACTCACCCGCCGGGTCGGTCATCCTACCGATGGGTATGACGGCCACTACCTCTACTATTTCGACGTCATCTCCCCCGCGGACGGCTCCATCCTGTATGCACTCGACCATGAGGAAAGCCTGGCCTTCGCCCGTGACGAGGGCAGCAGTATCGCCATGGCACAAGGCTCCCTCGGGGGTAATCTTCCCCAAACTGCCACCCTGTTCTTTACCAATTACGGCTACGGCGAGGCGGGCGACACCTTCCGTGTACGGGTTACCCACTTCCGTCTGGAGCTGACCGAGGAGGGCACCTTTACGGTCAACCGCAACGTGAGCGAAAAGCTGAACGAGGATGTGACCGTGCCCTACCCCGTGGAGGGGCACAGCGATCTCAACAAGACCCGTCAGGTCTTCCGAGATATTGACAATTACATGGCCGACACCTACGGATTAAGCAATCTGAAGCCCGCCCATCTGCTTCTGGTCACCCGTCCCCACGGCGACAGCGCCATTTTCGATCTCCGCCTCGCTCCCCGATTCGACGGGTTCCTCTTCAGTGACATCCAGCAGTTCCTCGATCCTTCCGGATTCAACTTCCAAACCCTTGAATACCTCTATCATCGCTTCGGAGCCTACAAGAAGCTCGACTGAATCTACCCCGCGGCATCGCCTATGTTGGCGGTGCCGCTTTCGCGTTTGTCCTTGGAAGGAAGACACTTGCTTTTTCACAAAAATATCATACTTTTCGGAAAAAAGCGACACAAAACGGTGTCATAATAAGTACAGAGACATTCTGACAAGGAGGAACTTATGAACGACCAAGACATCGTGGCCCTGTATTTCGCCCGCGACGAGCAGGCCATCCATGAGACCGACGCCAAATACGGCAAGGCCTGCATGCAGGTATCCATGAACATTCTGGACAGCCATCCCGACGCCGAGGAGTGCGTCAACGACACCTATCTCAAGACCTGGAACTCCATCCCGCCCACAAAGCCCCAATCCCTCTGCGCCTTTATCTGCCGCATCGCCCGCAATCTTTCCCTCAATCGGCTCCGCGACCTGCACCGCGAGAAACGCAACCGGGAGCTGACTCTTTCGCTGGACGAGCTGGAAGCCTGCATTCCCGCCGCCATTGAGGACTCCAACGCCCTCGCTGATCTGCTCAACGGCTTTCTGGAGGGGCTGGACGAGACCAACCGCGTGCTTTTCATGGGGCGCTACTGGTATTCCTACGCCATCGACGACCTGGCCGCCCAAATGGGAATGACCCAAAAGGCGGTCTACATGCGGCTTCACAAGACCCGTGAGCGTCTGCGAGCGTACCTCGGGGAAAGGGGGTACCGGGTATGAGCAGAGAGATCATACTGGAAGCTCTGAACGGCATCAATGACAGGTTCATCACCGAAGCCGCCGAGGTGCTGGGGCTTTTGAGCGAGTCTGCACCTATGGCAGGCAAAAAGCCCCGTGCGCGCCGAGAGAGTACGTTTGCCCGCTTCTTTGGCAGCGGCTGGGGCGTGGCGGTGATCTGCGCCGTGGTGTCCCTCAGCGTGCTGGGCGGCATCATCTGGGCGGGGCAGAGACCCATCGTCAGCGGGCCGGTGGGGACAGATCCCTCCATCGAAACCAACGCGGAGACCTTCGCGGAAACCGCAATTCCCCTCATTTCCGAAGAACGCGCCATGGAGATTGCGTCCGATTACTGGGGCATCCAAACCGGCGACGTGGCCGATAACGGTTTCACGTTCCGGATCCAGTCCATGGGAACGACCCAAACCCCCAAGGGCGAAGCCGTGTACCAGATCGCCCTGCGCTGGCTGGTAGAGCTGGAAGAGAGTTCTCACTACTCCACCGTGGACACGGTGTGGGTGGATGTGATGACAGGGGAGGTCATCATCCCGTATGGGGATACCACCGATACCGCTCCCGAAACCGCCCCCCACGTTCACACCTTCGGTGAATGGCAAGTCGTCATGGAGTCCACCTGCACAGCCAAGGGAACCCGGGAGCGAGCCTGCCCCTGCGGGGAGACCCAGAGCCAAGACATATATCCTAAGGGGCACTCGCAGGTCAGCATTCCCGCCGTTCCGCCCACGACCACCGAGCCCGGTCTCTCCGAGGGCAAGCAATGCTCGGTCTGCGGGAAGGTGCTGGTGGCACAGGGGGAGGTGGATCCTTTGGGGCACACCGATCTGGCTTATGAGATCAACGAGGGTGATGGTGCCTTCTATGGCCCCAAGATCGATATCAAGGTCAAGGATGCCATCGGCCGCACCTGGCAGTGCTCC
>JAZSBH010000125.1:0-3851 GCA_045602325.1 Eubacteriales bacterium | reverse complement strand
GGTGGTTTTGGGGACCCCAGATTTTTTTATAAAAGAGGGGTCCTGGTGGGAGCCAGGGGCAAAGCCCCTGATAAACTGCAATTTATAGGCATACCGCGCTTATTCCAGTTTATTCCTCTCGCCGCTGACCTGCGCCCATGGGACGAGGCGGTCTGCCATGAGGCGGCATGCCCTGTGGGGGCTCTCGGTGGGGTCTTACGTCCTCGGGCACATCTTCCAGCACGGCCTCGCCCTCGGTGACGTAGCGCTTGGCCTGGGTGGAGAAGAGCTCGTAGTAGCGGCCACGCTTGGCCATGAGGGTGCGATGATCGCCCTCCTCAATGAGCTTGCCGTACTCCAGTACCGCGATCTTGGAGGCCACGGTGGCCGAGGAGAGGCGGTGGGAGACGAAGATGGTGGTCTTGTCGGCGCGGAGGCGGTCGAACTGGTTGAAGATCTCCTGCTCGGCCATGGGATCCAGGGAGGCAGTGGGCTCGTCCAGGATGAGCACGTCGGAGTCGCTGTAGAAGGCGCGGGCGATGGCCAGCTTTTGCCACTGACCGATGGAGAGCTCGATGCCCGTCTCCTCGAAAATGCGCATGAGGGGGGTGTCAAAGCCGCCGGGCAGATGTCCAATGTAGTCGGTGGCGTCGGCCTCCTCGGCGGCCTTGCGGATAGCGGCCTCGTCGGTCTCCTTGTGAATGTCACCGAAGCGGATATTCTCGCTGACACTGACGGCGTACTTGCCGAAGTCCTGGAAGATGATGCCGTACATACTGTACAGATCCTTGACATCGTAGGCGCGGATGTCCACGCCGTCCAGAAGGATCATACCCTCGGTGGGGTCGTAGAGGCGGGTCAGGAGCTTGAGGAGGGTGGTCTTACCCGCGCCGTTCAGACCCACCAACACCAGGGTCTCCCCGGGGCGGATGACGAGATTCACGTCATCCAGCACCTTGCGTTCGGTGCCGGGGTAGATGAAGCTGACGTGACGGAACTCGATGGTATGAGCCTGACCGTGAGCCACCTTGAGGGGCTGGTCGGCGGGCTGTCCTTCCACGGGGATGGGCACGATGGTGGACTTCTCCGACAGGAAAGAGGTGAGATTGTCGATGAACAGGGTGCCCTCGTAGATGGTGGCGGAGATGGAGATCAGCGCACCCACCTGCCCCGCGATCTGTCCCAGAGCGCCCGTGTAGAGGGAGTAGGTACCGATCTGGTAGCCGCCTGTGACCACGCGGTAGGCGAACCAGGCGTAGAAGCCGCAGTTGACCACCGCCGAGATAATGGTGATGATGACGTGCCAGGTGTTCTCCTTCCAGATGAGGGAGCGAATGCCCGCGTAGTAGCGGTCAAAGGTCTCGCGGTAGCGGCCGATAAAGGTGTCCGACAGGTCGAACATACGGATCTCCTTGACCATGTCCTTGTTGACCATGAGGTCGGAGTAGTAGTTCATCTGCCTGCGATCCTTGGAGCGGCGGCGCATATACTGGAAGTTCTTGCGGCGATAGTAGAAATTGATGATGGCCGAGGGTACTGACACCAGCACCATGACCAGCGCCGCCCACCAGAGCTCGGCGGCGAGGATGACGATGAAGGAGATGAGGGTGATGCAGGTGCTGACCACCGAGAAGGTGGAGGACAGAATCTGGATGGGGCGCATACCTGCCTCGCGGTTGGCGTTTTCCAGCTTCTCGTAGAAGGCGGGGAGGTCGAAGGAGCAGAGATCCAGCTCCTTGGCCTTGTGCATGATCTCCAGCTTGACGGTTCGCACCACCAGCTCGCCGGCGATACGGGTGACGGTGTTCTTGAGGGTGCCTACGATGCTGTTGAGGATGTTGTAGGCGAACATGAACACCAAAAGGAAGAAGACGGTGGAGCCGAAGAAGCCGACGAAGTCGCCGTCAAAGAGTCCGTACTGGCTCTGCAGGGTGTTGAGCACCGCCTCGGAGATCTTGGAGCCTACCACGGGCATGACACCCTGGAAGACGGCGAAGAACAGCATGGCGAAGAGGATCCAAGGGCCTGTTTTCCAGACCAACTTGAATATGTAGCCCATGCGGACAAAGAAACCGCCGAGTAGCTCTTTCAGGTAGCGGGGAAGGTCTGCGAGATTCTTGGGAGGCGTGACCTTGGCGTACTGGAAGCGTGCGCCGGGAGGAGGTCCGGGAGGCATCATGTTATTCCACCTTTCACTTTCAGAATACACGAAGCTGACGGTTTACACGAAAACGTGTAAACATGCAAATGTAAATATAAATATAAAAATTCATATTATTATAGCACGTTTTTTTGAATAATCACACGATATTCTGTGAACAAAATGTATTATAGTGGGGATTTTTGAATTTTTTCGCGGGGAGCAGAATTTGGGTATTGCAATTTTGGGGATTATCGGGTATAATGGGGGTGTCAGAAACAGCGGTTCCCGGCCGGGAACCGCTGACGCCGATGCAATTGATCCCCCGAAAGGAGTACAGATATGCCCATCCCCTTCAAACCTGCCGATATTCTTTTGCCTGACTTCACACAATGTAACGGCACCCGCTGGTCCTGCGTGGCCTGCGATCAGTACACCTCCGAGCCTGCCTACTGGGAGGGTGCGGACGCCATCGCCGCCGATGCCCCCTCCACCCTGCGGTGTATCATTCCCGAGGTGTATTTGGAGGAGACCGCCGACCGAAAGCCCGCCGTGCTGGCGGCTATGGACGGCTACCTTGGGGACGTGTTGGTCAACCACCCCGATACCATGATCCTGGTGGAACGCACCCTGGGAAACGGGGAGATCCGCCTGGGTCTTGTGGGCATGGTAGATCTGACCACTTACGACTATAAAAAAGGGGCTCAGTCCCTCATCCGAGCCACCGAGGCTACCGTGGCCGAGCGCATCCCCGCCCGTACCACCATCCGTCGGGACGCGCCCGTTGAGCTGCCCCACGTCATGATGCTGATTGACGACCGCGCCTGCACCGTGGTCGAGCCGATCGCTGCCGTGAAGGATACCCTTGCACCCGCCTACGACCACGACCTCATGCAGAACAGCGGCCACCTGAAGGGCTATTTCCTCACCCCCGCGCTCATGGCGCAGGTGGATGCCGCCCTGTCCGCTCTCATCACCCCCGAGGCCATGGCCGAGCGGTACGGCAGGGAGGGGCTCGCGCCTCTGCTCTTTGCCGTGGGCGACGGCAATCACTCCCTGGCCGCCGCCAAGACCTGCTTTGAGGAGATCCGCGCCGAAATCGGCGATGAAGCGGTCAAGTCCCATCCCGCCCGCTACGCCCTCTGCGAGGTGGTCAATCTCTACGACGAGTCCCTGCAATTCGAGCCCATCTACCGTGTGGCCTTCGGGGTGGATCCCGAGGCTGTTCTGACGGCGTTTGAGGCTTATATCAAGACGCTGCAGGGCGAGGCTGAGCCTCAGCATCTTGTGTGGGCATCGGGCGGACGGGTCGGCGCGATCACCGTGCCTGCGCCTGTGGCGGCCTTGACGGTGGGCACGGTGCAGGATTTCCTGGACGAATATCTGCCGGATGCCCCCGCAGGTGCCTATATTGACTACATTCACGGCCGGGGTCCCGCCATCGCTCTGGCCAATCGCCCCGACGCCATTGCTTTTCTCTTCGACGGTATGGCCAAGGAGGAGCTTTTCTCCACGGTTATCACCGACGGTGCTCTGCCTAGGAAGACCTTCTCCATGGGGCACGCCGAGGATAAGCGGTTCTACACCGAGGCGCGGCGTATTCGGTAATTCATATTCATTAATAAACATCCACCCGCCAAGCGGGTGGTTTTTCACATGCGGGCATAGCCCTCCATTCTTCGCTATGCGTAAACGCATCTATACGAACTGCCAACTGCGTGGGGACTGTTAC
>JAZSBH010000124.1:0-4720 GCA_045602325.1 Eubacteriales bacterium | reverse complement strand
GTGGTGCAGACCAGAATGTCAATGTCACCCATAAGCATATGCTCCCAGATCTCCTCCAGCTGCTCCTTATCCATCTTGCCGTGCGCCACTGTAATACGGGCGTCGGGAATGGCCTTTGACAGAGAAGCGGCCAACTCGTTGATATTTTCCACCATGTTGTGCAGGTAGAATACCTGACCGCCGCGGCGGAGCTCCTTGCGAATGGCCTCATGGATGATGAGATCATCGTGCTCCAGGACGTAGGTTTGGACGGGTAATCTGTCCACGGGGGCCTCGTCCAGAATGGAAATGTCTCGGATGCCGCCCATGGCCATGTTCAGGGTACGGGGGATGGGGGTAGCCGACAGAGTCAGCACGTCGATGTTGCCGCAGAGCTGCTTCAATTTTTCCTTCTGCGCCACGCCGAATCTTTGCTCCTCGTCCACGATTAAAAGCCCCAGGTCGTGGAAATGGATGTCCTTGCCCAGAAGGCGGTGGGTGCCGATGACCACGTCCACGTCGCCCCGCTCCAAGCGGCGGATGGTCTGTTCCTGCTCCTTGGGGGTCTTGAAGCGGGAGAGCATATCCACGTTCACCGAGAAGGCGCGCATGCGGCGGGTGAAGGTCTGGTAGTGTTGCAGGGCCAGGATGGTGGTGGGAACCAGCACCGCCACCTGCTTGCCGTCGGTGACGGCCTTAAATGCCGCCCGAAGGGCTACCTCGGTCTTTCCGTAGCCCACGTCGCCGCAGAGCAAGCGGTCCATGGGAGTGGGGCGTTGCATATCTGCCTTGATGTCCTCAATGGCGGCCAGCTGACCGGCGGTTTCTTCATATTCAAATGCGGCCTCGAAATCCCGCTGGAAATCGTCGTCGGGAGAGTAGGCATAGCCGGGACGGCGCATACGCTCGGCGTAGAGCTTGATGAGATCCTTGGCCATCTCCTTGACCATGGCGCGGGTGCGGGCTTTGGTCTTATTCCAGTGGTCGGTGCCAAGCCTTGAGAGCTTGACCATGCCGTCGTCGGCGTGTGCACCGATGTATTTGGATACCATGTCCAGCTTTTCCACGGGGATGAAGAGTTTATCGGTTCCCGCGTACTGGATGCCGATGTAGTCCCGTGTGACCCCGGCGGTGGTTAGGGTCTCAATGCCTGTGTAGCGTCCGATACCGTAGGTCTCGTGTACCACCACGTCCCCGACTTCCAGATCGTTGAAGGAGAGGATGGTCTTGGTGTTCTTTTTCTTGGCTTTTTCCGCCGCCGGCGAGCCGGCTGACTTTTGCTTGCGGGAGCGAATAGCGGCGGTGGAGAGCGCACCTGTGCGCCCGTCGGGATTGGTGGAGAGAATGGCGATCTTGGGGACGATCAGCTCGTAGCCAAAGAGGTATTCCCGCCAAAGGATGACCACAACGCCCTTAGGAAGATCGGCGGCATCGGTCAGACTTCCTTCCTTGGGAATGATGCTGTCAAAGCCCGCCTCGTCCAGCATATCCGCCAGATTGCGTGCGGCGGCCTCGTTCTCGGCGATCACCGCCAGGCGGTGACCCGAGCGCATGTAGGCGGTGAGATCCTCGCAGAGGAGCTTGAAATTCTCAGCGTAGGAGATCATGTGCTTGGTGCGGAAGCCAAAGATACCGCCCAACCGCTTGCCTGACATACCGTAGGACAGGGAGTCCACGTGCACCGTAGCATTGCGGTCCAGGAACAGATCAAAGGCAGTGATGGGCTTTTGGTATTCGGCGTATTTTCCGGCGATGGTGCCCGCCTCAATGAGACTCTTGATGGTCTCGTTCATCTGCCATTCCCCCGCCTTGAGACGGTCGCTGACTCCCAAGTTATTGCGGATCACAAACAGGGTCTTGTCGGGGAAGTAGTCCAAAAGGCAGGCGCATTCGGGATAGAGCACCTTCATGTATTTGTCCAGATAGTTGAGCTCGGCTCCCGTGGGATTGATGGCACGCCTTGCGGCGGCCAGAGCGGCCAACTCCTCGTCCAGTACACGGGAGGCCTCGGGGGTACGCCCCGCGGCGGTCTTTCTCTGGGCGCGGATGACCTCCTCCAGCTTGGAAAGTCCTTCGGCGTCGGTGAGTAGCTCTCTTGCGGGGAGAAGATCCGCCTCGTCTACGGCGCGGGTCATGCGCTGGGATTCGGGGTCAAAGAGACCCATGCGGTCGATCTCGTCACCAAATAATTCCACACGCAGAGGGTAAGAACCCTCAACCAGCTCCCCTTCGTCGTCGATATAGGTGCCGTAGGGAGCACAAACGTCAATGATGCCGCCTCGCATGGCGAACTGACCGGGGCCTTCGACCATATCCACGCGGGTGTAGCCAGCCCCCACCAGGGAAGCCGCCAGCTTGGCCAAGTCGAGGGGGACGGCATAGTCTAGATGTACCGAGGTGGCACGGAGACGGTCGGGGGGGATGGTGTAGCCCAGCGCCGCGTCGGGGGTGGTGAGCACTGCGTCGTAGCCTCCGGTGATGAGTCCCGACAGAACCTTCAGGCGCTCGTGCTCGTACTCGTGGGAGGCCGTGACCCCGGCGCCGTAGAAGGACAGATCCCGCGCGGTGTAAAAGGCGGCGCGCAGACCAAAACGCTTCAGGGTCTGCTTCATCCGCATACAGTCCTTTTCCTCGGGGCAGACGATCAGTGCGGTTTTCTTGGAGGTTTTGGTTTCCTTGTTCAATAAACAAGTATCCTCAATGAGCGAGACCATAAAAGCCTCGGCCGCACCCTCGCAAAGGCCGTTGCAGAGAAGGGGCAGGGGCTTGTCTTTGAAATTGCGGCGGACGGCGGTCAGGAGCTGGCCGTACTCCGGGTCGGTGCGGATGGCGGAGGTTAAAAGGTTCATGGGAAGTCCTTTCGGAATGGAATTAATCAGAAACCCACCAGGGTTTCTTTCCTTCACGCGCCAGAGGCGCATTTCACTTGCGCGAAGCGCAAATTTCACACGCCGCAGGCGTATTTCATGCTCACTGAAGGTGAGCATTTCACTGCACCCGCTAGGGTGCCAAACGCCGAAAGGGTAGCGTTTTACACCCCATGGGGGTCAAACGCTACCGAAGCGGTTATAAACAGGGAATTACCCCTTGCGGTTACAGATCTGCATGGCACCGTCGAGGTCATCCATGATCAGACGCTCAATGCCCTCGCAGGCGATGGGAAACAGGGGGCGGAGCTTTTCCAGCTCAGAGGGGGCGAAGGTGGAGAGCACCCAGTCCTTCATGTCGTAGTCGGGGTGGGGCTTCTTGCCCACACCGAAGCGGATACGGGGAAACTGGTCGGTGCCCAGCTCGTCGATGATGCTGCGGAGGCCTCTTTGACCGCCGTCCGAGCCTTTTCCTCTTACTCGCATACCGCCCACGTCCAGGCTGACGTCGTCCGAGCATACGATGATATGGGCGGGCTCGATCTTGTAGAACTTGGCGGCGGCGGCGACGGCCTCGCCCGAGGCGTTCATGTAGGTCTGGGGACGCATGAGAAGCACCCGTGCGCCTGCGATGGTGGTCTCGCCCACCAGGGCGTTGAATTTCGAGCGATCGGTAGGACAGCCGTACTTTTCACACACGGTGTCCATGCACAAAAAGCCCGCGTTGTGGCGGGTGAGGGTATACTGCTTGCCGGGGTTGCCCAGACCAACCACCAGATGGGAAATGGGCCGGGTTGCGGCGGTCGTCTTGTTCTGCTCCAGCCGCTTGAAGATGTCGAATATGTCTGCCATGTCGATTCCTTTAATTTTTGAAGAATGCAATATATATAACATTATACACATTAAGAGGCCGTCTGTCAAACGCTTTTTGTGAAATTTACACCGTTCACAAAATGTTTACAATTTTTAACAAGGTAAAATTTCGTCAAAACTGTTCCCAAACAGGGGATAATGTGCTATAATATACGATGGTTTACGGGGTCTTACCGATCCTGAAACCAAGATCCTGTTTATAAAAAAATCATATAAAATGGAGGACTACACCAATGGCAAACAAGTATTGCTACCTGTTCACCGAAGGCAACGCAAACATGCGTGAGCTGCTGGGCGGTAAGGGCGCTAACCTGGCCGAGATGACCAACATCGGTCTGCCCGTTCCCCAGGGCTTCACCATCAGCACCGAGGCCTGCACCCAGTACTACGAGGATGGCCGTCAGATCAACCCTGAGATCCAGGCTGAGATCAACGAGTACATCGTAAAGATGGAAGAGGTTACCGGCAAGAAGTTCGGCGACCTGGAGAACCCCCTTCTGGTTTCCGTTCGTTCCGGTGCTCGCGCTTCCATGCCCGGTATGATGGATACCATCCTGAACCTGGGTCTGAACGAGCAGGTCGTTGAGGTTATGGCCGAGAAGTCCGGCAACGCTCGTTGGGCTTACGACTGCTACCGCCGTTTCATCCAGATGTACTCCGACGTCGTTATGGAGGTCGGCAAGAAGTATTTCGAAGAGCTCATCGATAAGATGAAGGAAGAAAAGGGCGTAAAGCTGGACGTTGAGCTGACCGCCGAGGACCTGAAGGAGCTGGCTGAGCAGTTCAAGGCTGAGTACAAGTCCAAGATTGGTTCTGACTTCCCCACCGATCCCAAGGAGCAGCTGATGGGCGCCGTCGAGGCCGTGTTCCGTTCCTGGGACAACCCCCGTGCAAACGTCTACCGCCGCGACAACGATATCCCCTACAGCTGGGGTACCGCTGTTAACGTTCAGGCCATGGCCTTTGGTAACATGGGCGATGACTGCGGCACCGGCGTTGCA
>JAZSBH010000123.1:0-11923 GCA_045602325.1 Eubacteriales bacterium | reverse complement strand
CGCTCGGCCTCTTCCTTGATGGCCTCGGCTGCCTGCTTCTTGGTACCGACGAACAGAACGGTGCCGCCCTGTGCGGAGAGGTCACGAACAAAGTTGTAGGCCTCCTCGAACTTCTTAACGGTCTTCTGCAGGTCGATGATGTAGATGCCGTTTCTCTCGGTGAAGATGTACTCCTGCATCTTGGGGTTCCAGCGGCGGGTGTGGTGACCGAAATGGACGCCAGCTTCCAGCAGCTGCTTGATGGTGATGATAGACATTTCTATGTCCTCCTTCGGTTTTTTCCACCACAGAGGCACGTGCGGACTGATCCACGGAAGCCGTTCCGAGGACACCGAGCCGCCGATTGCGTCTGTGTGTGTATTTTATGGTGTGCTTTTTTCGCACACTGGTGTATTATACCATACATTTATGCGATGCGCAAGAGGAATTTCAAGGTTTTACAATTTGTTTACAATTCGGAGCGGATTTTTACTGCGGAGCCTTCACCTACCACAATTCCCGCCCCGAACCGCTTAAAAGACCCGCTCGCAGATGCAGGGCGGGTCTTTCGATTCTCACTTCTTTCTCCCCCCGCCCCGAATCAGGCAGGTAGACAACTCGGCGGCGGTAAGCTTGACCAGGATGGCGTCCTCCCCCAGGCACTCGATGCGGCACCAGGGAATGCGGTAGTGCTCCGACTTGCCAAATCCCAGAAAGCCGCACTCCCGGGGAATGATGAGGGCGGTGACGTGGCCGTCGTCGGCGCAGAGCTCCAGGGCAGAGGGATACCCCAGCTTGCCGCCGTCACAGAGGTTGATGACCTCCATGCAAAAGAGTTCGGTGGTGGTGATCTGTCTCATGGGCATACGATCCTTTCGCAAAAGATGCTACAGGATATGCAAGGGGAGCGTCCTTTATCCCTTGGGGGTGCTTCCCTTTCTCCCTTGGCCGAGGATACGGGTCAGGATCGCGCGAAGGATCACGTACGACGCAGGTGCGGACAAAGGCAGAACCAACGCCCACAAGAGGTTGAGCCCCGCCGCCAGGGCGGCGCCCAACCCGCCCACGTAGGCCAGGGCAAGCCCCAGGGTGGTGAAGAACACGGTGCTGTCCCGACGGGGGAGGCGGTCGGTCAGGAATACCGCAAGCTGAAGTCCAAAGGTGCCGAGCAGACCGAAGTACAGCAGATCGCCGCCGAAGTCCACACCGCAGAGAGCCGAGATCCCTGCCACGCTCCAAGGCAGAGCGGCACCCGCGGCGGCAGACAAAAGCTCGGCGCGGTGGGTGATATGGGGATGGGTGATCCCCGCATCCAAGGTGCGGCGGGGCGCAGGGGTGCTCCGCAGGGGGAGCTTCAAGGCCGCGGCCATGACCAAAAGATCCAGGAGCAGTCCCGACAAAAGCAGGGTGGGAGCCGCGGCGACGGCCAGGCCCAGGCAGAGGGGCAGAACCGTCATGACGGTGCGGGCGGTCTGGGACAGCAGGGTAAAGCGCAGGGTGCGATCCAGGGCGTCCTTAAAGCCGTCGGCAGCTTGGAGGGCGCGGAGCACACCGAGCATACCGCCTCCCACCGAGGAGCTGCGGCGCACCAACACGTGGGCGGCGCGGCGGGAACGGTCGTTGGCGATCCCCCCGTCACAATGGCCGTCGGCGACAGACGCCGAAAGCTCTCCGTTGCAGGGCTCCATGCCTCCGTAGCCCGCCTCGGCGGCGGCATACAGGGAGGGAACACAGGTAAAGGCGATATCCGCCTCAGCCAACAGGGCAATATCCTCCCCCTCCGCCGAGAGCACACCGACGGTACGCCCTTGGGCTTTCAGGTCGGCGATGCAATCCAATATGTAGTCTTGGGAGCATCCCTCAAAAGCACGGCATCCTGCGGAGATCCGCTGGGCGGCAGGGGTGCGGTCCTCTCCCTCGGGCACGGGACGGTCAGCGGGGGTCTGCTCGGTCAGTCCGCAGGCGGCCAGCACACGGGTGTGGCTGTCTGACACGTCGCGCAAAAAGGCCGTCACGCGAACACCGGCACTCTCCAGATTTTTGACGCATCCCGCCGTCTTGCGACAGGTATGGGGGGCATAGGTCAGCATGGCGCGCAGGGTCAGATCCTGCTTGGTCTGCACCAGCAGGAACAGCGGCGTGCTTCCCTGCCGCACGGCTTCCCGGTAAACGCGGTACAGGGCGTTCCGTCCGTCGGAATCGGCGGGGCGGCTCTTTCGCCCGTCGTAGACGTAGGTGCAGGACTCCACCGCGTCAAAGCGGTCGGTTAGGATGACCGTCACCCGGCAGTTGCCCTCCGCCGCAGGGAACACCCCCGAAACACCCGTTTCCCCGAAACGGCTGTCTTCGGTGCGGATATCCTTGATCTTGACCTCCAGAGCCGCTTCGTCGATCTCGGCCCATTCGCAGAAGGCAGTCAGCAAGCGCTGTCTGCCCTCCCGGTTCATCCCTGCGGAGGGCAGGGCGGCCGTACCCTTGCGGTACAGGTAGAGGTATTCGGCCACGGCTCTCGCCTCTCCGTCGGCTTCGGGACGGTCGCAACGGTAGATCCGCTCGCCCACGCGTAGGGTCTCGGGGTGACAGCCTCCGTCGTGAAGGGCGGCGGTGCCCACCAGGAGCAGATCGGTCATAGCCGTCAGCTTTTCGTGGGTCACCGAGGACTTGATCTCGGCGGCGTTCTCCCGATCCCGATCCAAGGCGGCGGCACGGCGGACGGCCGAGGCCAGGTAGCACCCCTTCGCCAGCAGATGCTCGGTAAGGGTCACCGCGATCAGCGCCAGGGTGGAGAGAAAAATGTCCAGAAATTCATAGGCATCCCCGACGGTGAAAATGCCGATCACGGTCAGGGGGATGATGAGACAGAACAGGCAGAGATTGTAGACGGACAGCACCTTGGCGGCGTCCTTGAAATAGGTCACGGTCTTTCCGCAGTGCGGGGAGGGGATATGGCCGATGAGCCCTCCCAGGTGGGTCTCACTGCCAACCGCCACCACCACGCCAAGGGCGCTCCCCGCGTTCACCATGCCCCCTGCAAAGGCCATGTTCACGGGCGAGAGCCGCAGATCCTTGGCCGATCCGGGGAGGATGTCCGCGTCCTTCTGCAGACGGACGGGCGGGCGGCTCGTATCCGAGGCATTCAGCTCCCGCTCGGTGACCGTAAAGCCGTCGGTGCGAAGCAGACGGCAATCGGCGGGGACGATGTCCCCTTCCTCCAGCAGGATAATATCGCCCTTGACCAGCCCCTCGGCACTCATCCGCAGGATGCGGCCGCCCCGCAGGACGCGGCACAGGGGAGTATCGTAGGCCACCTGCATGGCGGCGTCGGTACGGTCGGCACGGTACAGGAAGTAGGCGCAGAGGGCGGTATTCCCCACGGATAGGAGTAGGCAGACAAGACCGAGGGCCACTCGGTCAAAGAACAGGGATATGACCGCCACCGCCAGAAGCAACCACAGCGCAGGCTCGCGGATGGTCTTTTTAACGCAATCGGCATAGCGGCGCGCGGGCTTGCGGAACAGAGGGGACGCCTCGCCGTTTTCCAACCGACGGGCGGCTTCCTTGGGGGAAAGTCCCGTCGTGGGGTCGGCGGCGAGATGGGCGAGCAGGTCGTCCGCCGTAGCCGTAGCAGGATCTATGGGACTCCGCACCCGCCGGGTGCGGTCTTGTTCGGGAGATGGCATGGGATTCCTCCTTCACGTTATTCTACTCTACTTACATAACTTACATACAGCTCACCTTGATCTCACCGTCCTTGACGCTGACCAGAATTTGGGTAAGTTGATGGGCATAATCCGCGATCACTGCCTCGGCGATGGCGTCCTCCACGTGGCGCTGGATGTAGCGGCGCATATTGCGGGCACCGTACTTGGCGGAGTAGGACTTCTCGGCAATGAGAGCCGCGGCGGCATCGGTATAGCGTAGGGTCAGGGACTTCTCGGCCAGGGCGTCGATCAGTTCATTCAGCATGATGCGGGCGATGTGGGTAAAGTCCTCCCTATCCAGCGAGCGGAAGGTGACCACCTCGTCCACGCGGTTGATGAACTCGGGGCGCAAAAAGCCCTGGAGAGCCTTCATGGTGGCATCCTCCGCGCGATCCTCCTCCGAGCCGCCAAAGCCAATGGCACCGGTCTGTCTCTCGGAGCCTGCGTTGGTGGTCATGACGATGACCGTATTTTCAAAATTGACGGTCTTGCCGTGGGCGTCGGTCAGGCGGCCGTCGTCCAGGATCTGCAACAGGATATTGAGCACGTCGGGGTGAGCCTTCTCGATCTCGTCGAAGAGCACCACCGAATAGGGCTTGCGGCGGATCTTCTCGGTGAGCTGACCCGCGTCGTCGTAGCCCACGTAACCGGGAGGCGAGCCGATGATGCGGGAGACCGACTCCTTCTCCATGAACTCCGACATATCCAGACGGATGAGGGTCTCGGGGGAGTGGAACAGGTCGCCCGCCAGGGTCTTGACCAGCTCGGTCTTACCCACGCCCGTGGGGCCCGCAAAGATGAAGGACACGGGCTTGCGCTTGGCGGACACGCCTGCGCGGTTGCGCTTGACGGCGCGGGCAACGGCGCTGACAGCTTTGTCCTGGCCGATGATGTGCTCCTTCAGGCGGGCTTCCAGCTTGTCTACCTGCTCAAACTCGTTTTCTGTCACCGTGGTAGCGGGAATACCCGTCCAGACCTCGATGACCTCGGCCAGCTCGGCGGCAGTCAGGGTGATGGCGGCGCAGTTCGGCTCCAATTCGGAAAGGCGAGCCGAGAGCTTGAGTTCTTCGGCCTTGATGCCAGCCAACTCCTCGTACTTTCTCTGCATGGCCTTTTCATCCCCATCAGGGGTCTCCCGGGTTTCCAGCGCCTCGCGGCGGGCCTTGATGTCCAACAGGCGGTCGCGGATCTCAAAGGTCTCGTTGAGCTCACCGCTGGACAGGGACAGGTGGGCGGCGGCCTCGTCGAGGAGGTCGATGGCCTTATCGGGGAGGTAGCGGTCGGTGATGTAGCGCTCGGACATGGTGACGGCCTTCACCAGCACCCCGTCGGGGATACGGATATTGTGAAATTGCTCGTAGTAGTGCTTGATGCCCTTCAGCATCTCCACCGACTCGGAAATGGAGGGCTCCTCCACCATAACGGGCTGAAAACGGCGCTCCAGAGCGGTATCCTTCTCGATGTACTTGCGGTACTCGGTCAGCGTGGTGGCACCGATGATCTGCACCTCGCCGCGGGACAGAGCAGGCTTGAGGATATTGGCGGCGTTGACCGAGCCCTCGGCCTCCCCCGTGCCCACGATGTTGTGGACCTCGTCGATGACCAGGATGATATTGCCCTCGGATTGGACTTCGCCCAAAAGCCCCAAAATACGGGACTCGAACTGGCCGCGGAACTGGGTACCTGCCACCAGGGCGGTTAGGTCAACCAGGTAGATCTCCTTGTTTTTCAGCTTGTAGGGCACGTCTCCCTTGGCCACGCGGATGGCCAAAGCCTCGGCAATAGCTGTCTTACCCACGCCGGGCTCGCCGATGAGGCAGGGGTTATTCTTCTGACGGCGGCAGAGGATCTGGGTCACACGAGCCAGCTCCCGCTCACGTCCTACGATGCGATCCAGCTTGCCCGTGCGGGCGGCCTCGGTGAGGTTGCGGCAGTAGGTGGTGAGATACTTGAGCTGCTTCCCTTCCTTGCCGCGGCTCTGGTGGCCTTGACCCTGGCCGCCGCGCTTACCGCCTCGGGGCTGATGGGGGGCGGGGGTATTCTCCCCGTTCTGCTTCATTTCGCCAAACAGGGCGGCCAGGTTCTGCCCCAGTCCCTCTCCGGGGCTGTTCTCTCCAAAGAGGCTGGGCATATCGATAGCGGGGGCACCGCCGTCCTCGACGCCATCGTTTTCGGAGGGGGCGGCCATCATTTCGTTGATGGAGTCCTCCATGGATGCGATCTGATCGGGGGTGATCCCCATTTGGCCGGCGATGCCGTCCAGCATATTGTTGACGGGCAGACCCACCTCCTTGGCACAGCGCATGCACAGGCCCTCCGAGGTTCTCTGTCCGTTTTCCATTTTGGTTATGAATACCACAGCAATGCGCTTGTGGCATCTTGCACACATGACCATAATTACGATTTCCTTTTCCGGGGTTGCGATTTGGGGTAAAATTACACCACTTTATATCATAGCATATTTTCGGGCGGTTGTCAAGCGGTTGGCGTGAGATGACCCGGAAATCGCGCTTGACTCGCACGTTCGGGCAAATGGAGCGAATAGATTTCAAAGTACATCAACGCCCCCCCGATAAACCCAAATTCGTCATCCTTCCCTACTTTTCACCTTTCACTTGACAACCGCGGTGATATATAGTATAATATAACAGATTATAAATTTCACAAACAGAAAGGAACTCGCCATGACCTACGTTGTCGCCAATCTACACGGACATTTTGAAGAATACAAAACCCTGCTTCAGACCATTAAATTCAACGCCGACCGGGACGTTCTCTACGTCCTGGGCGACATCGTGGACTACGGCCCCGACGCCATGGCGCTGATCGAGGATATGAGCTACCGCCTCAACGTCTACCCCATCGCGGGTGAGCACGATTTCACTGCCGTCAAGATGCTGAACGGCTACGAAAAGATGCAGGCGGGACAGACCCCCGACGCAGATTTCATTGCCGATATGACCGCCTGGGTACAGGACGGCGGCGAGCCCACCCTGTCTGGCTACCGCGCGCTGGACAAGGATATGCAGGAGGGTATCATCGACTACCTGTCGGACATGCCCCTCTACGAGGAGGTCACAGTGAACGGCAAGGATTACCTCCTGCTCCACCAGGGCATCTACGACTTCACCCCCGACGTGGAGCTGGACTGGCTGGAGCCCGAGGACTTCTTCTCGGAGGCTCTGGATCCCACCGCGAAATACTTTGAGGACAAGACCATCATCGTCGGTCATACCCCCACCTCCGAATCCAACGGCGGGGCTGATCGCATTTTCTACGGCAACGGCACCATCTTCATGGACTGCGGTCTGGGTCGCGGCGGTCGTCTGGGCTGTCTGCGCCTGGAGGACGGAAAGGAATTCTATGTCTAAGCAGAAACAGAACCGCAACGATCAGCCCGAGACCGTCACAGTTTCCATACAAGATCTGAACAACCTGGGCTGCGGTGTAGGCAGACTGCCCGACGGACTTGTTTTGTTCGTCAAGGGCTCAGTGACAGGGGATGTGGTGCGCGCGCAGATCATCAAGCGCACCAAGTCCTTCTGCGTGGGCAAGCTTTTGGAGATAATCACCCCCTCCCCCATGCGGGCGGAGGAGGAATTCTGCCGCGCCCCCGAGGCATGCGGCGGGTGTGTCTACCGCCATTTGAAATATGAAGACGAGCTGATCTCCAAGCACAGCCGGGTGGAGAAGGCCTTCCGTCAGGCGGGGCTGTCCGACGTGGTCATCCGCCCGGTGCTGACCGTGAAGCGAAATGGCGAACACGTTACCAAGGGCTACCGCAATAAGGGCATGTACCCCGTCCGTCAAGGCAAGGGCGGCATGGAGGCGGGATTTTACGCCGCCAAGACCCACAAGGTCATTCCCTGCTTTGACTGCGCCCTCCAGCCCGAGGCCTTCGGCGAGCTTGTCCGCGCGGTCTGTGCGCTCTGCGACAAGTACCGCGTGACGGCTTATGGAGAGCCACCCAACGGAGTTGGGTCCGGCAAAGGTACCCTCCGCCACATCTACCTGCGGTGCGCCGCCGACGGATCGACTCTCTTGACGCTGGTGATCAACGATACAAAGCTCCCGAAGCCCGCAGCCGAGGGACTGGTGCACGAGCTGGTGGGTCGATTCCCGAAGCTCTGCGGGATTCTGCTCAACATCAACCGCGAGAACACCAACGTGGTGCTGGGGGATGAGTTCATCACCCTCTGGGGCAAGGACTATCTGGAGGATGTCCTCTGCGGAAAGCGGCTCCGTTTGTCGGCGGGATCCTTCTATCAGGTCAACCACGACGCCGCCGAGCTTCTGTACAACACCGCCGCCGACATGGCGGGGCTGACGGGGCGTGAACACCTTCTTGACCTCTACTGCGGCGCGGGGAGCATTGGGCTGTCCATGGCCGACCGCGTGGCCGACGTGACGGGTATAGAGATCATCCCCGCGGCGGTGGAATGCGCCCGTGTCAACGCCGCTCTGAACGGGCTGGGTCCCGACCGCGCGCGGTTCTTCTGCGGGGATGCGTCGGACGCGCACAAATTCCTGTCTGCAGCCGAGGAAGGCGGTGCGCCCTCCCCCGATCTGGCGGTCATCGACCCGCCCCGCAAGGGTACCACACGGGAACTGATCTCCGAGATCGCGGCGAGGGACATCGAGAGAGTGGTATATATCTCCTGCGAGCCCGAAACGCTGGGAAGAGATTGTGCTGCTTTCAGAGAACTTGGGTACGAGATTGGGGAGGTGCAGCCGGTGGATCTGTTCCCGAGGACGGGGCATGTAGAGACTGTAATCCTTTTAAGTCGGAAAGATGTCTACGAGCGAATCAAGTTTGATGTGAATGTTGAGGACCTGCAAGGCAGAGCATCATCCACTGCCACCTATTCCGAGATAAAGGCATACATCTTGGAGAAATACGGTCTGAAGGTTTCCTCTCTGTACATTGCCCAGATTAAGGACAAGTGCGGTTTTGAGAAAAGAGACAATTACAACATTGGTGAGGGCAAAAGCAAAGAACTCATTTGCCCACCAGAAAAAGAACAGGCAATCATGGATGCATTCCGACACTTTGGGATGCTGAGAGATTAAAACAAGAGGCAGGACCTGCGGGTCCTCCCTTCACTGTTTTTATAAATTTGCTCATAAGGTTTTTGATTAGGTGCAGAAACCGAGGACTACACCATTAGGCCCGCTGGCAGCAATAACATCACTAACACCGCTATTATGAACACGGCAGAAGAAGCGATTATCGTTATAATCAGCAGAACGGAGATACCATGTAACCGCTATACTTGACCCAGTAACAGTCTGATATTTGATTCGAGATGCTGTATCCTTAAAGATGGTCGTATAATCAACTCCAGATGTTTCATAGTTGGGGTTGTTTGTGCTATTGCCAAATACTTCTCGATAAGATGGAATCCAAACATTGTCTGCACAAGACTTTGTAGACTTGCTTGTATAATCATAATATGTTTTGTTAACAGAGACAATAATACCTGTTATGTCATTTGGTAGAGTTGAATAGAAGTCGCTCTTTAACCAAGAGCGCAACTCGGAAACTTCCCAACCATTAGCACTGGTGTTAGAAGCATTCATCCTATGTTGCACAATTACACCTCTTGACATCCAAGTGATACCTGCTGTGCCTGTTCCGTCTGCTTTGGTATCAGCATTGAAAGCAACAATCTCCATCACAATCGTTTTACCGTCTGTTGTTGTAAATGTTTTTGTATCGCCAAGGTTGAAATATTCATCACCCTTATCTGCTTCAGAGATTGCCTTGATTTCTGCCCATGTGTATTCCTCGGCGGTTTTGCCTACCTCTGGCAGAGTATTAGTGCCGCCTTGGTCTCCGGCACCACCATTGCCACCATTTCCACCCTCACCGAATGATTGGTCTCCAATATTGATAAGGCCAGTGCTGTTGAGTGCATTCTGGTTTACATCAAAGAGTCCTTGTGTTGTTGACTTGATGGCATCAGCAACGAATGTTCCAAAAGGTGTGGCAAGTGCCAACATTACAGCGAGAACAAGAACACATATCACAATCCATCCGTAATTTGATAAAGTTTCTTTATCCATGTTAGAATCCTCCTTGTTTTTTATTTGTAATTTAAGTTTGAGGGATTAAAAATTCCCTCATATCAATTTTCATTTGGGTCACTCTTTCTGTCATTCTTAGGGTACGAATCAAGTGTGTTGTAATAGTCAATGACCATTCTTCTCTTATTCTCATTCCCCTTGAGAATATACTTCGGGTTCACTTGATAATAACCGTTTTGCACTCTTCTGATAAAATCCACTTCCAAGAGTTTTTTCATTGTAGTGATAACCGTTCTTTTGGAAACGTTCGCCTCTCTTGCGATTTTATCGTATGAACCAACAAAAGTATTATCGCTCTGTTTAATGTGTGCCATTACATACAAAACAACATCTAATTGCTTACTGTTTGAAATAATACCTAATACTGTGAGGATGTCGCTCAGCCAGATTTTCCAGAAGTTCTGGCTGGACACATCTTTTTGAATATAGATGTCCGATACTTCCCCTGTCTCCGTATTGACAGCAAAACCGTGTTCAATCTTTTGTGACATCTTCTAACTCCTTTCTGACCGTTGCCAACGGTCTTTTTTATTTCGGCAATTAAAAGATGTCTGTTTTCATTTGCAAACGGTGCAATTTTTTTGCACCAACTAGTGAAATTTATTTCACCATCTGATGAAAAGTTTTGCACCATGCAAAAGTGCCAAAACCCACTGTGCTATATGGGTTTTTCAGTGTTTTCGGAAGTTGCTCCCTCTCTTCTTATATTCAATACCGATATTTTTCTTGTAACGTTCGCATGGATAAAAGAAAAAGCAAATGCCAAGGGTAACGGCGACTGGCATTTGCGAAACAGCAGATTTTATGATTTTTTGATATGAGCAAATTTTGATATTTTGGTATCTGAGCATGCTTCGCCCTGGTACCTGCAGATTCTTTTTGTTTTTCTGCTCGTATATGTGGCGAGAAGAATCTAAACATGCAGTGGGGTTTTCTTTTCCACGAGTTGCCGGCAATCTGCCACGAAAAGAACCTGTGTGTTTTTTTATTGCGGACCGTTCTGTAAAACGGTCCGTTTTAGTTTGTTGGTTATTTCGGCGGCAATCCAAAAAGAAAGAAAGGACCGAGGTTCGGTCCTTTCGTGGTTTAGGTTTGTGACGAGGTGTCGAGTAGGTTCTTCAATCTGTTTCGTTCCTCCACAAGATGCTGATAGAGTGCATAGGGTTTGACCTTGGCACCACCATTCTCTGCCTCAGTGAGAAATTGGTTTAGTGCCTCATAGTGTTTTTTGGTTGCTTCAATATCAAGGGCTGGACCTGTAGAGGTCTGGTCCTTTTTTCGTTTGGGCATTGGGTACTTTTTAGTCAGTACAGATAAAACCAACTGATTAACGGATGTGCCTTTTTCATCGGCAATCGTTTTTAGATGGTCAATGTATTCCTCTTCGCAGTAAATGCGAAAATCCTTTTTTGCCATAAGATTCGCTCCTTTCGTATTGCCGTAAAATGCCTAAAAGCGGTACGGCGGTTTTTGGCATGGCGGTTTAGGATTTGATGCCTAAACCGCTGCGAGTGCATCAGGGTGCAACTCGCTCAAAGCAAGTATGGTGTTTTTGACTTTACAAAGTTAAAAACCCATGCTTGCTCATTAGGACATAATTGCCACGAAGTTTTGGCGAACACCGCCTAAACGAGTTAGGCAATTTGTCCTAACAAAAGAGACAGCAATACACCAACTCAAAAGGTGTATTACACTGTTTCTTTTGGATGGGGATTTTTAAGGGGCGAAGCACCTTAAACCAGTTCCAAGGCGGCGCCTTGGCTCACGGCTTTACAACGTAAAGTGGAGTGAGTCCATTTTTTCTGAAAACCGATTGAATACATCATACTGTATTTAACGGTTCAGAAAAGAATGGCCGGAAATAAATCAAAGGGCATTCCACAGAATGACATTTGATTTTTTCTGGAGTTTTTGCTGAATGGAAAAACATCGCAATTACTTGCGGTGTTTTGAAATGAGGCGAAAACGGTTTGTGAGTGTAAAAATTGTCACAGCAATTTTGGAACGAGCAAACAGGCAGAACCGCAGTTCTGCCAGGATATGCCCAAAGATTTTCACAGAAATGTTTGGAGCATATCCAGAGATTTTCACAAAATTGTTATGAGGCAATTTTGTAAAATCTCCAATCCCCAAAAAGAAAGGAGGTACCATCATGA
>JAZSBH010000122.1:0-10892 GCA_045602325.1 Eubacteriales bacterium | reverse complement strand
ATGTTTTTACTCGCGCATTCTCCCTCACCCGACTTCGTCGGGAGCTCCCTCCCGGAGGGAGCCTCAGAGAGCAGTCGCTCCCCGATAAACTGCAATTCTAATTATGCAATCGGCTAAATACGAATCATTTATTCATTATGTATTGTAGCTCCATTATAGCATACTCACACTGATTTGTAAAGATTATCCTATGCGAATTACCGCCGTATTGCTTCCGAGATCACGGGATCCTTGATCTTCTGATCCTCGGCGAACAGCAGTACCTTGGAGATGATCTCAGCGGTCTTGGGGTCATCGTCCACGAAGGGCAGGAATATCTTGCCTCTGTGTTGAGAGTGCACGGGCAGGACAGGGATCATGGCGCCGCCCTGCTGATGGACAACACCGCTGCCCAAGTGAACAGAATAGTCGGCCAGTTTGCCCTCGATGAGAGCGTGTCTGCCTTCTACGCGGACATTTTCCAGCTTGAACAGGGGCAGAACAAAGGACAGAATGGCGGCTCGCATCTCCATGGTGGAGTGGCTGGTCTCGGGGTCAACGCCGCCCGCATGGGCTACGCTGACGGCCAGATCCACGTCCCGCATGACCTCAGAAAAGATCACGGGAGGAATATCGACAATCTTCAATTCCTTCCCTGTCTTGCGATCCGAGAAACAGACCCATTCCAAGGTGGGGGCTTCGATGTCGGCGGGAGTGAACCAATCGGCTAGAGCATAGATCTGCGCGACAATGTTTTCCTTGTAGTAGACCTTTTGCAGGCCGTCCTCCACATCAGCTACCCAACGGCGGGATTTGAGGGTGGCCACCGTCTTGGCAGGCTGGATCTGGTTGCCCGCATAGCGCAGAGAGTGGAGCTGATCGGCTTCCTCGGGCGTCTTAATATACAGCTCGCGGAAGACCTGGCGGTAGGGCTGGGTGATGCGGTTATCGTATAAATACTTTTGGAAGTCGCGCCAATTCCCTTGCTCGTAGAGGTCGTAGGGATGGGCGATGCTGACAGGGGTATCGGGGGACAGGGGAATCTCCATGTCGTCGACAGAAGTGAGACCTCCCTCGCAGAGAAAGCCCGAAGCTGTCCCGTCGGTGAGAACCAGGTTTTTCAGCATGGGGTACACCACGGGATGCTCCGACAGGGCGGAAAGCTCGGAGAGGGTGAATGCCGTCTGATCCTCCATGGCCTCCTCCAGCATCCGTCGGGCACGGCGGTACTGCTCGGTGAGGGTCTTTTTCAGCTCGGTCAAAGCCAGGACGGTCTCATGCTTCTTGAGCTTAGCGGGAATGCTCTTGAGCTCCTTGCCGTCCTTGCTGACCGTGATCTCGGCCTTGCCGTTGTCATCAAGTACAAGATGCAGGGTCACGCCCTCCACGTCGATAGGCTCTAGCAGTGCGCGGCTGTCGTCGATAACCTTTGTCTCCATCCGCAGAGTCAACCGCATGGAATCGGCATAGCCCGCATTGGTGGCCAGGTTTTTCAGAGCCATCTCCACGGCCTTCCCCTCGCTGGTCATGCGCTGGGAGCCGAACTGACGGCTTTCCTTACGGAAGCGCTGGATGTACAGGTAGCGGCTGAGAAGATCGTCCTCTCCCGACAGGGGAATGAGGGCGTAGGCCATGAGCAGGTCTTTATTGCGCTTGTCCGAGACCGTCTTTTCGGTGTCCTCCACCGTAAAGCGACCCAGGGCGGCGTCGGCGTACTTGCGGGCTCTGGCGTGCTTGGCGCCGTCTGCGATGTACTTGGCGGCGTCGTAGACCAGGTCGAAGTCGGTGTCCCCGATGGACTCGTAGGCGGAGCGGAACCAGGACAGGTCGAAGGCGCCCAGGTTGAGCTCGTCCTCGGACAGGGGGGTATAGCGGGCGATGACGGCGCGCTTCTTGTCGTCGAACTTCTCGTTCATGTGGGCCATGAAGTAGTAGCACACCGAGGCGAAGGAGTCAAGCCCCAGATACTCGCCCATGAGGGGGATCCACTCGGGAGAGTACAGAGCGGCCTCCACCAGGCGCTTTTTGGGAATCTTCTTTCCTGCCAGCGCGGCTTTGAGGGTCTCCACCGTCTCGTCCGCGGCGGGGATGCAGACCGACAGGAGGTAGGAAAGGCTGGAACGGCGATCTTTTCCGATGCCATAGCCGTAGTAGGCGGTGCGGTCAAGGGTATCCTTGCCCAAGGATGTAAGGATGGATACGAAATACTCCGCGCCGTAGATGCGGCAGATACCGCTCACGCCCTCGGAGTAGGGGGTGGGGCTGTCGCCGCGACGGAGTTCCGCGCCCACCACCACGGGGGCAAGGGTGGCATAGACCTTGACGGTGAAGTCCAACAGTTTTCTGTCTTCCTCGGTCAGCTCTCGGGTCAAATCCTTCTCGCCCACCAGAGAACGGACGTACTGCTCGGTCCATCTGCGGGCCCACTGGTGCCGCTCCGACACTTGCCGTCCCTGCTCGTACACGAAGGAGGCGACGTAGGACAGCACCTTCATGGAGTAGTTGATGGTTTCGGGGCGCAGGGCGAACTCGCAGAGCTGGCGCTCGGTGATGATCCCCTTGTGGGCGGCTTGGAGATAGTCGCGGATATCTACAAGATTTGTGCGGACTACGCCGTAATAGTAGTTGTGCTCCTCATCCAAAAGGAGGCGGGAGGTGATCGTATGATAGTGTATCCTGGGGTTCTCCTCAGGATTATCGGACAGGGCATATTTCGCATCCATGCACCGCTCGGCGGATGCCACGGCCAGAGGAAACACCTTGTCGATGGCTTCGCCGTTCAGGCTATTCTCGCACTTGAGGAAATTGTAGATATAGGCGAGCTGCTTATGAGAAAGCAGGTGGACGTGGCTGTCTCGTTCGGAGCTCTTCTGATCCTTGCGGGTGCGGATCACCACCTCGCCGTCGGGGACGCATTGGATAAACCACGCCGTCAGGGCAGAGGCCAGCATGGCCATATCCTCCTTGGGGAGAGCCTGGGCGAGGTGGATCAGGATGATCTCCATCTGGCCGTCGTAGGGCAGCTCCTTGCCCTTCTCGAAGCCTACGCCGAAGACGGTGCGGATCGTATCGACGGTCTTCTCAAAGAAGGGCGTAGAGCTTCGGTAAGCGTGGAACAGGATGAGCATCCGCAAAAGTCTTGCGTGGGTAATGCCGTTTTCCTTGATCCAGTTATCCCACAGGTGGGTGAGGGGCAGACCGCCGTCCTTGTCCTTGAACAGGAAGCGATGGGTTCCCAGCAGGACGGTCTCTCCGTTGTAGGAAACGAACTCATCGTTCTTGTGGGCGTCAATGAGGCGGGAGAGGGACATGAGATCCATGGCGGCCTGGATGGAGGTCTTGCAGGCCACGGCGGGGGTGACGGCGTCCTTGAGCTTCTTGAGGGCGGACTTGATGCTTCCCTTTTCGGTCAGCAGGGCGGGGAGCTTGGAGTCGGGGAAATAGTCGCCGAAGGCCCCCACGCACTTGGCGATATAGCTTTCATCAAATTCCTTGGGATAGTAGCGGTCGGCGGCGGTCACGAAGGCGGTCGTCTCGGCGGCATTGGCTGTATCGGCGGTCTTGGGAAGCAGAGTCTCCAAAAAGGTCTTTTCCTTGGAGGACAGGCTCGAATTCGCGCTCATTTCGGTGAGCCTCGGGAGCAGAGCATCGAAGATCCCCTTGCGGACCTTATTCTTTTGGAGCGTAGAGAGCATATCCAGCGCGGCGAAGCGGGACTCCTCCTTGGAGGCATCAAGCAGGCGGGTGAGGGTATCGGTCAAGGCGGCATCGTCCCGCTTTAAGAGCAGCTCGGTACAGTTCTTACGGATATCCGCGCCCTTGAAGCGGAGGTGTCCCTCCACGATGCGGTATTCGTCGGGAGTGATCGTCATGTCCTTGGCCAAGGTATAAGCATCGGCGCGGGTATAGGTCTCGCGGTCGGCGAGAGCTTCCAGAACGGTTCTGCGCTGGGTGGGGGTTCTGTGACGGCGGAGCATCACCGTAAAGACGGTGCGGCGGCGGTCGGAGTCCACCTCGGTGATGAGGGGGCAGGCTTCGTCAATAAGGATGTCATCCTCCGTCAGTGCAGCAATGGTACAGATGATGCGAGCGAGGTCGCACTTGCGGACGGTGACCTCGTGCCACGGGAACACGCAGGGAGAGTAGGTCTTCTCCTTCCCAACAAAGCCGTTAAACAGAGACCACAACAGCGCGGAGTATTCCTCGGCTTCCTCACGGGCATCAAAGAAGCCCTCCATGGACGCGGTATGCCCGTAGCGGTAAGCGTCCCACATACGTCCCGTCGCCCTGTCCAAAAAGCAGGGCAGCCACACCGCCACTACGTCGGGCTTATCACGATGGGCTTTCAGCACCGCCTTGGCCAAACGGTTGGCAACGGGAGGATTCTCCAGCTGCGCGGCAAAGTAGCCCGCTACCAGAAGCTGATGGCGGGTGCCGTTCTGAATGATATGCTCCATAGCCGCGACTGCCTCGGCCACGTCGGAAAAGGCCAGGCTCCACAGGGCGATGTGGATGGCCATAGAGTCCTCGGAGTGCAGAGCCTCGGCACGGGCTTCGGGGGAATCCAGGCAGTCGAGCATGAGGCGCAGGCTCTTTCCGCTGATTCGATCCAGATCGCGGGTCTCCTCGGTCATGACCCCCAGCCACACACCCACGGCCCGCTTGACCGCCGAGAAGCGGATGAGGTCATTGTCGGCAATGACCTGCAGGATGGAGCGGAAGGCCTCGGGAGTGCCGCAGTCGGCGTTCTCGCAGATAGCCTGGCGCAAGCCCTCCTGGAGCTTGGCCGCCAGCAGGAGCTTGCCCATCAGCTCATGGAGATCGGCGCGGTGGGATTTCATCACGCCGCGGATGAGCTGGAAGGTGACTCTACCCATGCCGTTCTCCTCGGTAAGGATGCGGGTAACGGCATCCGACAGGTTGGTGTCCCCGTGATCCAGGGCGTAGGCGATCTGCCAGTCGTTGTATCCGGGGGTACGCCAGATCATTTCATCCAGATATGCGGCGGCATCCTCGGGAATCTCGCGATTCAAGATCTTTGCAGGATCAAGATCGGGCATCCACTCCAGAGAAAAGCTGCGGAGCATACTGCAAATCGGATCAACGTAGGCAGTCAACTCCCGGGAGCGGAAGGGACGGCGGCAGTAAGAGCGGGTGTAGGGGATATCCCGTATGTGATCCGCCCAGTAGAGGATGGCTTCCCTGTCCCGCTCGTGGAACATGGTGCCGAAGGCGGGCTTCATGCGGGTGAGTATCCACGCCGAGGGTAGGGTGTCGGAGTCACGGAGGGCTTTTGTAAGCTCGATCTCCGCCTGGGTCAGCCC
This sequence comes from Eubacteriales bacterium, assembly GCA_045602325.1. Lineage (GTDB taxonomy): Bacteria > Bacillota > Clostridia > Oscillospirales > CAG-272 > CAMEON01. The sequence goes on along the minus strand of JAZSBH010000122.1, from coordinate 5,589 downwards.
CGTGTGGTGAAGCTCGGATAGGAAATTGTACAGATCGTCCCCTATGGCCTTGCGGTGGCGCTCCCTCTTTTTGCGGAGCATATCAGAATACTCCTTGGCCAGGGCACCCTTGCGGGCTCGTTCTTCTAAATTATTTTTACGGTCTTCCATATGCATGACTCCTTTCGTTACCACATCCGCCCCGTGAGAAAGGTGAGGCGGATAAAGGTGAGGGTGGCTCCCTCCGGGAGAGTGAGGGGGGTATCCAGGTCGGTCAATTCCTCTTCCTCCCAAAAGATGCGGACAAGGCCGTCCTCCACCGCTTGAATAGCGGTCTCGGTGGCGGCTTTCAGATGGATCTCCTTTTGGTTATAGTGAACGCCAAAAGCGAACTTACCCAACTCCCGCATTCCCTCGAAGGCGTCGTCGGTTAAAGGGGCGGGATTCTCGGCGGCCATGGCTCTTGCACGGTAGGCCTCGACGCAGGTCTCGACACAGGCGGCGACAAGCTCCCGCAGGGTACGGGGTGTCGTTGGCAAATTCACAGGGTATGCCTTGACCTTTTTGGTCAGATTTCCCGGGTACTTCATGATGATCTGTATGGTCATGGTGGGCTCCTATTTTGGGGGATGGTACTATTGTAGCATGCGATACGGGGCGGAATCAAGGGGATTTTGTGAATTTTGTCATGATGCATCCTCTACATCCCCCTGTACAAAGCACGTGCCCGCATTCACCTTGGTTCATACCAGGTTAAAATTCAAAGATTATAGGGCATCTCTAAAAACTTATCGTGCGGCGAGCGGCGAGAAGATTTTTCGTCAGCCCGCCTGCGGGCGCTAAACAAAAAGCCGCGCGTATAGTTAATCCTATACGAAGGATTTTTGTGACGAATGACGGAAAATATTCCGTCGATTCGCTGTGCGAGAGGTTTTTAGAGGTGTCCTATAATCGGGAGTGAATAAATTTGTAAAAAATCTTCAATACCTATGGAAATTTTCGCAAAAGTGTGCTATAATGAATAGAAAACTATAATCGGGGAGTAGTATCTCCCGCGAGATCATCATATTCTTCCGCTTTTCTGCGGAAACCCACCGTATCTGAAAGGATTTCCTGATTACCATGTCCAAGTATATTGAAAAAGCCGAAAACCAGACCCTGCCCCTCGTGGTTTTGCGGGGTGTGGTTGCATTCCCCGGGATGACCGTGAATTGCGACATTCCCAAGGACAGCTTCAAGTCCGCCGCCGCCGCCCAGTCGGCCGCTTCAGGCGGAGAACTGGTGGTGCTTGCTTCCCTGCTCGACATCTCCGAGCCCGACACCGGCGAGCCCGACATCACCAAGCTCTGCCCTGTGGGCACCGTCGCCCGCATCAAGCAGCTCATCCGCACCCCCGACGGAGATACCCGTCTCATTGCAGAGGGTCAGTGCCGTGCCCAGCTCTCCTCCATCATTCCTCTGGGCAAATTTACGGTAGCCAACGTCATTTCTAAGGCGGTCATCACAGACGACAACGGTGGTATCGAGGGTGAGGCCTACCTGCGGGAGGCCAACAAGGTGCTCCAGAGCATCGTGCGCTACATCCCCGCCGTGGCCGACGATATCATGACCCACGTTTCCACCATCAAGAACCCCGGGCTGTACGCCGATTTTGTGGCCGCCAACATTCTGGTGCGCTACGAGGACAAGCAGACCATTCTGGAATGCTTTGAGCCCATGGTGCGGATCGATACCCTGATTCTGATCATGAAGCACGAGGGCGACCTGCTCTCCACCGAAAACGAGATCAACCGCCGCGTCCGCGCACGGATCAACCGCCATCAGCGGGAGTACTATCTCCGCGAGGAGATGAAGGTCATCCAGGACGAGCTGGGCGAGGGCGGAGGCGATCCCGACGAGTTCTACAACCGTATCCTGGATGCCGAGCTTCCCGTTGAGGTGGAAGAAAAGCTGCTGAAGGAAAACAGTAAGCTGGCTCGCCTCCCCTTCGGTTCTGCCGAATCCTCGGTGATCTCCAACTATCTGGACGTCTGCCTGGAGCTTCCCTGGAAGAAGTCCACCCGTGACCGCGTGGACGTAGCCGCCGCCAAGAAGATCCTGGACGCCGACCACGACGGCATGGAGAAGGTTAAAGAGCGTATTCTGGAGTTCATGGCGGTCAAGCAGATCGCACCGGAACTGAAAAACCAGATCATTTGCCTCGTAGGCCCTCCCGGTGTGGGTAAGACCTCCATCGCGGCCTCCATCGCCCGCGCCATGAAGCGCAAGTACGTCCGTGTATCTCTCGGCGGTGTGCGGGACGAGTCGGATATCCGCGGACACAGAAAGACCTACATCGGCGCTATGCCCGGCCGTATCGTCACGGCGCTGTCCCAGGTGGGGGTACGCAATCCCCTGATCCTGTTGGATGAGATCGACAAGCTGACCCGCGACGCCCACGGAGATCCCTCTTCCGCCCTTCTGGAGGTACTGGATCCCGAGCAGAACAAGTTCTTCCGCGACCACTTCGTGGAGCTTCCCTTCGACCTCTCGGACTGTCTCTTCATCGCTACGGCCAACTCCATGGACACCATTCCGAAGCCTCTGATCGACCGCATGGAGATCATTCAGCTTCCCTCCTATACCAAGAACGAGAAGATCAGCATTGCGCTGAATCATCTCATTCCCAAGCAGCTCAAAAAGCACGGGCTCACCAAGCGCAGCCTAAAGATCACAGACGGGGCTGTGGCCGAGATCATCGACTACTACACACGCGAGGCAGGCGTGCGGAATCTGGAGCGCTCCATCGCCGCCCTCTGCCGCAAGGCCGCCAAGCGGCTGGTGGAGGAAAAGGATACCAAGCGCATCACCATCGACGCTACCGACGTAAAGACCTATCTGGGCAGCCGCAAGATGCTCCCCGAGCACATCTCGGTTGAGGACGAGGTGGGCGTAGTAAATGGTTTGGCCTATACCGAGGTGGGAGGCGATATGCTCCGCGTAGAGGTGGCTGTGCTGGACGGCACCGGCAAGCTGGAGCTGACCGGATCTCTGGGCGACGTCATGAAAGAATCCGCCCACGCGGCGCTGACCTTTGTGCGTAGTATCGCCCATCAGTACAACATCCCCTCCGACTTCTACCAGAAGAAGGATATTCACATCCACGTCCCCGAGGGTGCGGTGCCCAAGGACGGCCCCTCGGCGGGTGTGACCATGACCACAGCGCTGGTCTCCGCCCTGGCAAACATCCCCGTTCGCCGTGACGTGGCCATGACGGGCGAGGTGACCCTGCGGGGCAACGTGCTGGCCATTGGCGGGCTGAAGGAGAAGACCATGGCCGCCTACGCCGCCGGGGTCAAGACCGTGCTCATTCCCGCGGATAACGTGGGGGATCTGGACGAGATCGATCCCATCGCCCGTGAGAATCTGACCTTTGTTCCCTGCCGCCGCGCTTCTGAAGTGCTGGCCGCCGCGCTGGTGAGCCGCGAGCATGCGGCCGCTCCCGTGACCGAGATCCCCGAGGGTCTTTTGAACACGGTGACCGTGCGCCCCTCCCAATCGCTGTAAAGGAGAACCGACATGGCAACCAACACTCCCATCAATCTGCAGAACGTGGCTCTCCGCATGACCGCGGGTGAGATCCGTCAGTTCCCCTCGGATCCCATTCCCCAGATCGCCCTGTCGGGACGCTCCAACGTGGGCAAAAGCTCGCTGATCAACACCATTCTGGGACGCAAGTCCCTGGCGCGGGTCAGCTCTGCCCCCGGCAAGACCATTACCGTCAACTTTTACGAGATCGACAAGAAGATCTTTCTCGTAGACCTCCCCGGCTATGGCTTTGCCAAGCGCCCCAAGGAGGATCAGATCAAGTGGCAGACCCTCACTGACGGATTCTTCACCAAAAACCCCAACATAGACCGCCTCGCCGCCGTGGCACAGCTGGTGGACAGCCGCATCGGACTGACCGATGATGACCGCGCCATGGTAGACTACCTCCGCGCTGCGGGGATTCCCTACTTTGTCATCGCCACCAAAGTGGACAAGCTAAACGCCACCGAGCGCAAAAACAACCTCGCCGCCATTGCATCCGATCCCGCCCTGGACGAGGACACTGTGATCATTCCCTTCTCCTCTCTCAAAAACGAGGGACGGGACGAGGTGCTCCGTCAGATCGGCATCATGACGGGCGTGCGGATGAGCAGGTAAGAGCGGTTCTTGGGGCTCTGCCCCAAGCCCTGCCAAGGGCTCTGCCCTTAGATCCCGCTTAAGAAACTTCTTGAGAGAAGTTTCTTAAGAATCTTCAAGAACTTTGAAAAAGTGTTGTCTGACAACGCTTTAAGGAAACAACTATGAATCTTCTGTACAACCATTTATCCGTCAACCGTGACGGCCACCTCGCCATCGGCGGGATGGATACCATAGAACTGGCCAAGGAATACGGAACCCCTGCCTACGTCATGGACGAGGACGCCATCCGCAACCAGATGCGTACTTACCTGAATGCCGCCCATACCTATTTCGGTGCTGACGCGCTCCCTCTGTATGCATCCAAGGCACTGTGCTTCGCGGGTATCTACCGCATCGCCGCCGAGGAGGGCATGGGGGTGGACTGTGTGTCGGGCGGCGAACTGTACACCGCCAAGATGGCGGGATTCCCTGCCGAACGCATCTACTTCCACGGCAACAACAAGACCGAGCGGGACATTGACGACGCTATGGATATGGGCGTCGGCACCTTCGTAGTGGACAACGCCGACGAGCTTCTGACCCTGGAGGCACACGCCGCCGAGCGGGGCATCGTCCAGCGTATCCTGCTCCGCATCACCCCCGGCATCGACCCCCACACCCACAAGGCCATCGTGACCGGCTCGGTGGACTCCAAGTTTGGCTCGGCCATTGAAACGGGACAGGCTATGGATATTGTCAAGCTGGCCCTCGGTCAGTCGCACCTGCACCTGTCGGGCTTCCATTGCCACATCGGCTCCCAGATCTTCGACACCGATCCTTTCTCATCCGCCGCCGACATTATGGTGAAATTCATCGCGTCGGTCAAGGGCGAGTGCGGATACGAGGTGGAGGAACTGAATCTGGGCGGCGGTTTGGGCGTACCCTATACCGAGTACGACCGCCCCGTAGATTACGCCGCCGCCATCAAGGATATGGCAACCATTGTCCACGGCTTCTGCGACACCCACGGCGTCAAGATGCCCAAGGTCATCCTGGAGCCCGGACGTTCCCTGGTGGCCGCCGCAGGTATTACCCTCTACACCGTGGGCTCGGTCAAGGAGATCCCCGGCTTCCGCACCTACGTATCGGTGGACGGCGGTATGCCCGACAATCCCCGCTACGCCCTGTATCAGTCTACTTACACCGCCCTCATCGCCAACCGCCCCGATGCCCCCCGCGACTGTCGGGTGACCATCGCCGGCCGTTGCTGTGAGTCGGGCGACCTCATCGGAGAGGATATGCCTCTGCAAACCGCACAGCGCGGCGATATTCTGGCAGTTCTCACCACAGGTGCCTACAACTTCGCCATGGCCTCCAACTACAACCGTCTTCCCCGTCCTCCCGTGATCCTGGTCAAGGACGGGCAGGCTCGTGTGGCGGTACGTCGGGAGACCTACGAGGATC
>JAZSBH010000121.1:0-17809 GCA_045602325.1 Eubacteriales bacterium | reverse complement strand
GTCATCACCGGTCACCGTGAGGGCATCCAGGATTCCTCTGACGGCATGGTTGCCGCCGGTGGCGTTGAGTCCGGTGCTCTGTTGCACCAGGGCTCCATCTACGTGGGCGATATCGACCTGTCCAAGTACTCCAAGGTCGTTATTATGTGGGGCTGCGATAACTCTGACGTTACCGTTGGCCACTACAACAATAGCGCCAACAACCGCATCATGCTCCTGAACGCCGTCATGACCAATGTTACCTCTCCCGCTGAGGAGACCATCATTGCCGGCGGCACTTACGAGCTCAAGGGCTGGGCTGTTACCGCCTTTGAGATCGACCTGACCAACGTTGACTACAACGGTCCTGTTTATGTTGCTATCGACGCTCTGCCCGGCACCTTCGCTCTGTTCTCCTCCGTTGAGTTCATCGGCGGTGAGATCGTTGATAAGGAACCCGAAGAGCCCAAGCCCGAAGAGCCCACTCTTCCCCTCTTTAACGGCAACTACCACACCAGCGTTGACTTTATCAACGGCGGTAGCGGTGCCGGTGCTGGTGTTCCTTACCAGGGCCTCGGCGCCTCCAAGCTTCTTGGCGATGGTAGTGCTCCCGTTTGCAATGCTACTGAAGACAACATCGTTGTGAGCGCGGACTACACGATCTACCTCCAGGGTTGGATGGCCGTTAACGGCGGTATCAACCGTTATGCATACTCTGTCAACGGCGGCGAGCTCATTACCGCTGTCGGCGGTGTTGACGGCGAGCCTCTCCCCAATTACTTCGCTGATCTGGGCATGCCCGATTCTCTGAAGAACGGTATGTTCAACGGCGAAAACTATATCGTTGCTGATCTGAACGCATATGCCGGTCAGACTGTTACCATTGCTTTCTTCGCAGTTCCCGAGGCAGCTCAGGATACTGTTGCTCCCATGGTTACCATTGAGGGTCTGGTCGTTCCTGAAAAGGAAGCCGAGCCCGAGGTTCCTGCTCCCGAGATGCCTGCAGAGTTCTCTCTGAGCATGTATCAGGCAAACAAGGGCGTTACCCTGTACTTCACCGGTGCTATGGATGGCTTTTATTTCGCTACCTCCGAGAATCCTGCTGATGCCGTTAAGGTGTACAGCGAGGCTGTCGAGGGTGGTTACAGAATGTACTTCCTGGACGGCGAGACCAAGAACTACATTGAGATCTATGAGTACAATCCCGGTAAGAAGGGCGTTCAGCTCACCACCACTCCTTCCACCCACTACGAGTGGAACGCAGATGCCAATACTTGGGTGGTTTGGCTGGCAGGTTGCGAGGGCTACTGCTACCTCGGTACCTACGGTGACTATACTACCATCAGCGCTTCCTTTATCAGCTACATTACTGGCGACAACGCTGCCAATGTTGGCATTTCCCAGTTCCCTGTAGTTTGGGGCGATATGCCTGAGATTCCCGCAGAGCCTGAAACCTCCGAGCCCGAGACTACTGAGCCTGAAGAGCCCGAGACCGAGGAGCCTACTCCCGATGAGCCCGCAGGCAACACCGTTGATTTCTCCGGCTTTGAACCCAACGATGGTACCGCAAAGGGAACCTCTTATACCGATCGCACTAACCCCGATGGTTGGACTGCAACCGGTGCTCGTATTGAAGTTAGCGACTCTGACTGTGCCGGTATTCTGGCAGGCGCTCCTGTCATCGTGCTGAACGGTAAGACTTCTGCTATCGGTACTCTGACTTCTCCCGCTCTGGCAGGCGGCATCAAGGCTCTGTCCTTCAATACTGCGTACTTCTGGAGCGAGACAAGCAACATCGACCTGACCATTACTATCACCGCTGAGGATGGTACGGTTGTTACTCTTAACGTACTGGTTGAGGCTCCCGTAGCCGATACTGCTTACGAGTACGCTTACACCCTTGATACCCCCATTACCGGCAACTTCACCATCCAGATCGTCAACAATGCTCCTTCCGCACAGGACAAGAACAAGGATCGCGCTGCTATCTGGAACTTCACTTGGGAATCCGCTGATGCTACTGACGAGCCTGATGCTCCCGTAGGCGGTTCCATCGACGTGACCACCACCGATACCTACTCCTGGAACGACATGGTTCAGTTTACCGCTACCGTTTCCGGTACCTACACCTTTACTCTGCCCGCAGGTCTGGGTGCAGTTGATGCCATTAAGTTCGATTCCGAGCCTTGGTCTGTTACTCCCTACATTGACCCCAATATGCAGTCCGAAGGCGGCTCTTTCAGCGTTGAGATCGCAGAAGGTTCTACCTACAGTTTCTATATCCAAGCTTTCACTAAGGCTGATTGGACCATCACCTACACCTTCACCGAGGGTGAGGTCGGTGGCGGCGAGGAGCCTGATCCCGACGAGCCCGTCGTTGGCGACAACGTCCTGGTTCTGGGCAACAACACCATCGTCATCACGGACGCTGACTATGAGAATGGCGGCGTTCAGTACACCTTCACCGTTGAGATCGAAGGTACCTACGAGTTCGAGGGTGACTTCTTCGCTCAGATCTACAACGGTATGGGTATGCAGGTCGGTATGGGTAACGCTTGGCTCTCCGCCGGCACCTACACCGTCAACCTGGGCTCCTTCCTGCTTCCCGGCGCAGGAAGCTATCCTCTGAACGTGGTTCTCCACACCGATGAAGGCGGCGACGATGAGCCCGATGAGCCCATTGTTTCCGGTAACCCTGTTATCGAGTCTCTGCCCTTCACCTACGAGATCACCACCGGTGGTCAGGATACCTTCGACGTGTACTACGACTACACCGCAACCGAGGAAGTAACTCTCATTATCACCAAGCCTGAGGGCGGTCTGGTTTCCCTTACCGCTACCAACAACTGGGACACCAATGATGATGGCAGCTACGTGTTGCCCGTCAATGCAGGTGAAACGGTTACTCTGAACTTCTGGACCATGTTCCCTGCAACCGTCGGTTCCTTTACGGTTACTGTATCCGCATAAGGAAACAAGCTTTTTCCAAACTCCCCCACCCACAAGGGTGGGGGTTTTTGGTATGTATAAGAGCGAGAGCCGGTACATACTCTGAAGGGAAGCATAGGAAACGGGAAGGTGATATGGTTTTTTTGAAAAAACTTGAAAAAGTTTCAAAAGCCCTATTGACAATCACATGATTGTGTGGTATAATCTAATCACAACCCAAGGTTGAGATTTCGTAAAATACCCGAAAGGAGGAAGAGTAATGCTTGCAAATCCAAATCTTATACCGCAAGCTTGCGCACTGTTTGCCGAATTTGAGTGGAATTCTTTGTTGCTTCCGCTCATGTGGTTTTCCGTCATTGTCCTGACCTTGATCGTGGAGAGTCAGACTGCGGATCTTGTCGCGATCTGGTTTGCTCCCGCCGCCTTCGTGGCCATGATCCTGTCTTTCTTTGATCTGCATTTTTGGCTCCAGTTCGGCGTTTTCGCAGGCATGACCGTTATTGGTCTAATCCTGTCCTTCGCCGTGCTTCGCCCCGTCATGAAGAAGAGGAACAAAATACTGAAGACCAATGCAGATGCCATGTCTGAAAAGCTTGCCATCGTCGAGGAGGACATCGACAACAGCATCCCCTCCGGTGTCGTCAAGATTAATGGTCAGCTTTGGACCGCCCGCATGGAGGATCCTACTTCGACCGCCACCAAGGGCGATTGGATTGAGATCGTCCGTGTAGAGGGATCAAAGCTCATCTGCCGCCCCAAGTCCTGACCAACCTGAAAGCAACGAAATTGATTTACGGCCTCAGGCCAAAGACGGCATCGCCCGTCAGAAAGGAAACATCATGCTGAATCTTCAAACCCAAGCCCTGACCATCGCTCTGGCAGGCGGAGTCCTGCCTATCGTCCTCATTTCAATCCTCGTTCTTGTCGTCGCCATTATCATGATTTCCAACATCCATATCGTCCCCCAAGGCAAGGCTTACGTTATCGAGCATCTGGGATCCTACCGCAAGACCTGGACAACGGGCGGTATTAAGTTCACCATCCCCTTCTTCCAGAGAGTCGCCAAGAAGATCAATCTCATGGAGCAGGTGGCCGATTTCCCGCCCCAGCCCGTGATCACCAAGGATAACGTCCGTATGCAGATCGACACCGTGGTCTTCTTCCAGATCACCGACTGTAAGCTTTACGCCTACGGCCACACCACCCCCATGACCGCTATCGAGAACCTGACCTCTACCACCCTGCGTAACATCATCGGTGAACTGGAGCTGGACGCCACTCTCACCTCCCGCGACCTCATCAACACCCAGATGCGCGCCATCCTGGACGAGGCTACGGATCCTTGGGGTATTAAGGTCACCCGTGTGGAGCTGAAGAACATCATTCCTCCCAAGGAGATCCAGGACGCCATGGAGAAGCAGATGAAGGCCGAGCGTGAGCGCCGTGAGTCCATCCTCCGTGCTGAAGGTGAAAAGAAGTCTGCTATCCTGGTGGCCGAGGGTCAGAAGGAAGCCGCCATCCTTAAGGCAGAGGCAGAAAAGCAGGCCGCCATCCTCCGTGCCGAGGCTCTGAAGGAGTCTGCGATCCGCGAGGCAGAGGGTCAGGCAGAGGCCATTCGCCAGGTACAGGAGGCTACTGCCGCCGGTATCCGCATGATCAACGAGTCCAAGCCCTCCGAGGCCGTGCTGACCATCAAGAGCCTTGAGGCTCTGGAGAAGGTCGCCGACGGGCAGGCAACCAAGATCATCATTCCTTCGGATATTCAGAATATGGCGGGCCTCATTACCAGCATCAAGGAGGTCGCTACCGACCTGCCTGCCGATAAGGCCACCGCCCCTGCTTCCAAGAAGACCGCCTCCAAGGCGGCTCCCAAGACCGAGGCGTAAGCCTATGGCCAAATTGGAAATGACCCTGCGCGGAGATTTCGATACGGTTCTGCATGATATTACGGACGCCATCTTAAATGGCAGTATATCCGCATCCCAAGAGGAAAGCAGTGAGTTTTGTACCGCACACTCCCGCATGGGGGTCTACGTATTCGAACGTTACAGCTTTTGGGGTGGAAATCGAGTCAGTTTGACCTTGACATTACTACAGAACATGGGTGAAGATCTCATCTACGCCTCTGCCATCACAGCGGGAGGATCCCAGGCGATTTTCTTCAAGATGGATACATGGGGAGAGGAGACCTTCCTGGAAAAGGCCGAAAAGGCTCTGGCTCCCTACCGTGCCACTTGATCTCTTCCCAACGAAAAAACCGAGGAATGCCATGGCGGCGTTCCTCGGTTTTGTGCTATATGGAGATTTCGATCGCCTCCCCCAAAGGAAGGGAGAAGATATAGGCCTTAGTGGGGCGGTACCCGTACATTTCCTCCGCGGCGGCAGCGTACTGGCGAAGCTGGTCGCGGTGGGCTTCGGTCATGCGGATCTGCAGGAGGGCAGGATCGCTCCGTTCCTCGTCAGAAATATGATCCGTCTTGTAGTCGCAGAGCTCCATGTGTCCGTCAGGGAAGATGCAGAGCAGGTCGATGGATCCTTGCACGAACAGGGAACGGTCTCCCAGCGCCTCGGATAACTCGGCGTTCGACGTGAGGGAAGCAAGGGGCACGAATCGGGCGAATCGCAGCTCTCGCTCCACCAGCTCGGCTTTTTGAACCCGGGCAAAGAACGCACTGTCAAAAAAGGCTTTCAGCATACCTCTGTCCAGAATGGCGGCGGTACGCTCATTGATGAAGCCCAGCTCGGTAAGCCGCGCGATCTCACTTTCGATACCGTCGCGCAGAACCAGCCGGTAGTTACAGTACTGCAGGAATAGGTGTGTCGCCGTGCCTTTTTCCGCGGCTGTGGGACGACGGCTTTGGTTCAGCAGAAGTTCAAATTCGTTGTTTCCGCTTGATGCCATGAGGGACAGCGATTGACGAATGGCGGCGATACTCTGGGCATCGCACCAGGTTCCGTCGGATGCGCTATCGGGGAGCTTGCCGTCGTGTAACTCCCGATCGGTCTCAAAAAATACGCAATGATCCAGCATCCCCTCCTTCATGCGTGAGGCGGGGACCTTGGTGGGGACGCGGCGGAGTGCCATTTCCAAGGGAGACGGGGCGGTGTGTTTTTCCAAAATGGCGGCGTAGCGTGCAACGGCGTCTCGATTCCCATCGTTGATCGTCTTGCGGAAATGGGAAGGATCCAGCGGTGTGCCGGGGGTCACGTCGGCAGTGGACAGGTAAGAGATCTCCACAAAATCTCCCACCTCCGGGTGAACGTCCAGTCCCGCCAGAATCCATTTGAGGTAGTTGTTGCAGGACAGAGTGGCAAAGCGATCTCCCACGCGGAAGGATACCGGCTTTTCGTTGCCCATTCCCACCAGATACAACCGCTCACGGGCACGGGTCATGGCCACGTAGAGCACCCGCATCTCCTCCTCCCGCTCGGAAAGCTTGACCGCCAGCGCGGAGACCGCACGGAGGGTGGTGTCGGTCTTGTACTGACGGTTGCCCGTCTCATCCGCTTCTCGGCGATAGAGCTTCATGGATGCTCCGGCTCGCTTTTCAAAGATCAGATCGGTGGAATAGGATTTGGCGCTGAAGCTTTGTCCGCATCGGGCAATAAAGCACACGGGGAATTCCAGACCCTTGGACTTGTGGATGGTCATAATGGATACGTGACCGCCGTCCTCGCCCTTATCGGGCGCGGGGGCGTTTTTCGCGGTGGCCAGCTTGGATTCAAAGTAGCGCAGGAAGGCATACAGCGACAGAAAGGCCGAGGTACGGCAGGTACGGGCGGACTCGTAAAGGTACAGGAAGGCCGATGTATCCCGACAGGCGCATTTTTCATCCTGTCGAAGCAGGCGGAGAATACCGTCGGCAGGTTGAGTCGCGGTGAGACGGCGGTAGTGATCCAGCCATGCCATAAAGTCGGTGAGCTTTTGAGCAAGGACTGGATCAGCGTCCTCACGGGTTGGGTATTCCTCTACCCCTGCGTATAGGGATCGGGATTCGGCGGTGCGGTCACCCAGGCTCCGAACCGTGATCATCTCCTCCAGATCAAGCCCCGGGAAGGGGGCACGGAGAACCTCGGAAAGAGGAATATCGCTGTCGGGATTGTCGATGACACGGAGAAGATTGACCAGATAGGACATATCCGTGCCGTGCAGAATGTCCTTGCCGGCCTCGGCGGCCTCCAGCTCCTCTGAGCCCGTGGGGATGCCCATGGCGGTGAGGGCTTTCATGTAGGCCGACAGGGCGGTGCGGCTCCGCATGAGGATCACAATGTCCTTGGGGCTGATGGGCTCGCCGTTGGCCTTTGGGGTGCGGTTGCGAAGCAGGGAGGCGATCTCACCCGCCACATAGGTGGCCTCGGCCTCCACGCCTGCCAGTTCTTCGTCGTTTTCCGGCTTATTCTCCGTATTCAATTCGTCTGCCTCGGACTTCGGAGGCTTGACCAGCACGCTGACCTTGACCGTCGGGGAGACGTATTCCTTGTCGGGGGGCTTTTTTCCAAAGACCAGGTCATCGCTGTCCTGGTAACCCACCGATGCGGGACAGGCGCGAAGCATGTGTCCGCAAACAGCGTTGGTTACCCGAATAACAGACTCGTCACAACGGAAATTCTCGGACATGAAGATGCTGTTACCTTCCGTGTCATGACCGATCCATTCATGGTTTTCACGGGTCAGTTGGGTCAGATCCCGACGGTAGCGTGCAAAGACAGATGGGTCAGCACCGCGGAAGCCGTAGATGCTCTGCTTGATATCTCCCACCATGAAACGGTGGTTATCTCCGACCAAGAGGAAGATCTCATCCTGCATTTCATCTACGTCCTGATACTCGTCGATGTAGACTTCGTCGAATTTCTCGCGGAAGTCCAGAGCCATGCCGCTGGGAGATCCGTCCTTGCCGCGGAGCAGAGAGAGCAGGTAGCGGCGGTTATCGGTAAAGTCGCAGATGCCCCGATTCTTCTTCTCCGCCATGATGCGGCGGTCGTACTCCGACAGAAGATCGTAGAGCACGGCGCACATGACCGAGGTGGCCTTCATCTGCTCCGCAACGGCGGCGGGAGGATCGGCAAAGTAGGTCTTGCGGAGGGCTTTAACATCGTCCACGATGGCGGTGCGGGCTTCCTTGTGGGCGACGAACAGGGGATCGGCACCCCGAAGACCGCCCAACCGCTCGTTTTTGTAAGCCCCCATCAGTTCAAAGGCCTCGGTGTAGGTGGAAACAGCCGAGAGGTGACGGCAGAAGGTCAGATCGGCTGTGAAAGCCGACCCGTAAGCCTTGCAGGCCGCCTCGTCGCCGTTGATGTCCATAAGCGCACCCTCCAGGGTCTCCACGGCGGAGGCACAGAAGTACTGCATCCAATCAAGAAGGATGGTACCGTGTGCTGAGGCGAAGAAATCCCCGTCGGCTTGGGCGGCTAACTGCTCGGATTCTGTCTTGAGTCGCTCCAATTCCTCGGGGAAGGAGAGGAGACGGTTGTAAAGATCCAGCAAGGTGGGGATGAGGGCGGTATCGTTCTTGGAGGGGGTCAGGCTGTCGCAGAGATCGGCAAAGGGATTGCGCCACAAAAGGGAGAAAGCGGTGTTATCCCTTCCTCTGTCGGCATATTTGATGTAGAACTCGTCGATGATCTCTCCCATGACCCGCTCACAGAGGGGAAGGAGCTCGGCGTCATCGGCGATACGGGAGGCGGCCGGTAAGCCGATCTCGGCGAAATGTGCCTTGACCGGCTCACGGCAGAAGGCGTCGATGGTACTGATGTGGGCGCTGCCCAGATTAATGAGCTGGTTCTGCAGATGGCGATTGCCGGGGTCACGGGCGATGGCCGACGTGAGTGCCCCCGAGATGCGCTCCCGTAGCTCTGCCGCCGCCGCACGGGTGAAGGTCACGATGAGCAGGCGGGACAGATCGGCGGGGGACACGGGATCGGTGAGCCGACGGATGATGCGCTCGGTCAGGGTCGCGGTCTTACCCGACCCCGCCGCCGCGGATATGAGCAGAGTTCTGCCCAGCGTGGACATGGCCGCGCTTTGGGCAGGCGTCCAAGTTCTTTCGGTTGCGTTTGCGGTTACGGTTGCGTTTACGTTTACGGTTGACATGGTTGACTCCTTTCAGGGGAGATGAGGGGGGATTCGCTTACGTGGTATGACACACTCCGCAAGACCCCTTCATGCGGCAGTATCTGCAGGCATTGTCCGAGGGGGTACGGGACGCGCGGCCGCTGTACATGGCGGCGGCGGTGTCGCGGATGGCGGATTGGAGCAGGTTCTCCAGCTCGGAAAGCTGCTCACGGGAGCAAAGTCCCTTGCCCGTAAACTCGCCGCTCTTGTTGCGCTTGACCGAGGGGAGGTAGGATACAACCTCATCGCTGTTGGCGGCCTCCAGGATCTCGGGATCTCCCAGCACCACACCTGTCCGACAGGGCAGAATGGTACCGCCGCGATCGGATTCGTCGGGGCTGATATACACTGCCGAGGCGGGAAGCACCTGCCTCGGGATCTGTCCCATTTCGTCGGCAAACAGAGCGCGGTTTTCGGGGGAGCAGAGGGTAAAGAGGTAGAGCAGAAGCTGAATGTTCATGTCCTCGGTGATCGACTTGGTGGTGAACTCATGCTTCGAGGATTTGTAATCAATGACCCGGACGTAGACCGTCTCCCCGTCCTCGGCGCGGTAGAGATCCACGCGGTCAATACGACCGCCGAGGAGGAGGCGCACCGCCTCGTTTTCAGTCTTGTGACGGGTGGGGAGCAGGGAAAGACCGTTAGTTTCGTCCTCTGTCTCCAAGGACAGGATCATGGGCTTGGGATCCCCGACACGGCGTCCGTGGGTGTCCCATTCCAATCCCGCCACGCGGAAAGACGACTGGCGAAGCTCGGCCTGGATATTTTCAATGAGCACCAGGGCAACCTGGCGCAGACGGTCGAACAAATGGAGCAGGCGTCCGCTCTCGGATATGTCACCGCATAGCTCCTCGATGTAGGCCGAGATCACCGCGTCGGCAATCTCCATGGCCTCGGTGTCATCCATGGGACGGAGACGGTTGTGCTTGTCCAGAGCCAGCCGCAGGTACTGCTCCATGACGTGATGGAGGAACACACCAGCCCCCAGATTGTCGAATTTCGCCTCTCCCTGCTCCCGCAGACGAAGGATATGGGAGCCGTAGTAGCTGTAGGGACAGCGAGCGTAGGTCTGGAGTCGGCTCTGGGAGAGCCAGATCTCGTCACCCAAAAGGCGGCGGGCGGTGGGTCTTGATACGTAGTCGTCCACCGGGGTACGGTGGCGGGTGGAAGCTGTAAGTCCCGGAAGGGAAGACGAGAACGCAGTCGGTTCGATATAGGGGAATAGGTATTTGACCCGTGTAAAAGCCGCCGAGGGAGCACGGGATTGCCCGTCGGGGGTGGCGGCGGAGCAGGAGAGGATAAGGGTATCCGAGGGCTTGGTAAAGGCGCGCCAGACGTAGAGAAGCTCGTCGGATGTGAGCCGCGCGGTGCGGCTGTCCAGCTCGATGCCCAGGCGGGCAAGGGTCTCCTTGTCCTGCTCGGAGAGTAGACTGTCCTCCTTGACCGATTGCGGGAATTCTCCCTCGCAGAGTCCCAGTACCAGCATGGCCTTGATATGGTCCACCCGAAGGGTGGCTGCAGAGCCCACCGTTACGCAGTCGTGGCGGGCGGGGACAGAGCCGATATCGGTATCGGCAAAGACCAGAGACAGGGCGGTGGACAGCTCGTCAGGAGTCAGAGGCTCGGCCTCCTGCATGACCGAGGCCACGGTGGCCAGCGTCTCGGTGAGGAAGGACCACAGCCGTACCTGCTCGCCCGCCTCCCGTACCTGTCCCAGGGACAGGTATTCCTCTGCCTGGGTGGACAGCTTGGCCTTTACACCCAGCTCGCAGAGATACTCGTAGAGGGCACGGCACTGGTCTGTGACCGACTCGGCGGTGCGGAGCTTGTCCTCCAGCGCAAGCAGGGGGGACATGACGGCGTCCCGCACCCGGTTGGCGGCCTGCAGGATCAAAAGGGCGCGGGAGGACATCTCCACGGTGTAGCCGTCAGGATTCATGCTCCAGCCGTTCTCCAGCATACGCTTGCCGCCAAGCCGCCAGGTGTCCACGTACTCGGCAAAGTAATCCAGCTCGCGGTTATCAATACCCAAAAGCCCGGTCTTGCAAAGGGTCATGATGTCCTCGGTCTGCCATCTGCGGGCAATACAGCGCAGGGCGGTGAGGAGCAGACGGGCGGCAGGCTTTTCGTTGAGATCGGTGCGGGCCGAGAGGAAGTAGGGAATGTGGTATTGATCCAGGGCGGCGTCCAGAACACCTTCCCAGGCGGTCGTATCCCGTACCACAACAGCGATCTCACCGTAGGCAACACCCCTTTGTACCAGCTCCAGAATGTGCAGAGCCGCCGCTTGTGCCTCGTCGTAGAGGGTGGGGCAGATATAGGTAAGGATATGTCCCCGCGTGTCCTCGGTGGGGATCGTGCGCTGATCGGGGGTCATACCAAAGGCCCACAGCTCCCGCTCCAGGGCGATGAGCTCGGGGGCGGCGGTGCGGTAGGAGGCAGTCAGGGTGATGTCCTCAAATTCCGCTCCTGCATCCTCGCAGAGACGCGTCAGGCGGTGGATGGCATCCTTCATGCTCTCAAATTGCGGCTCGGCGGGGAAGCGGCCATCACAGCCGAAGGTAACGGTTACGTTCTCTGCCTGTGCGAGCATGGGGCGGAGAATGGCGTATTCCTGGGCGGTGAAGCTGGTAAAGGAGTCGATATAGACCAGAGAGCCTGCAAAGAAATCATGCTTCTCGATCTGCTCTGCGGCACGGAGGAGTCGGTCGGCGGGGTTTTCGCCGTAGATCTGGGTAAGAAGCCCGTCATAAGCCGCCGAAACCAGCGCCAGATCGCGGAGCTTGCCGTAAAGGGGGGAGGACTTGTCCAGCGACTGGGCGGCGTGCTCCAGGGCGGTAGCGGTCACGCCGTTGGTCTTCAATTCCTCGGCGGCGGCCAGCATTTTCTTGCAGAGGGAGGGATCGGTGGCCGCGGCGTGGGTGTAGGTTTCCAGAATGCCCGTCAGCTCACGCAGATTCTCCCACATGAGCAGGGACTTCATGGCGCGGGTGACGGTGTGCTGTGCCCGTCCTCCAAAGCGGTCGGCCAGGGTATCGCAAAGACGGGAAAAACTCAAAATGGAGAAGTGTTTGCCCGCATTAGGAGGCAGAGCCGAGAGAATATCCCGCTCGGCAGAATAAGCCTGCTGTTCGGGAACAATGAGGTAGACGGGATGGGTACCCTCGGCTACCCGCTCGGAAATCTCATGGATCACGGTATAGGTCTTGCCGCTACCCGGGCGGCCAAACAGAAAGCGGATCATGGTCTTCTCCTTTCGTCGGAATTTTCAAATAAAGTCATATTACGGCGAATGACGGCTCGTCCTCGCCAGGCGTAGGCACGGGCGGCAAAGTCGCTATCGCTCATGGCGTCCAAAGCGGCGGTATCCAAATGAATACGCCGTTCCTCGTGGAAGTAGGGGATCGGCGTATCCCGCCCCTCGCGGATTACGCGGATATTATGGGGACAAGCCAACTGACAGGCGTCGCACCCCCACACAAGTCTGCCCTGACGGATGGCGTGCGTCTCCCCGTCGGTCAATTCCCCCTTCTTTTGGGTCAGCGCCGAGAGACAGACCTCCCGCGCCCCGTCCCGACACCCCGCAGGGCAGGCGGCCACGCAGGCACCGCACCCCTCGCACAGAGGGGGCTCGGTGGGGAAGTCGGGAATGGGTGTCCCTGTGACGGTCTCGTAGTCTGCGTCGGTCACCACCTCACCGAGGAACACAAAGCTCCCGTAGTCGGGGGTGATGAGCAGGCCGTTCATCCCCAGTACCCCCAGCCCCGCCCGTGCCGCCGCGTCTACCTCGCAGATGGGAGAGTGATCGGCAAACAGGGCGAATCGGTGGGGAGGGAAGGCCTCTGCCAGATCGGGGATCAGGGTTTCGGAGAGGGTCTGCATATACCCGTGGTAGTCCCTCGAGATTGCGTACAAAGACAGATTCCGCGCAGGATCATGTACATCCTCGGTCATAACGTAAGGCACCGCAAACAGGATCGCCGTGCCCGCGGCGGGAATCCCCGCTCTGTTCAAAAGATACCCCTTGGCCGGCTTGCAACACGACAAAGGAATGGCACACGCAGGCGTGCCAAGCCGTGACCGTATGGTGTCAAGCATGGTGTCAGCCTTCATGATGCCATTCCTTTCTTTATGGTAGAGTTTTCAGATCACGCCTTATCCACGGGATACATGATCTTGAGCTGGTTGATCTTGCTCTGGTAAGCGGCCTGCTGCTTTTCGCGGGTCAGCTGCTCGTAGAGCTGGGCGCGGACGTCGTTGTAGGAGAGGATCTCGGCGGGGTTCTTCTTGTTCAGGCGAATGAGATGGTAGCCGAACTGGGTCTTGACGGGACCGCGTACCTCGCCCTCTTCCATCTCGAAGCAGGCGGTGTCGAACTCGGGAACCATCTGGCCGCGGCCGAAGTCACCCAGGTTACCGCCCTGGGCGGAGGAGGGGCAGGAGCTGTTTTCGCGGGCGGCATCCTCAAAGGAGATCTCGCCTGCATTGATGGCGGCCAGGATCTCGGTAGCCTTTTCCTCGGAGTCTACGAGAATGTGGCTGGCGTTGACGGTCTCACCCTCGCTCATCTCGTCCTTGTGGGTGTCGTAGTAGCCGCGGACCTCCTCCTCGGTTACGCGCACAGACTCCACGCACTTGGAGATGGCGTACTCCATGAGCAGCTGCTCCTTGACGGCGGCGAGCTGATCCTTGAAGGCCTGCTCACGCTCATAGAGATTGCGCTGGGCATCCAGCAGGAAGAGACGCTGGGCGATGAGCTGCTCCAGGACGGCGGCGCGGCCCTGGGGATTGTTGTAGGCCTGGGCGTTGCGGCCGAGAGCGGCGATAAAGCGGGTTACGTCCTCCTCGGTGATGGGCTTGCCAGCTACGTTGGCCAGCACACGGGCGGTGGGGGCTTGATTATTGGCTCCGAAAGAGCCGGGGGTCAGAATTTCTGCCATGTTGGGGAATCTCCTTAAATGAAATAATATATAAGTAGTATACCATATTTGGCGGGAAAAAGCAATAGATAGCGGAGGATTTCTTGAAAAACAATCTATAAATGCGCCAAAAAACAGGGAATCGTCACAATTCTTCACGAAATTGAGATTGAAAGTGAAGGGGAGATGTGGTATAATAAAAGTACCAATCAGGAAGGAGAGCCGTCTCATTTGACGCAGAACAGATATGAACCAACAAAACAGACAAAATGGACATTTTCCCGGCCTCCCTGCAGAATATGTGAACCGCCTTATGGGAAGTGATATGATGAACGCCCTCTACGACCGCGCAAAAAACGTGATGTGGTCCATGGTGCAGTACAAGGAGCTCCAGATGCTCTATTCCTGCGCCCTCAAGGAGATCCAGACAAAATTTGAGATCCTGGACACTGAATTCAAGCTGAAGTACAACCGCAATCCCATTGCTTCCATCTCCACCCGCCTCAAGAGAACCGAAAGCATTATGGATAAGCTTAGACGTAAGGGGCTGCCTTTCAATCTGGCGAGCCTTGAGAAACATATCCATGACGTGGCGGGGATTCGGGTCATCTGCTCCTACATAGACGATATTTATATGATCGCAGACGCTCTGCTCCGTCAGGACGATATTACGCTTGTCGAGCGTAAGGACTACATCGAGCACCCCAAGGAGAACGGTTACCGATCCCTCCACCTCATCGTAGAGGTGCCCGTGTTCCTGACCGACCACAAAAAGCCCATGAAGGTTGAGGTGCAGATCCGCACCATTGCCATGGACTTCTGGGCAAGTTTGGAGCATCAGATGAAGTATAAGCAGGAGATCCCCGACGCCGAATGGGTCATGGAGGAGCTACGGGACTGTGCCAAGGTGATTCGTGAGACCGACGAGCGTATGCTGGCCATTCGCCGCCACATCGAGGCCGCTGCCGACATTCCTTCCGAGGAGGAGATTCTGTTCGAGAAGATGGCGAAGATGGATATACCCATACAGTGATACTTACTCCATACCAAAAATCCGAGGGAGGATAGACCTCCCTCGGATTTTTGGTACGGGTAACAGGACATGAAATCCTCGCTCCGCTCGGGGGCAAGTTGCACGGAAAAAGGTGAAATGAGAAAGTTGCTGGCAGCTTGCACAGCTTCGACGCTACCCATTACACAGACCAAACAGAAAGGAGAGGACAAGCCTCTCCTTTCTGTTTGGTACGGGTAACAGGACTTGAACCTGCACTCACGAGGAACCGGATCCTAAATCCGGCGCGTCTGCCAATTCCGCCATACCCGCGTACCCAGTCATTATAACACAAACGGGGAGGTTTGTCAAGGGCTTGGGAGAAAAACCCCCGTCTTTCCATGCTGAAATGTGTGAAAATACGGTTGACAAAATCCTCCCCATGCGGTATAATATATGATGGATTATTACACGACCCGCGTCGGTTCGACTTGCTTCGAGGGCGGGGGAAAGGACTTGCATATATGTACATTCTCGGCATGGAAAGCTCCTGCGACGAGACCTCTGCCGCCGTGGTGGAGATGACCGACGGTGACGCGGGGACTCCCGGCGTGCGCGCCATCAGATCCAACATCGTGGCCTCCCAGATCGAGACCCACCGTCTCTACGGCGGCGTGGTGCCCGAGATCGCCAGCCGCGCCCACATCGAGGCGGTCTCCCGCATCACGAGAGAGGCGCTGGACGGGGCGGGGCTCACCCTCTCGGATATCGACGCCATCGCCGTCACCACCCACCCCGGGCTCATCGGCGCCCTCCTGGTGGGGGTCAACTTCGCCAAATCCCTGGCCTATGCCAACAGCATTCCCCTAATCTCGGTCAACCACATCCACGGTCACGTAGCCGCCGCCTACCTGCAGGAGCCCACGCTGGAGCCGCCCTACCTGGCTGTGGTGGTCTCAGGCGGACATACCTCCTTCTACGTGGTGGAGGACTACACCACCTTCCGAGAGATCGGCGCTACCCGCGATGACGCCTGCGGAGAGGCATTCGATAAGGTAGGACGGGTCATCGGTATGCCCTATCCCGGCGGTGCCGCCCTGGACAAGCTGGCCTATGAGGGGGATCCCAAGGCCTTTGCCCTGCCCAGTCCCGCCGTCCACGGGGACAACCTGGACTTCTCCTTCAGCGGCCTCAAGACCGCCGCCCTGAATCTCATTAACTCCGCCGCCCAAAAGGGGGAGGAGATCAGCCGCGCCGATCTGGCCGCCTCCTACACCCATGCCATCGTCCAGGGCATAATCAAAAAGACCGATATGGCCCTCTCCACCACCGCCAAGGGGGTCAATACCCTGGTTCTGGCGGGTGGCGTGGCCGCCAATTCCCATATTCGTTCCGCCCTTGCCCGTCTCTGCGAGAAGCGGGGCATCCGCTTCATCGTCCCCGACCGCAGTCTTTGCGGTGATAACGCCGCCATGATCGCCGCCGCAGGGTATTTTGAATACCGGAAGGGAAGATTCGCCGATACCTCCCTCAATGCCTCGGCCTCTGATTACCTCTGATTATCTCTGATTACCGCTGTTTACCGCTGATTATCGCTGATTATGTGTAAGAAAGGAGTCCTCCATGGAAAACCAAACCAATCACCCCATCTCGGTCTCTCCCGCCGTGGTCAAGCGTCTCCCGCGCTACTACCGCTACCTGCGTGAGCTCATCACCCAAGGCAAAATGCGGATCAGCTCGGGCGAGCTGTCTGCCATGATGAACGTCACCGCTTCCCAGATCCGCCAGGATCTCAACTGCTTCGGCGGCTTCGGTCAGCAGGGCTACGGCTATAACGTCAACTACCTTTTTGCCAAGATCAGCGAGATTTTGGGGGTTGGCGCGGGCTTCCATGCCGTTATCATCGGCGCGGGGGATCTTGGCCGCGGACTCGTCCATCAGTCCATGTTCGAAAAGCGGGGTGTGGATATCCTCGCCATGTTCGACACGGGCGAGGGCATGGTTGGCCAGACCGTGGCGGACATTGACGTACTCCCTCTGGATTCCCTGGAGGCCTTCTGCGCCGAGCATCAGGTGGATATTGCGGTCATCACCTGTCCCAAGGAGCAGGTACGCCCCATCGCCGCGCGTCTGGTGGCTTGCAAGGTCAAGGGACTTTGGAACTACATGGGCGTGGAGCTGGGCTATACCCCCCAGGAGATCGTGGTGGAAAACGTCCATTTGGGCGACTCCCTCATGATCCTCAACTACAAGATCGCCTCCCGCTTTGAGAACCTCTCGGAGGAGGAGCGGGGTGAGCTCACTACCTCGGAGGACAGCATCAGCGATCTTTCCGACACCCCCAACGAATAAGCAGGGAAGGAATACCCATTCATGAATATCAAGATCAACTATGGGACGGGTGTGGCTACCCTCCCAACCGCCGCTCTGGGCTCGCTGGATCGGGCGACCAAGGCGGATATCAAGGTGCTGTTCCTGCTCTGCGCCGAGCCTTACCTGCTGGTGGCGGAGAGTCGGGACGCTTGCATCAGCCGCATCTGTGAACGGACGGGCTATTCCGTCGGTCTGATCGAAGCCTCCCTGGCATTCTGGCGGGGAGCCGGGGTTCTGGATACGGAGGATGGGGAAACCTACGAGACACCTGCAGAGCCTGCCGCGGAAAATTCCGCGGAAATCACCGCCCCCCTGCCCGCCGAGGATCCGACGCCTGCGGTGCAGGATGCCGCAGAGGTATCAAACGTTACGGTTACCCGCGCTAAGACAAGGCTTTTGGACGAGATCCCCAACTACACCGCCGACGAGTTGGAGGCCTTCCTATCCAAACAGGCAGAGGCCGCGAATTACCTCCACGAATGT
>JAZSBH010000120.1:0-7616 GCA_045602325.1 Eubacteriales bacterium | reverse complement strand
GCGGTGGATGAGGTAAATCGTAGAGGTCAAAACATCTTATTTGACAAAGCATATTACCTCATCCGTCACGCCCTACGGGCGCGCCACCTTCCCCAAAGGGGAAGGTCATCTCGCTGCGCTCGAGAACGGGAGAACAGACCGTTAAACTGCAATTTGAAAGCAACTACGCTTGAAAAAGGAGAGGGAAAGCATCTTCCCTCTCCCCAAAATCGTCTTACAGAGTACCGAAGATACGGTCGCCTGCGTCACCGAGGCCGGGGACGATATAGGCGTGGTCGTTGAGGCACTCATCCAGGGCGGCGGTATAGATATCCACGTCGGGATGAGCCTCCTGCACGGCCTTGACGCCCTCGGGAGCAGCCACCAGGCACATGAAGCGGATATTGGTGCAGCCGTGCTCCTTGAGCATGGTCAGGGCATCCACGGCAGAGCCGCCGGTGGCCAGCATGGGATCCACCAGAATGACCAGACGCTCCTCAACGTCGTGGGGGAGCTTGCAGTAGTACTCCACGGGCTTGTGGGTAACGGGATCGCGGTAAAGACCGATGTGGCCAACCTTGGCTACGGGCACCAGTCTCTGCAGACCGTCCACCATGCCAAGACCGGCACGGAGAATGGGCACGATGGCCAGCTTGCGGCCGGATACCATCTTGGCCTTCATCTTGCACAGGGGGGTCTCGATATTTACGTCCTCCAGGGGCAGATCGCGGGTGAGCTCATAGCCCATCAGCATGGCGATCTCGTCCAGAAGCTCGCGGAAGTCCTTGGAGCCTGTCTTCTTGTTGCGCATGATGGACAGCTTATGGGTCACGAGGGGATGATCAACAATGTGCAGGATACTCATAGTCACACTCTCCTTTGTTTTCAAAGTCTGGGGATGTTTGATTCACTTCCCCATTATTATACTCTATTTTTTTTCATATTGCAAGAGTTCCGGACAAATTCTTTGGAGAAAATAAAAACTTTTACACTTTATATATTTACATTTTGCCTCTGCCGTGGTACAATTAGTGTGAAGTATTGTACCCAAGGAGCGTATATGCCCAATACACCCATACACCCGACCTTTGCCGTCCTGACTCTGGGATGCAAGGTCAATCAATACGAATCCGAGGCCATCGCAGAGACGCTTGAGGCGTCAGGCTTTGTCCAACAAGCCTCCCATCGCCCCTGCGACCTCTATATCATCAATACCTGTACCGTCACCGCCGAGTCTGACCGCAAGGCACGCCAGCTCATCCGCCGCCTCATCAGTCAAAACCCCGACGCTTTCATCATAGTCACGGGCTGCTCTGCCCAGTCCCGCGCCGAGAGCATCTCCTCCATTACGGGGGTGGATGCCGTCGTAGGCAACCGCGCCAAGCTCCGCGTGGCCGAGATCGCTCGGGAATTGATGGCGAGCGGAGTCAAGCCAACCTCCCCCATGGTCGAGGTTCCCTCCTTGGAGGACAGCGAATTCGAGCCCATGTCCATCACCCGCTTTTACCGCGCCCGTGCCTACGTCAAGATCGAGGACGGCTGTGAGTCCCGTTGCGCCTACTGCGCCATTCCCGCCGCCAGAGGCCCCATCCGCTCCAAGCCCATGGCCGACGTCATTACGGAGGTAACCGCACTCACCGAGGGTGGGTGCCGTGAGATCGTGCTCACGGGCATCGAGACGGGTGCCTGGGGCAGAGATCTGGGCGACCTCCGACTGCAGGACCTGCTCCGCGAGATCGACAAGATCCCGGGCATCGGCCGCATCCGTCTGGGTTCTCTGGATCCCACGGTCATGACCCCAGACTTCGTAGAAAAGATATCAGAGCTTCACTCCCTTGCCCCCCACTTCCATCTGTCCATGCAGAGCGGGTGCTCCGCCACCCTGGCGCGGATGCGGCGCAAGTACAACGCGGGGCAGGCCGAGGCCGCCATGGAGCGGATACGCGCCGCCATCCCCGCCGTCCGCTTCACCACCGATATGATCGTGGGCTTCCCCGGGGAGACCGAGGAGGAATTTGCCGAGAGTGCCGAATTCGCCCGTCGGGCGGGATTTTTGCACATCCACGTCTTCCCCTACTCCAAACGGGAGGGTACCCCCGCCGCCACCATGAAGGATCAGATCCCCGAGGCGGTCAAGCACCGGCGGGTCTCCATCCTCTCCCGCATCAGCGAGGAATCCTGTGCGGCCATTCTAGATGACGTATTGGCTACCCCCGATACGGTCCTCACCATCCTCCCCGAGACCCGCGGCGAGGGATTCGTCATGGGGCATACCCCCGATTTTCTGGAGGTAAAGGTGCTCACCGACTGCCCCCTGCCCCGTACGGAGGTTGCCGTCCGTCCCCTCCGCAGAGAGGGCGAGATCCTGGTCTGCATCCCCATCCTCCGCTGACTCAGCTCCCACCGTCACACATAAGGAGTTTCTATGTCCACTTTTTCCAACCAACCACCCGCATCCGCGCCTGCTGAGGGGCATGCCTTTGCCGCCGCCCCCAAGGACGATATGCTGGTTCGGAATCTCCGCACGAGTAATGCCAAAAAGCTGCTCCCGCAACTGAATGCGGACCTGGAGATGCAGTTGAGTGAGTTTACCTATACCCACATCCAATCCTTATTCTGCAACACCGTCCGCCGTGACCCCACCGTGGGAGAATTGCGGCTGTTGGACGCCCTTGACCGCCACGGCAAGGATACCCCCGCCCGTATCGCCGTGGGTGAGTTGACCACGAAAAGTCCCTTTATAGCGGAAACCTGGGCGGATATGATGCAGAAGCACGGGGAGCTCCACGGAGTCGGTAATACCCTCCGCGGAAACCAAGCCGTCGCCGCGCCCCCCTGTACCCTGACCGATGCGCTGTCCCTTACGGGACACTACCTGGAACGCACCGAGACTCGTCCCCCCAAAAGTACGGTGCTCCTGTCCGCGCCGTGGCAGGAGGCGGTGGCATCTGCCGAGGGCTATACCCCCGTTGCCCGCCTTTTGGTTGGTGACGGAATCCAAACCCTCTGGACCCGAACGGGCGATCCCTTGGCTGTCACCCCTTCCCACACAGGAGACTTCATTCTGTACCTCCCCCATGCCGAGCTGGGAAAGATACGGACGCTTGTGGCAGGCGAGCTTGACAAAGTCCACCCCCTCTCGGGAGACATCCGCGCTATCGCGCAAAAATCCCTGCTTCTGACCCTGCTGGAGCTTTGCCCCGGCGCAGATCTGTACGCCGACCGCTTGTTGGCAAACAGCCAAGGAAACGGCCGCATCCCCGTAGATATCCTCTGTGCCTATCCCTCCGTGGACGAGAGCGGCGTCTGCGATTACCTGTTGCGGGTACCGCTGAAGCAGGTCCAGGGCATGAACAACACCCTGAAAGCGTTGGGGATCACCGCGGTCATCTGCGGTCAGGTACGCTCCAACGGTCACACGGTCATCCATATTCGTGACGAGGCAAACAAGCGGGATATTCCCGCCGCCGATCTCCCCTCGGCTTCGCTGATCTCCATGGCGTCGGTATATCTCCACCCCATGTCGGCAGAACAGGGAGATGGTGGCCTTCCCTCCCCCATTCGTCCTTCCATGACCCGCCTGCCCTCGGCGGTCTGCGGCCAGAACGGCCTGACGCCCAACGGCCGCGAGGCGGTGGCACTTACCCTCCACGAGGGGCAGATCCTCCGAATCCCCGAGGCCGGCGTGCTCGTGAGCACGCACTCGGTGTCCATCCCCCGCCGAGATACCGCCTTCTCCGCATCGGCAAACGCTGTCGTTGCGGTCACGGACACCCTGGCGGAAGCCGGCGTTACCCCGCTGAATATGGTTGTATCCGTCTCCCTGACCGCCGCCTCCGTCGATATGCTGACCGACGGAACCGCCATATCTGCCATCTGCGGCATCTACCGTGTCGCCGCCGAGCGCGGACTCCCCGTGGAGGATCCCGTCATCACCGTAGCCCCCGTGGAAGGCTTGCTCGCTCTGACGGTCACCGCCCATGCGGAGGACAAGGAAGCCTGCGACAGGCTGGGAATCACCAACGACCGCCAATGGTGCACCCCCGGGCATCCCGTTCACAAGGAATCCCCCTGCTTCCTGCTCCCCGTCCTGCGCCGCTCCTACGAGGGTAGTCTGAAAGCCCTGTCCGCCGCCCTCAACCGTGACTACGGCGCGGGGTGTGTCATTCGTCCCATGGTCATGGACACCACGGAGGTGGAGGTGGCTGTTGAGGACTTTGCAGACGGTGAGGAGAACAGCCCTGCCACCCGCAAGGAGTCCCGCCATACCCTCAATCCCGACTCGGTGAAGAGTCTGTGCGAGCAATTTTCCAACTGGCAGATCCCCGTCTTCTCCATGAGCGAGGATGACACCCGCATGCTCCTCTCCGAGCCAACCGTTTTGGAAGCCCTGACACGGCTGACCGATCTGGGCTACTCCATTCTGGTGCTGGGAGATTCCTGCAAGCCCTTCGCCGAAGCAGGTCTTCTCCCCGCCGCCCTGACCAAGATCAAGCCCCTCTCCACCGCAGGAACCACCGCTACGGTCACCTACACGTTCCCCGCCGATGCGGCCACCCGTCTCCTGCGCAGGAATCTATTGACCCCCGCGGGTAGGTTGAACGAGGGCGACAAGCACCTCTTGACCCTCCGCCTCTCCGACGGCACCGCTATCCCCGACGGCTTCGTCGGGAGACAGGGGAAGGTGCTGGGACTTTTGAACGGCGTAGATACCGCCGTCCTCCCCTGCCTCCGCGGATACGTTTTCCCGATTTGAAACAAAACACAATCGAACCATCTCCATCGATCGACAAGAACAGAAAAGCACATAAAAACCAAGTCGGGTCAACGACCGGGTCAGCGACCGGGTCAGCGACCGGGTCAACCGAAATTCATTCCAACAGCAAAAAAAATTAAAAATCTATACATAAGAAAGGAATCTCACCATGAACCACATCTTTGAATCCCTCAAGCAGAAGCCCCTCTCCGTCATCCTCGACACCGACATCGGCCCCGACTGCGACGACGTAGGAGCGTTGGTCTGCCTCATTCACTACGCCAAAAAGTACGGCTTCCCCATCATAGGTATCTGCAACTGCACCTCCAACAAGGCGGGCACGGGCACCATTGATGCCGTCTGCCGCTGGTGCGGTATGGAGACCCCCTATCTGGGTCAGTGGAGCGGCCCCGACTTCATGAACGACAGCACCTGCCACAAGTACAACGATGCCGTAGCCGAGAAGTTCTCCGAGGCCTACAAGAACGGCACCCTGAAGGCAGACAATGAGGTGACCTTCTACCGCAACCTTCTTTCCAAGGCCGAGGATAACAGCGTTATGGTCATCACCATCGGTATGTTCAACAACCTGGCCGCCCTCCTGCAGAGCGAGGCCGACGACATCAGCCCCCTCTCGGGCATTGAGCTGGTCAAGGCCAAGGTCAACTGCTTGGTCAGCATGGCCGCCATCCTTCCCGAGGGCCGTGAATGCAACGTCATGTGCGACTACAAGGCCTCCGAGATCGTCTTCCGCGACTGGCCTACCGCCGTCTACCTCTCCGACTTCCACATCGGCTGGCAGGTCATGACCGGCTACGACCACATCCAGGATCCCGAAACCATCGCCGCTTCTCCCCTGTCCCTGGCCTACCACCTCTACACCAAGGACTGGACGCATCTCCCCGTCAAGGGCATGAATTCCTCCTACGATCTTACTGCCATCCAGTTCGCCGCCGAGGGCGAGGGTGAGTTTTACTCCCTGCTGGATCCCGTGGATCTGGAGTTCTACGCCGCTATCCCCGAGCGTCCCGACCTGCCCGACGCTACCCGCGCCATCCCCAACCCCAACGGTAAATTCCGCTTCATGAAGAAGCTGGTGGAGGATCAGGTCATTGCGGACTCCCTGAATGCCATTCTTAGAAGCTACTAATCAATTGTTTATAGGGGAGCGCCAAAGGGAAACTTCTTGAAAGAAGTTTCCCTCTGGACACCCTTCAAGAACTTTCAAAAAGTATTGATAAATAATGCTTTATTAAAGTTTTTGGAGTTTCAAGAACCTTTTGCAAAAGGTTCTTGGCGGGTGCAGGGCAGAGCCCTGCAAACAAAAATTTGAACCACTCCAAAGAAAGAGAGCAACGTATCACCATGAACAAAGCGTTATTTTCCTACATAGCCGCCTGCCCGACGGCCTACAACGCCGTAGCTCATACTGCGACCATGCTGGAGGCCGAGGGCTATCTGCCCCTTTCCGAGAGCAACGAATGGGCGCTGGAGGCAGGCCGCGGCTACTACGTCACCCGCAACGGCTCCTCCCTCATCGCCTTCCGTATGCCCGAGGGGAATTTTTCGGGCTTCATGATGACCGCCGCCCACGGGGACTCCCCCTGCTTTAAGATCAAGGAGAACGCTGAGCTTTCCGACGGTCGTCACCTGCGTCTGTCGGTGGAGCGCTACGGCGGTATGCTCTGCGCCACCTGGCTGGATCGGCCTCTTTCCATCGCGGGGCGGGTCACGGTACGCACCGAGGGCGGGCTGACCGTCAAGACGGTGGCTCTCCCTGATACGCAGGCCGTCATCCCCGCCGTGGCCATTCACATGAACCGAAACGCCAACGAGGGCGCCTCCTACAACGCCGCCGTGGATATGATCCCCCTTTTCGGGGAAGCCTCCGACGCGGGCATGCTCCGCCGCCGCGTAGCCGATGCCGCCGGTGTCTCCGAGGACGCCATCCTCACCACCGACCTGTTCCTCTACAATCCCCAGCCCGGCGTGGAGTGGAACGGCTATATCTCCGCCCCTCGTCTGGACGATCTGCAGTGCGCCTTCGCCTCCCTGACCGCCTTTTTGGAAAGCGGTAAGGCCTCTGCCCAGCCCGCTTCCCTGCCCGTATTCTGCCTCTTTGACAACGAGGAGGTGGGCAGCCAGACCAAGCAGGGTGCCGCCTCCACCTTCCTCTACGACGTGCTGAACCGTGTTTCGGCTACCTGCGGGCTGGACGCCGCGGGCATGGCACGCAAGGTTGCCCAGAGCTTCCTGGTCTCCTGCGACAACGCCCACGCGGTGCATCCCAACCACCCCGAGTACCAGGACAAGAACCACGCGGTCTACATGAACGGCGGTGTAGTGGTCAAGTACAACGCCAACCAGCGCTACACCACCGACGCGGTATCCGCCGCTCTCTTCGGCCTCGTCTGCGAGCGGGCGGGCGTGCCGATCCAGCGCTACGCCAACCGCGCCGATATGCCCGGCGGCTCCACCCTCGGCAACATCGCCAACACCCAGGTCTCCCTCAACACCGTGGACATCGGCCTTCCCCAACTCGCCATGCACTCGGCCTTTGAGACCGCCGGCGCGCGGGATACCGAGTATATGGTCAAGGCGCTGACCGAGTTCTTTGGATCGGAGATTCGGATGGGGGCGGATGGAAGCTATGCAGTGAATTAAATTGGGGGTTAGCGGTTTTTTCTCCCGTTCTCGAGCGCAGCGAGATGACCTTCCCCTTTGGGGAAGGTGGCGCGCCCGTAGGGCGTGACGGATGAGGCAATATGCTTTGTCAAATAAGATGTTTTGACCTCTACGATTTACCTCATCCACCGCTATCGCGGTCCCCCTTCCCCAGAGGGGGAGGGCCGGAAACGGGTCGGGCCAACCACCGACAAAC
>JAZSBH010000119.1:0-28099 GCA_045602325.1 Eubacteriales bacterium | reverse complement strand
GTGGTTACGACGGGAGCGACAGTGGTTTCGGGCTCGACGGTAGTTTCGTCGGGCTCAGTGGGTGTGGGGGTGGGAGCGGGCTCAGCGGTAGTGCCGGGAGTAGGCTCCACGGTGGTCTCGCCGGCGGTGGTGTCGGGATTGTCAGACTGGGTCGTACAAGCCACAACGGTGAACACCAAGGCGAGCATGAGAATTGCAATGAAAAGCAGCTTCTTCATGTTGAAATACTTCCTTTCTTGATTTTTTTTTTTGCAGTCGTCAACAAAAGACGACCACTTAGGGATGCTCGGTGATATTATAGCACAACTTTGTATTTTTTGCAACACATTTTCTGTAAATTTCCATCTTTTTTCATAAAATTCATCTTTATTAATTCAGTGCTTCCCTACCCGGTTCCTATTCCGTTCTGTATACCGCACCGCAGGATTCTGCCACGCCGCAAGTCCGAAAATATGCCTCTTCAAGTGGGATCCATTTGCTCCGGAACACCTCCGCCCACGCTTCCCCGTTCCGCGCCCGGATCCGTCTCATCTGTTCCTCCGGATCGACCGTCAAAAAGATCCGTAAATGGTAATACGACCGTAGCTCCGGATGGCAAGCATAGGAGCCCTCCACGATGGTCACAGATCGGGGCTCCACCGCGATGGGGTCACAAAGGGTTTGACTGTGACAGGAAAAAGGGCGGTATGAAAACGGTTCACCTGCTTTCAGGGGAATCAAAACCTCAGCCAGAAAACGTTCGTGATCGATATTCTCACCGGGTATCGCCAATCGTTCGGAGGTACGCTGTTCGGGACGGAGAAAAAAGTCGTCCATGTGGATGAGATTGGCATTCAGCAGGCGGGCAAGCTCTGTGGCAACCGTGGTCTTCCCCGAGGCGCACCGCCCGTCAATAGCCACAAGGAGGGAAGCCCGTGTCGATGCTTCCCTCTCAATGTATGAATATAATTCGTCGATGATCCTTTTCATTTTTGATCCTCAAACAACTCCGTGATTCGCTTCATGCGCTCGGTGACCCGGACGTGGAAGGGGCAACGGGTCTCGCATTTCCCGCAATGGAGGCAGGCGGAGGCCTTGACCTCCAGAGCGTTGTAGTGCTCACAGACGGTGGCAGGAACTTCCCCGTGGGCTGTGGCCAGATCGTAGAGCTTATTGACCATGGCGATGTCAATGTTCACAGGACAGGGCTTGCAGTGGCCGCAGTAGGTGCACTGACAGTAGTAGGTCTCTCGGGGAGATTGGGCAAGGACGGTGGCATAGTCCTTTTCCGCATCAGAAGCAGTCAGATAGGCCATGGAATGAGGCACCTGCTCGGCGTTGTCAAAGCCGAGCATTACCGAGCCCACCGCGGGGCGGGTCAGGCAATAGTGAATGCACTGGACGGGAGTCAACGCCACACCGAAGGGAGAGCGTGCGGCATCCAGGAGACGTCCGCCGCCAAAGCACTTCATGACATTGATGCCCACGCCTCGCTCCTCGCATAGACGGTAGAGGTCGGCACGCTCCTTGTCCATACCTCGCAGAACGGGAGCATTCTCGTCCGCCAGTCCCACGTTTTCCTCCGAGGGGAGCAGATCGTAGCCGGGATTCAGGCTGAACAACAGAACTTCCACAACCCCGTGCTCCACCGCCATGCGGGCGATCTTGGGACTGTGGGTGGACAGACCGATGTGACGGACGGCACCGCTCTTTTTAAGCTCGATGGCGTAGTCCATAAGACCGCCATTCAGCACATCCTTCCAGTCGTCGTCGCGGTCGACGAAGTGGATCATGCCCAGGTCTATGTAATCGGTGTGGAAACGGGCAAGCAGATCCTCAAAGGCCACCTTCGCCTCGGCTACGTTTCGGGTGCGTACGTACTGCCCGTTATGCCAGGCAGAGCCGATATGGCCTTCGATGATCCATTTCTCTCGCTCACCCTTGATGGCGTTGCCCAGATTAGAGCGAACGTTGGGCTCGGACATAAAGCAGTCGATGATATTGACGCCGTACGAGCGGCAGGCGTCCACCACAGCCTTGACTTCCTCGGCGTTATGCCGCTCCAGCCACTCGCCGCCCAAGCCGATGGCGCTGACGGATAGGCCGGTATTTCCCAATTGTCTGTATTCCATGTGTTACTCCTTATTATTTATGATTCAGTTTTCCCAGTTTTTCGGCGCTGCCGATGACAATGAGTTTCGTGTCCTTTGCAAAAGGCTTTTCGGGATCGATCCCCACCGAAATGTCTCCGCCGCGTCGGATAGCCACCACGTTGATCCCGTATCGCCGTCTCAGGTTGAGATCAACGAGGGTCTTCCCTACCCAATCCGGCTTGACCTCCATCTCCACCATGGCCACGTCCTTGGAAAGCTCGATCACGTCCACAAATCCGGCGCTGAGCAGATTTTTGGCCAGGCGGATACCCGATTCATTCTCCGGAAACACCACTCTGTCTGCTCCCACGCGGGACAGGATACGGCTGTGCATTTCATTGGAACATTTCGCAATGACGGTCTTGACCCCGGCTTCCTTGCAAAGCATGGTTGCCAAGACCGAGGCCTCCAGGTTGCTGGCCATGGCGATAATGACCACGTCCATGTTCCCGATCCCCAGTTGCTTGATGACCTCCGGATCGGTAATATCTGCACATTTGCACAGAGCAAGCTCGTTGGCCGCTGAATTCACCACGGCTTCATTCATATCCACCGCCAGCACGTCGGCTCCGCTGTTTGAAAGCTCACCGGCCACAGCCAAGCCATATCGACCGAGGCCAAAAACGGCGTAGGATTTCTGTATACTCATAGTTACTCCCTTCTACCCACACCCTCATCAGCCTACACTGACCGATTCGGTGGGATTGGTGATCATATTGGTATTCTTGTTTTTCATCCGGAAGGCAAACGCCAGGGATATGGGGCCGATACGGCCAAGGTACATGGTCGCTGTAATGATGAGCTTCCCCCATACGTTCAGATACGGCGTCAGATTACGGGAAAGGCCCACCGTGGCGGTAGCGCTGACGGTTTCATACAGCAGGTCTGTCAGATTTGCTTCACAGACCAGCGCCAGGAGAACGGTGGATACGAAGGCGATCAGAAACGACATGCTGACCACGGCGATGGATTTCCGCAAGGCATCCTTTTCAATGCGGCGGTTGAAGAGGGTGATCTCGTCGCGGTTGCGTACCGTATTGAGAGCCGAGGCAAAGAGAACGGCAATGGTCACGGTCTTGACGCCGCCTGCCGTGCCCACGGGTGAGCCGCCAATGAACATGAATAGCAAGGACACCACCACACTGCCATCGGTGAGTGCGGATTGATCCACCGTGGCAAAGCCTGCGGTACGAGTGGTGACCGACTGGAAGAAGGACACCTGCAGTTGATCCCAAAGTCCCATATCTCCAATGGTGTGGGGATTGTTATACTCTAGGGCAAAGAAGATGACACCGCCTCCCACAAGGAGTATCGCCGTAGCCGAAAGAGCCAATTTACTGTGCAATGTCATTTGCGAGAACGCGCGCAGACTGCGGCGCTTTCCGGCAAGCCGCACCACACGGATCAGATCCCACCAGACGATGTAACCCAGACCGCCCAGGATAACGAGGGCAGAGGTCACTCCGTTGACAAGGGGATTTACCGCATAAGGTATGAGGCTGTTTTCACCGATGATGTCAATGCCTGCGTTGCAGAACGCGGATACGGCGTTGAACACCGAGATCCAGATGCCCCGGGCTCCAAATTCGGGTATGAAAACCGTCATGTAGAGAAGGGCACCCATGCCCTCCACGGCAAACGTACCGATGATCACCTTTTTGATAAAGCTCCCGAGCCCCGTCATGGTGTTGAGGTTGAACGCATCCTGAATGAGCAGATGATCCGAAAGGCGCATACGTTTATGGAGTAACAGGAAGAACCCGGCCATCACGGTGACCGTACCCAGCCCTCCGATCTGAATGAGCAGCAGGATCACGATCTGGCCGAATAGGCTCCAGGTAGAGACGGTGGGAAGTGTCACGAGTCCCGTCACACAGGTGGAGGTGGTGGCGGTAAACAAAGCGTCCACATAGGAGACGGCCACTCCGTCAGCCGCACTGATGGGCAATGCCAAAAGAATACTCCCCACCAGGATCACGGCGAGAAAACTCAACATGATGATACGAGTGGTAGACAGCGTAAGTCTTGAGAGGTGTTTTGATTTTGTATTCACAGCGTATACCGAGCCGATGCGGGTTGCGGCCTCCTCCTTTCATGGTTTGATGATCCTCGTACAGATAGTTGTATTATACCATATTCAGCTCCGCATTTCATGTATATTTTGTAAATCTCGCGTTCGGATCCACATGGCGGATGTCTCATACGAATTCACTTTTGAGCGGTACCGTAGACAAACAGAAGCGCACGCCCTCCTCGAAAGACGTGCGCTTTTGTTTGGGTCATTCACCCATGGTCAGGGTAAAGGTGACGGTATTGAACTCGACGCTCTTATCGCCGCCGAGAACTGCCACCACGACGGTGATCTCGTCGCCCTCGGAAACCGTCAACGTCTCACTCTCCTTGCCCTCGGTGAAATTGGACACTTGGGAGGTGGTAAGATTGTTGAGGCTGATGTTGTTGATGGCATCGGTGGAGGTGACCGTCAGTGTACCCGTGGAGGTAGCGATCCACTTGTAGTAGACCATACCGTCCTGGGGCACGTTGGCCGTAACCGCCTCGCCGAGATTCGCTATCACGATGGGGTTATCCATGGCACCGGGATCCGAGAGGATGATCACGGTCATCTCACAGGCCTCTTCGCCCTTGTTGGTCAGGGCGAAGAAGGAGGGATCGCGAGGATTATCGGTGGACATACGTACCTCGATCTTCCCGCTTTCGTTGGGGGTATACACGGTTTCCTTGTAGGTGATCTCGGCGTTCGCGTTCTCTACGGTCAAGGTACGGTTATTGCCGCCAAAGAGAGTGAAGTGGTAGGTCGCACCTGCAGGGACAGTAATGGTAGCGGTATCCTCGCTGATGACGAAGGGACGCTCCTCCGAGCCGTTGGGGGTGTTATCGGTGACGGACAAGATCACAGGTTCCATGCCGACAGCGACTGTCAAGGGCGTTTCGATACCCAGAACGTACTCGGGCAGAACGTCAAAGCGTACGGTGTACTCACCTTCGGGGAGAGTGACCGTGATGCTTCCCTCAGCGTCAGCGGTAAGGGTAGCGGACTCGGCAGTCTCGTCGGCAGGAAGGATGGTAACCACCGCATCGGGAATGGGGGTTGCGTCCTGATCCTGTACAGTGAGGGTCACCTCCACCTTGGGAATGGGAGCCTCAGTGGGGGCTTCGGTCACAGGTGAGCCCGCAGTCGTCCCCTCCGGCTTTGTATCGGTGTTTTCGTTCCCGCCACAAGCGGTCAGTGCCAGCAGAAGCACCAGTATGACCGACAACGACAAGCAGATGATACTGTTCTTATAATTCTTCATGACAATTCCTTTTTACGTTACGACTTATTTGATAGCGATGACCAGGTCGATGGTATCGACTGTGACGGACATGACGTCGTTGGTACATACGTTGAAGATCACGGTGGTTCCCTCCTCAACGGTGAATTCGTAAGGAAGGGTGACCATTTCGGCCTCGTCGCCGTTCGCGCTGATCAGGTACACCGAGGCGTTCTCCTCACCGTCAGCCGCCGACAGGATGTAGGTAGCGGAAGCGGGTGCGGTAAAGCTGACCTTAGTTCCCCCGCAGTAGTAGTTCTCCACCGCGACAAGCACGGAATTCTCACCGACCGACAGGGTAGCGTCGGTGGGCACCTCCGGGAGTTCGGAGCCACCGCCTACATAGGGATCTACCAGGGTAAATTCAATATCCGCAGTCTCGGTTCCGGTGTAGGTAATGATCATGGCGTAATAATCGGAATAGCTCTCCACCGTGCCGCCCGAGGTTATGGGCGCGGCGTTGTAAACGGCTGTCACGTCGCTGTTGTTCCAACTCAGGATGTAGTCCACATAGTAGGCGGGATCGGAAGAGCCGGTTAAGTAAACCGTGTAATCCTTTCCGGGGATCATGGTCTGAACCTGGGTACCGACCGTCAGGGTAAACTCGTAGGTAATGCGCTGAACCAAGACAGCCACCTCGGTCGAACCATCGGAGGTCTTGACCCAGTAGGTAATGGAGCCGAACGTTTCGCAGTACGCCTCAACCGAATCGTGCCATGTCTCCCCATCCAAACTGATCTGTGCACCGGCAGGAGCGGTCAGAACGAAATAGGAGGCATCGTACTCGCTGACATAGGTATTCGGTGTACCGGTGAGCGCGGTATAACTGCCGTTCTCATAGGGAGGTATATAGCCGAGGTAACTGACGGTGACGGTATCCGTGATGTCGTCGGTGCCGGTATAGTCGAAGGTATCCAGTCCCAGGAACAGAACAAAGCTCTCGCCCGCCTTCATGTTTTCGATATTGAAGGAGGTACCTTGGCCGTTCATGGTCTCGGTGGTCTCATTCCAGATATAAAAACGGAAATAGGGGTTGGCGGCTTGGATCCGGTAGGAACCGGCTTTATCCGCTACAACAGAGATCGCTTTATACTGACCAAAGGGGGCGGTTACCGTATATTCACCTACCTGCATAGACTCCGGCTCCATGGAAACGATGGTACAGTCAAAGGCAAAGGATGCGACCGAGCTCATCTCGTAGCGTACTGTGAAGGACATGGTTTGATTATCCTCGGTTGCCTCCAGGATAATGGAATTACAGATGTAGTCATTCCAAGCCATACCGAGCACAGAGGAGCTGATTTGGTAACGGCCAGCCTTGGGCGCGGTAAAATAGATGGTGGTATCCACATTTGTGGGCAGGGTGTATCCGTCACTGACCAAGCTCTTGAGGGTCAGGGATTCCTCCACCTTGGTAATAACGTAGCTGTATTCCAACTTACCTCCCTCGGGAACATCCCAGGGGAAGTAGCGAGCCTGCACAGTCATGTCTCCGGCGGTCTCAAGATCCATAACGTATACCTTGGTGTAGATGGGATAGCCGTCCTCGCCCATTTCACCGACGCCGAACTGTACCGTCTCGTCACTGGTGGAGAAGATCACGTAGCGACCTGCTTCCGGCGCAGTGAAGGTAATATCCTCATAGGCATATTTGAAAGCTCCCTCGATGGTCAAGCTTCCCTTCCCCTCTGCCACGATGATGTCTACGGCCGAGATCTTATGGGCGACCACCGTTACGCTCGTGTCGGCGGTGACACCCGCCACCTTGACGGTGTAGGTATTGATCCCATTCTCCGGCACAGGTTCCCCCACCACAGCAGCACCGATGACCTTGTCAAACTCGGCGTAGGAGGGAATATGCAGTTGGAAGGTAATGTCGGTATTTTCCTTGACAACGAACGTGTTTGCATGGCTGCCGTCGGGTGCTGTCACGGTGACGTACTCGGGCAGAGTCACGGTGATATTGAACAGGCGGAACACAACGAATGCGCAGGTATCGCATACGCCGTCGGTCTCATAGCCGTCGTGGGCAGTTTCATCCTTCCTGACGTCGTTGTGGCCACAGGTGGCTTTGTGCCAATGGCCGTTGGCATCCGATGTCCAGCCTTCGTCAAAGGTATGGAAGTGTTCCGGAGTGAAGCCGCAAAGATCACAGGTGGTATCCCCGTTTTGATCCACGTGCACACCCTTGTCAGCCACAGGAATGCTGTGACCGCAGGCAACCTCGCGCCAATGCTCGTCCTCAGTGTTGGACCACTCTTCGGCATAGGTATGCTCGTGGCCGCCGTTGTAGGCGCAGACGTCGCAATCACCGTCGTTGTTCTCGTCGGTATGCTTGGCTTCGTCCTTTTTCACATTGTGGCCGCAGGCGGACTTATGGTAATGGGTGTCCTCGCTCTGTGTCCATGTATCCTCAAAGCTGTGGGTGTGGTCAGCGATGTATCCGCAAACATCGCAGATGTCGTTGCCATCCGTATCCTCGTGGGCGCCCTTATCGGCTATCTCGTCCACGTGCTCACAGGTGGCGGTATGCCAATGGTTGGACTCATCGTAGCGCCATTCATCGGCGTATGTGTGGATGTGCACCTCTTCTGTTTGGCAAGCAGTAAATACCGTTAGCACAAGCAACAGGCAGAGGAGCAGGGTGAATACCTTTTTCATGGTACACCTCCTGAAATATTATCGAATTTATTTTTCTTTGTAGTACCCGCAGGCAAAGAGCCATTGGTCATCCTCGGCCGCGTAGACCGAAATCGAAGGGTTGGTCTCCACGAATCCATTGCCGTCAAAAAACAGAAGCTGGTTGACACTGTACTTCTGGAGAAACTGCTTGAGCTCCTCGGTAACGGCGGCTACGCCGTCGGAGTTGCAATACGCATTGTAGCCGTTCATGCCAAAGGCTTCCTCCGGACAGCGGCGGCAATCCACGTGACAGTTTTCACATGCATCGGTACAGGCGCCGTTGGAGAATCCCTTTTGGGCACTCTCGCATTCGTTGTTCTCGCGGCAGGGACAATTGGTCACACAGAAGTAGGGGCCGTTGTCTCCGGGAGGATCCACGATCAGACCGCCAAATCCTTCGATAAAGAGCTTGTAATTCTCGGTTCCGTTCGATACGGTCAATGCCTTGTTGCCTCGCATCTCCACGGTGGTAAAGGAAGCATCCATAAACCGACAGGGTTGATCGACGTATGCGTATAGGACGGGACCGTAACCGTGAGTCTCGGGGTACTTGGCTTCGTCGAACAGGTGGTAGTAGTTATCACCGCCCTCCGAGATGGGCCAGAGCTTATAGTTCTTGCCGTCAAAGACGTTGGCGGTATTGCTTCCCACGGTTTGGGCGAATTCCGCTCCCACAAACTCATATTTGGAGGGGTCGTATTCAGGTGCACGCGCCAGATGCTCGTCGGAAGGATACATCAATTTAGATTCGGTGTGGTTCAAGGAGAATTCCCCATCCAACGTGATGGAGAAGTAGACCTTGATGGGATATACGTTATCCGTTGAGGTCGCCAGGATGCCGAAGCTGAAGGTGACCTGACCGTTTTGCGAGATCATCTCGTCGGCGATCTCCACGTCCAGCTTGAAATTCTTGGTATACGTCCCCTCGGCACCGCCGTCGTCGGCAACAAACTGAAGTTGCTTGAAGAAGGCGTTGGCACCGTAATACTTGGCCTGCGGGTTCACCTTGTTGTCAATGGTATCCATCCAGGCCTCCACCGAGTAGGTGCCGCTTTCCGGAGGCGCAAATTCATAGAAGACCTCGTGAGTCGCGTTCGTCAGCTCCACACAGTAGAGTCCCGTATTCTTGATCTGAATGGAATTATAGAGTTGATCGCCCATACCGCGGGTAGTGACGATCTTATGGAGCTCGATCTCGATATTGCGGTTATTGTTGGTCGCGGTATAGGCGTTGGGGTTATACGTGTAACCATCGGGGATCGCCGTGAGGCGGATGCGGTAATCACCGTCCAGGCCGCCCACGCGGGCAACGCCGTCCGAGCCGATCTCAGCGGTATGAACCGAATAACCGTCGTTCCACTGAACCGATATAGGCGTCTCTTCGGAGGGGATGTAGACTCTTCCGTCAACGGTCAGGGTAACGGTAAAGGGGTTCTCGTCGATATTCCCTTCCTCATCGGTGACCACCGTACTGTCGGTGGTCTCTTCCCCGTCGCCGGGACGGTTTCCGGGGGTATTGACCGCCGGGTTGAACTCACCGCAAGACGGGAGCAGGAGGAGCAACGCCAACAGCGCTGCCGTGATGATATAAGCCTTCTTTTTCATATCACTTGCTTCCTCCTTTCTTTTGCTTGATTCCGAAGAAGCTCTTGATGTCGTTCCACTTCAGCTTGCGGATGATGATGTCGATGACGTAGAGCACCACGGCCGCGATCATCAAGGGTGCAATGAAACGGACAACGTAGGTCGCCACCTCTTTATCGTCGTTCTCCAGAGAGGGGATCACGCCCTCGCTGACCGTACCGCGGTTGCGGATGGCAGCGTGAAGAGCGGCAGGATCAAAGACTGCGAAGCAGTCGTATTCAGGAGGGTAGCCGATATGGAAGGCGGCCTCGGATTCAAAGGACTTGTCTCCGTAGGTATACGTAATATGGATGAGATATCGCCCGCGCAAGGGAGTTTCAAAGCGATAGAAGTAGCGAGCGGAATCAAAGGTCAGACGCTCGGTGACCTCGGTGCCGTCGGGGAGTGTCACGGTCACGTCGGTGGTGGCGTTGGGATTGAGAGTCACGGGAATGATCTCCACCTCGGAATAGGAGCCGTCGTACTCCACGCCGATGGTGTAGGGATAGTCGATCCGCTCGGCGGGAATATTTGCGGTGAGGATATTCTCAAAGAAGCGGTCACCGCTCTCGTTCTGCCAGGTATCCACCCACTCACCCGTGAGGGTGGAGGTGAAGGTGATCACGCGGCCGTTTCCGTAGTTCCAGTATGCGTAAAGAGGGGCTTCCACGATATTGCCGCCGGATTTGACGTATTCCACGGTCAGTACGGTGGTAGCGCTGGCCTTAGCCTTGGCATAGGTATACCCCATAACGTCAGGGAGCGAAACCAGACCATCCAGAACCGCGTCGCTCTCCCGCTTGATATGGACGGGGGTGCGGCCTCTGATGACCGACTCAGTCAGATCATCGGCGATTTCCGAAAACATGATCTCCAGAAGGTTCTCTTCGGTATTGATCTCAAAGTAAGAGCCACCGCCTGCTTCGGCAATGCCTTTCAAGGTCGCAATTCCTTCTTCGCGGGCAGCGGGATGAATAACCGAGGTGGTAATCCCATGATCCTTCAATTTCGTCACTACATCGGCAGGCGTGTCGCTTTCCAGGGTATAAGACATACCGTCAGAGATGAGCATGATCTGCTTTTCATCGTAGTCCATGCCGATCATGAACTCACCGGCCTTGTCCAGGGCTGTACCCAGAACGGTGCCTTGGTAGGGCTCAATGGCATTGATCAGCGCGGCGATCTCCTCTCGATTGGAGGCTTTCGTGGGGATTTGGAGCACGTTGATCTCCCCCCAAAAAGTGACGACCATCACATAATCGTCGTCATCCAGCATATTCAAAAGCTGAATGGCCGCCTGCTTGGCGATGCGAAGGCGGGAGAAGTTCTGCATACTGCGAGAGGTATCCAGTACGATGGCGTAGAGCTTGGGATCCTGGTCGCTGTTGCCGTACTTAACGGGGAGCATATCCTCCAGATCCTTCAAAATATCATCGGTTTTGTTCTGGATCCGAAGGTCGCCCATGGTAACCAGACTCTTGCCAAAGCGGGAGACCACTTTCTCCACACCGTCGATGAATGCGGTGACGTTATTGAGCTCGCGGACGTCCACGTTGGAGAGGATGATCTCGTCGTATTTACAGAGTTCTTCCACGGTACAGGGCACGTTGGGATCTTTGATGTACGCGTCGATATTGGCGTCGTCTCCGTAGAGGGCTCGGGCACGCTCCAGGTCTGCCTCGTCCCGGGAGACCAGAAGCACCTCCAGACTGCTGACGATGGTCTGGGTAAAATCGTAGGTGTTGTTGGTGGTACAGTAGTCACCGTCGGCGGTAACGGCCACGCGATAGTCGTAGCGGCCCGTGGAGCCCGTGGGCAGATCAATGTTGATGACATTGTAGCCCTTGGACAGCTTGATGGCCTGATTGCTCACCCGCTCGCCCTCCACGTAGAGAACTGCGATGGCATTGGTATCATAGCTGGACTGGATGAGCACGTCGGCGGTGGCCTCGTGGTTCATGTAGGTGGATGCGGCATACTCCACGTCGGAGATCTGGATTTCTTTGGCATCCTCACGGAGATTGTTATCCAGATAGATCGCGTCAATGTAAATATCGTTCGCGTAGACGTTCTCCACGGCGACGACCAGCTTTCCGGCCGCGTCGGTGTGAGTTTCCTTACCGTCGGTAATGAGGACAATGCGCTTGATGACACCTTCCCCGAATTGCTCCACGGCGAAGTCCAGAGCCTGGGATATATCGGTAGCACTCTCATCGACACCGCTTCCCTTCACGGTGGTAAGGGATTCTGCATCAAAGCCGGTCAGAAGTTTACAGTCCTTACCGAAAACCACCACGCCCATTTGCGCATTCTTCGGGAGTTTTTCCTTGACTTCCCGGATCAGCTCATCCACCTCGTCCAGGTTGCGGTTGGCAGAGTAGGACACGTCAGCCACCACGATGACCTGGGTCTCGGTCATGACGGTGGTATAGATCATACCGCCCAGTGCCAAGGTGATGCAGATTGAGATGAGGATATGCAGAGCCAGGGAGATGAATACGCTCTTGCTCTTGTTCTCCTTGCGGATGGCAATGATGATGGGAACCAGGATACAGAGGAGCAGGGGAATGATGACGAGGAGCAGATAGGGATTATCGAAGCTGATATTTTTCATAACAGTACACCATCCAATCTGCCAAGAATATCACCGCCAGCGCGATGAAGAGGAGCATGAGGGGATCAAACTGACCGTCAAAGCCCTCGCTTTGTGCAGTACCCTGCAGGGATACCGCTGTTTGGGTAACGGTGGGGTCGCATTCGGCGGCGGTCATGGCCGACCAAATGCAGAACTCGCGGGCAGAGCCCGACACCGTCATGGTCACTTTATATACGCCGACCTCGTTCAAATGAATGGTATCGGCGGCCACGTCGGTCTTGAGGTAGGACACCTCTCCCGAGGGGCTCTCCACGCGGATGCTCTCGCAGTTGGTGACGACGTTGATCGTGGCAGATTCACCGCACGTAAAGGTGGTCGCGTCGATCATATCGGGGAAAGAATAGTTCACCAGATTCCGCATGAGCACGGTAAAGTCAAAGAGCAGGGGCAGGTTGGAGTCGTGGAGGTCAAAGGCCACGACCACCTCGCGGCAGCCTACCTCGTTCGTGCCTGCAAAGACAACGGGATTGCCCTTGTAGGACAGGAGTGTGGTAAAGTTGCGATAAAAGCCGCACTTGATATAACGGGTGACGAAGATATCGTTGCCCTTCATCCCCGCGACAAGAGCTTGCGTCGCCGTGGAGGAGGACGTGGCGGGAGAGAGCGTCTCGGCCTTATCCAGCGTCACCTCACCCTGGACGGTATAGCCCGCCCCCTCCACGCTGCCGTTGACGTTCACCAGCCAGACGGTACCATCCGTGGGCAGGGAGGACATGGTGGAGGCGTCCACGGTGTCAAAGATATAGAGTCCGTAGCCGACCCGACCGTCATATTCCTCGGGGGTCATGACGTCGATCTTGGCGCCCAGCAGGCTTTTCAGCATGGACTCCAGGAAAAAGGGTCTGTCGCTGACGAGCAGGGTATTGTAAGAATTTTCGCTTTTGACATTGTAGATTACGTACTCGTTATCGTATGCCAGAGCATCCTCCTCGGCAATACGGACGGTGATGGAGGAAAACGCGTCAGCATCCGCGGTCAGGGTGAAGGAGGACGGCTCATCGGCCTTGACCGTCACCTCTTGGGTAGCAACGGGTGCTTCCCCGCCGTCCAGACAGAGCTCAACGGTCAGAGTCACGTCACTCTCAAAGGAAGTGACCTTACCCGTTACGGTCAACTCGCCACCCAGAAGCATGTGGTTGATCTCGGAGAGGCTGTAATTTTCCACCGCTCCTGCCACGTTGACCACCTCAACGTTTTCGGCAGTCTCGTAGTCTGTGTCGGTGACCAGGTAGGTCAAAAGGGACGGATTCTCATTGAAATAGCCCTGTGCAATGCCGATGGCATCGGTAAAGTCGGCGGTATTGTAAGCAGGCATCTGCTCATCCAGAAGAAGCAAAGCCTGCTCCTTGTCCTCCAGCCGCTCGTAGATGATCCCCGTGGTATCACCTACCGAGACCAGAGTAAAGAGACTGCCGTCTATGGCGTCGTTAATGGTATCCCGAATGGCCTGCTTGCCCGCCT
This sequence comes from Eubacteriales bacterium, assembly GCA_045602325.1. Taxonomy (GTDB): domain Bacteria; phylum Bacillota; class Clostridia; order Oscillospirales; family CAG-272; genus CAMEON01. The sequence continues at coordinate 14,213 of JAZSBH010000119.1, read as the reverse complement.
CAAAGCGGGTCATGGCGGTTTCGGGGTCCCCGGCGTCGGTGTGCATACTGCCCGACCCGTCCAGGATGAAGCAATACTCATTGGCCGAATTGGGCACCGTGATAATGGGATGGGCAATGGCCAAAGAGATAATGGTAACAGCCAGGATCTGCAAAATCAGGCTGATGATACCCGCCAGAGGGCTGGGTCTCCGTTTCCGCTTCAGGAATCTCTCCGAAAGAGTCCAGAGGTAGGTGGAGGCCACCGTCTGTTCGGTGTATTTGCTTTTGATTATGTAGACGATGATCAGGATCGGGATCCCGATCAAGCCTAATAATCCAAGAGGATAGAGGAAGCTCACTTAAATACCCCCATGTTTACCAGTTTTTCAAACATGATGTTCTGTGCCGAGTCCTCGGCGGAAGCCAACAGATAATCTGCCCCCCGTGCCATGCAGTAGTCGCGGATGCGGCTCGTGGCGTACTCAAGAGCACGCTTATAGGCTTTGGCGATCTCGCGGTCGATGTCCTTGCGGTAGGTACGGTTGCCGTCCTCGGAGTCGAAGAAATGCACCTTGCCCCGCGCTTGGGGATTCAGCTCATCCATGGAGAGGATCTGCAGACAGAACACGTCACGGCGTTTGCCTACCAGGTGGTCGATGGCGGCCTCGTAGTCGTTATCGGTGAGGAAGTCCGAGATGATGACCGACAGACCGTCGCCAAAGCCCACGTTTGTAGGGACGATGGCCTCACTGATGTAGCTGTCTCCGTCGAACACGATCTCCTCCAATTTATTAATGGAAGACAGGAAGGCTTCCTTCCCGACCATCGCGCGTATGATCTCGTGGACAGCTTTATCTTTGATGACGTAAACAGAAACCTTGTCCATCTCGCACACAGACAGATATGCGATAAGCGCGGCCAGCTGCAGTGCCCGCTCGGCCTTCTTCTCGTCTCCGTACTCCATAGAACGGCTGGCGTCGATGTAGATACGGGTGTGCATCTGACGCTCGTCGAGGAAGAGCTTGAGGTAGAGCTTATCGAATCGGGCGTAGGCGTTCCAGTCCAGCTTGGTGGTGTCGTCTCCGTCCACGTAGTCGCGGTAGTCGGCAAACTCACAGGAGGAACCGTAGGTACGGCTCTTGTGGTTGCCGCCGAACATACCCGCTACGTTGTTTTTCAGGAGCATCTGCAGATTCTCAATCTGAGAGAGAAGCTCCTCGTTGATCTCAAATTTTGCCATATTACTTCTTGGTTTCCTTGACCAGCTTGGCAATGACGTCATCCACGGTCAGCTTGTCGTTGATCGCAGTATAATTTATCTTGATACGGTGACGGAGAACGGCCAAAGCCAGTGCCTCCACGTCGGCATAAGAGACGTTGAAGTTACCGTTCATGAGGGCCCGCACCTTGGCGCAGGTAATGAGCGCCTGGGCGGCACGGGGGGATGCACCGTACTTGATATACTTCTTGGCGGTATCCGAGGCATTCTCCACCTCAGGATGGGTACCCGACACGATGCGGACGGCGTAGTTCAGCACCTCGTCGATGACGGGAACCTGTGCGGCCAGCTCACGCATCTCCAGAATGTCGTGGCCATCCATGGCGCACTCGGCGGTCTCGTCCATGGTAACCTGGGTCATCTTGACGATGTCCATGAGTTCCTTATCCGACGGGAACTTCATAATGAGCTTGAACATGAAACGGTCCATCTGTGCCTCGGGCAGAGGGTACGTGCCATCCTGCTCGATGGGATTCTCGGTGGCCAGGACGAAGAAGGGCTCGCTCAGCTGATAAGTATTGCCCGCAACCGTGACCTTGTGCTCCTGCATGACCTCCAGCATAGCCGACTGGGTCTTAGGGGTGGCACGGTTGATCTCGTCCGCCAGCACCAGGTTGGCAAAGATGGGGCCGCGGCGGAACTCGTTCTTCATGTTCCCTGCCTCGTCCTTGCGGATGATCTCGGTACCCGTCACGTCGGAGGGCATGAGATCGGGGGTGAACTGAATACGGGAGAAGGGCAGATTCAGGGTCTTGCCCAGGGAGCGCACCAGACGGGTCTTACCGACGCCGGGGACACCCTCCAGAAGGACGTTGCCGCCTGCGATGATGGCGATGATGACATGATCCACTACCTCGTCCTGCCCCACCAGGTCGCGGCGGAGCTGGGTCTTAACATTGGTGACAGCAGTGTTGAACTTCTTGACGTTTTCCATATTCACGGTGTTCTTGGTCTCCATGATCGTTTACCTCGTTAGTATGTAGATTCGGTATGCTGAAGCCTTCAGCTATTCCCGTTGGATTCTTTATTTTCGATTTTTGGTTCCGTTGAAGAGGAAGGCGAAGTAGTCGCTGAGCATTTCCTCCAGTTCGGGGGAGAGATTACCGTCCACCAAAAGCTCGGTGATCTTGGCGAAATAGCCGTCGATGACCTCGCCGTAGGTGACGTAGGTTCCCTTGTCGGGATCGTAGATGGTGTCGTTGGAGCCGAAGATCATCTCGCCCGAGCCAAGGCCGCCGGAATGGATCTGATCCATATCGTCTTCGGGTTCGTAATCGCCCTCGGCACGGGGATCGTCGGGATCGTTGAAGATATGCTCGGGAACCTCGGAGGCCTTAATCCCAAAGATGGACAGCAGGGTGTAGATGGTATCGTCCTCCACCTCTTCGTTGGTAGCTTGGATATGGAGCGCATTGTTGAGTGCATCCTCGGCATCGGTCATGAGCGCATCCATCTCCTCGGTCGTGGTTTTCTCGGTAACGGCGACGAGGGCATCAGCCAACTCATTCAGCACAGCGTATACCTCATTGGCGGTATCCACCATGGAAAGAGTCAGCGCCTGGCGGATACCCGTGGCCAGCGTGGCGGCGTTCGCAGGCTCAGTCTTGACCGTCTCGCCCACCGTGTTCATCCACTCACCGACCAACAGAGGCTTGAGGGCATTCACCGCATCGCCCAGATCCTGTATCGACGAGGAAGGGCTGTTGAACATAGCCGACGCGATCAGATCGTAGGTGTTGTGCTCGGAAACGACCTCGTGAATGGCCTCGATGGTGGCGATCACGGTCTCCTTCATCACACTTTCCTTTTTGATGTTCTTGAGCTTGATCTGCAGGCTTTCCAGCTGCTTGACCACGCCCTCCTTTGGGGTCTCCTCCATGTCGGAGGTCTTGACCTTTTCAATGAGATCCCTCAGCGCTTGCTCCTGCCAAGGGGTAATGGAGAAGTTGTTATCCACTGCGGGAGGCGGAGCGGGAGGCTCCTTGGCGGGAACCATAATCGTCCCGACAAAACAGAGGCAGGCCAGCACGGGGAACAGCATAAACAGCCAGGTGTATGCCCCTTTGACCCTTTTTTTCGGTGTCTCGGCCAGGATTCGGTCGGTGTCAGCACGTTGGAGTGCCGCCATGTCACCGGTATCATTGCGGAAGGCCAACATGGTCTGCACCTTCTCCCCCAGGGACAGGGTGTTATCCAATTTTCTGGCCACACGCCGGTTCGTGGGCAGCAGCAGAATAAACATAAGGCCAAAGCCCAGTACCGCCACGCTACCGCCAACGAAGGCGTACCGGAGGAAGTCGGGATCCGTTGCCGTCATTTTGGCAACAAGCCACAGAGCAGCCACGGCTATCACGCCGAGGGATATCCCGAACAGGCAGGCGCGTATGATGGCCCCCGTCCGGAGTTTTCGCTTAAATTTTTGGAATCCTTTTCCCATAACAGAACCTTTCTTTCGGTTTCTTATATTAAAAAACATAAATAGCCATAATACTACAATTTTATATTATATCCCTTTTTTCTTGTTTTGTCAACTCATCCCCCCGCGAAATATGGTAAATTCATTGTAAACAATTCTCATTCGTATCTTGCATATAAAAAGGAGCTGACTTGGGGTGGCAAGTCAGCTCCGAACGGATATTTTTACGATGCGGGACGGATCAGCAGGATCACGCAGTAGGGCTTTTCGGGAACCGTGACGGTAATTCCCTTCTCCATAAGATCCTTTCCGCTCTCGGTTACCTCCACGAGACCGTCGAAATCGGTGATCGTATACTGTTTTTCGGGGTCAAGACCCTTGAGGAAGACCGTCGTGGACAGATCGCCGGTGGCCTCGTGACAGAAGACGGACGCGTAGCCCGAGGAGGTTGCGGGATCGTAGAATTCCCAGGCGTTCCAACGGTCGGCTTGAGCCTCCCATTCCACGAGCTGATAGTAATCGGCGTAGAAGTAGTCCCGGATCTGTTCGAACTCCGCGTAGCCCTGCTTGGTCAGGCTCCAATCGGTGTCCTTATAGAGCAAACCGTTCAAGTTCATAAGAGACAAGGGAGCGTAGTTCATACGCACCTTATACATATTGGTGGTCTCGTAGATCTCGTTTTTGAAGTAGGGGAACCAGGCAAAGAGGGCTTGGGTCATCTTACCCTTCATGTCGTAGTCCTCATGATTGCCGTCAAACCAGTCGGTGTAGTGCAGGGGAACGGCGCGCTTCATGGTCTCCAGATCGTTCCGTCCGCCGCCCGAGGCGCAGGAATCCATATAGATGCCGGGGTATCGCTCGATGATCTTATCCCACAGCGAGAGATAGCCTTGTACGTATAGATTTTCGGTCATGCCCTTGCGATCTCTGGATTCAGCGGCTGTCCAGGACGGGGCGGGATCGCTGTTGAAATCCGATCGGAAAGCCGTAGCGCCCGACTCGTCAATCACCTTACAGATCTTATTGAACACCCATTCCACGCAGTCGGGATCCGCCAGATTCATGAGGTAACCCTCAAGCCAGGTGCCTTCCATGGTCTTGGGAAGCAGCCATTCCTCCTTGAAGCCCTCCTGACCTGCCAGGAAAGCAGCCTTGTCCAAGCGAACGTTTTCGGGTTCGAACCAGATCATCATCCGCATATTGCGTGAGGAGGTAAACTGTCCGATGGAGGACATGGCATCCGGGAAACGGTTCAGATCCATATCCATGGAGCCGGTCTGGGGCCAACCGACCGCCTCTCCGTCAGCACCCGTATACCAGCCTGCATCCAGCCAGACCAATTCGGGGGAAACTCCGTTTTGGTAATGGGTACTGAGCATAAGAAGCAATTTGTTCGTTGTAGTACCCGAGCATCCCGAGCTGACGCCTGTGTAGACGGGGGTTAGTTCGCCATCGATCTTTCGCATGACGTCGTTGATGTAGTAATGCCTCCAGGCGTTGGTCTGTTCATCGGGAGTCAAGCCTTCGTATTCCACAAAACCCATAAGGGGGGTGCGGATGGTCTCACCGGGAGCGAGATAGGTCTTGATGCTTGCCTGACCTGCCTGAAGAGTCGTGGTCTTGGAATTCTTGGAGTAGTTGAACTTTGCAGACCAGTTTCCCGGCCAGCCGACGGCGATGAAGGTACCGCCGTTGCCGTAGGAAAGATTGTAGTAGGGGAACACGCCGTGGGAGGGACGTCCTGTGGTGCAGACGTCGCTGTACCGGTTACGGTCGGACAGATCGTGCTCATAGGGGGTATAATTCTGCCCCTGGGCGTCTCCCTTAATGCCGCTGATAACGGGGTTATCACCCACAAACTCTACGTTGAAAAAGAGCTGGGAGAAGGTATCGGTATTCGCATCGCTGTCGTTGGTGATGTAGACCACGTACTCATAGGCTGATTCTTCCGGATAGACGGTAGCAATCAGCTTAAAGGCAGCGGGAATGTCGGGATGGCGCAGGATCAGGGTAGATTCCACGCCGCGCTCCACATTTGCATAGGATTCGGATTCCAAGGAAAAGCCCGCAAAACCGACATACTCTGTCCCCGCATATTTGAACGTAAAGGGGAATGTAGAGAGATCTGACATGAGCGCATCATATGTAGGAACAGCGCGCTCGGGATCGGGGGAAAAGATCTCGGGAGCCTCGGTCACGGTCTCGGTAGTGGTTTCGGTCATGATGGTTCCCTCCTCGGTTGGCTGTTCATGCGCTTGGGTATCGGTGGTCACGGGATCATCGGATGTACCTTGACAGGAAATCAAGCACCCGACAAGGAGGCAGGACGTCAGCAAAAACAGAATTCGGATGATCGAATATCGATTCAAAGACTTTCGCATGGTTCAGTCCTCCTTTCTCTTTTTCAGCACCAGTGCGGCGGCACCTGCCATCAGCAAGGCCGTACTGCCTGCCACGGCGCCGCAGCCGCCTCCCTTGGGGGCTTGGGTGGTGCTCTCACCGATCGTTTCCAACTCGGTGACCGACTCCACGGGAGCATCCGTGGGGGCTTCGGTGGGTTGCTCGGCGGCGGGCTCGGTCACGGGGGTGGTGACAGGCTCGGTCATGGGCTCGGTGGATGTTTCCGTGTCGGGCGTGGGATTTTGGATAACCAATTCTTCATAGAAGGTCACGTCCTCCAGGTTTCCGCTCTTGGACAGCACGGCGCCGCCCCAGATACCCCAGGCACCGGCGATACCGGGTGCTCCTGCAATGGCGAGACGCAGGGTCTTGACCCCCGTCACGTCCACCTCGGTGTAGTCAAAGGGCTGATTGTAGCGCATAGCCTCGCTTTCAAAGAGCATATCCCCGTCGCCAAAGACGGCAAACTTGATGCAGGCCATGGAGATATCGTTGCCAGACAGGGTCTCGCACACGCCGTACCACGTAGCGAATTTGGTATACCCCAAGCCTTCGATGTTCACGTCCACATAGGCGTTGTAAGAGCCGGAGGCCGCGTGGATGCCCACGCCCTTGTCCCAGCGCTTTAGGTCACAGCTCCAGATGTATTCCCCCGCACAGTTGCCGTCGCGGATGGCGGAGCCGCCGTTGTAGGCCTGGTTGGTGATCCAATAGAGGTCGCTGACGAAGGCGTAGTCACCGCTGACCCGCTCGGCAGGTTGAGGCTCGCTCGTCTTGTCGGGATTGATCTCGGCGGCGGAAACAGACAGAACCACAGGAACAGCCAGACCGCAGAGAAGAAGGGTCACCAGAAGGCGGCAGAAAATGCGGAAATAGAGGGGCTTCATAGGTAGTTCCTCCTTTCAAATATTGGAGAATAGTTTGTGAATATTATACTGTTTTAGGGGCAGTTTGTCAATAGACATTGACAATTTTACAACAAAATGTTATAATAATTCCAAATATTTTTATAAACGTGTGGTGTGTAGCTTGAATTTATCGTTTATTAGAGTGAAGGGCTTAGGAATCAAATCAGAAAATCAGAAAGGAGAAAAACAACATGGAAGATAAAGACATCGTTGATCTTTACTGGGCTCGCTCGGAAACAGCTATATCCGAAACTGCCAAAAAATATGAACGGTACTGCCATTACATAGCCTATCAGATCCTTTACAACAACGAAGATGCAGAAGAGGTGGTAAACGACACATATTTGAAAACTTGGAATACGATTCCCCCCAACCGTCCCGATCCTCTTAAGCCCTATTTAGGTACCATCAGTCGTCAGCTGGCAATTGATGCATACCGAGCACAGCACACCCAAAAAAGAGGAGGACAGATGACCCTTGTCCTGGAAGAACTTTCCGATTGTGTGTCTGAGCGGGACAGCTTAGATATTGGAGACAGTGTGGCTCTCTCCGATTCACTCAGCCGCTTTTTATGGTCTTTACCCGAGCGTACACGACAAGTTTTCGTGCGACGATATTTTTACATGAGCCCCGTATCCGACATCTCCAAGGATTTTTCCCTAAAGGAAAGCACCGTGACCATGCTTCTACTCCGTACGCGGAGAAAGCTTGAGCAATTTCTAAAGAGAGAGGGATTTGATTTATGACACATATGGAACTTTTACAGGCTATTGGCCATATTGATCTCAAACTGATTGCTGAGGCAGCGCCTGATATACGAATCGCAAAACACTCTAAAAAGCCGTGGGTAAAATGGATATCAATAGCAGCCTGTGTCTTTCTTGTCATAGGTGTTTGCTTGATTTCGTTGACATCCATGACACAAGATTTGACTACAGACGGCTTGGATACCGTTTATTTAATAGGAGGTATTACCGTAAATATGAGTAACGTTGTTTTTTCCTTTTTCTTAGCCCCCATATTTTCCATGGTTTGTACGTTTCTCTTATGGGTGTTTGGATCGGAGTGGATCATCCTACCAATTTGGCTATTCCGGGATATTTGTATCCCTTTGATTCATTTCTGTATCCTGCGCCGTCTAATTAATAAAAACAAGATCCAAAAAAAGAGCAGCATTTTGTGGGCTATGCTTTTGCTTTTTGCAGCCATTATCGCCGATTCTGTAATTTTGGATTTCATTCTCTTAAAAGGTAGGCTTGCTCCTTTCCACCTGATATTCCGACTGATTTGGACGGTTGTCTGCGGTATACTGGTGTTGGGTCATATAGTCGTCCTACGCTTTTACCGAAATACCCGCGGTCAAAGGATCACTATGATTGCTGGAAGTGTTATCGTCTTATTCTTCAATGCATTTTTCACATACGGGATTGGTCCCGAGCTGGCAAAGAAGTTTGCAATCGATGGAGTGGAAATTCTTCTTATGCCTCTATCATTGATCATTCTTTCATCGTACTCGTATCTCTTAGGGCATATTCTGACAAAGCGATTGATCCTCTTAAAACTACTTGCGTGGCTCTTGGGTATCGTCGCCTCGGAATTTATGGTTTTCTATCTGCTGGGTGTACCCCATACACCGCCTACAGCCGATGGCTTCGTTACCTTCCTGTGGCTTGTCTTTTCTGCCATTCCGTTCCTCTTCTGTCTGCTCGGCATGTTGAAAGCCCACCGGCATCGCAAGCGCATTGAAATGTAAAACCCGTTAACACCATCAAGGCAGAAAGCCCCCGGCTTTCTGCCCTTCTCTTTTTTCTAAAGTTCTCTCCCCAATCGTTAACTTTCGGTGAAGAATCCCAAAATGTGGTTTACAATTCGCTTCGTTTGTGTTATAATATATTGGAGTATTTTAATTAAGGAAGTGCGCCATGCAGATCATCCGAATGAAGGTAGGGGATACGCTGGAGCTCAAAAAGCCGCACCCCTGCGGGGACAAGCGTTTCCGCGTCATGCGGGTGGGCAGTGAGGTACGCATTATCTGCCTGGGCTGCGGACGGGATATGGTGCTGGATCGGGTGAAGCTGGAGAGAGCCATCCGCAAGCTCATCCCCGCCCCCGAGCCCCCCTCCGAGCCCCAAAACTGACCGCCTTTACACAACTGACCCACTCCGTTCTACTTTCCACCCAAAGAAAGGTTTTTACAAATGGATTCCACAACTCCCACTACCCCCGTTACCCCTCCCGTGCAGGAGGTCCCCGCCATCCTCAAAAACGGCATGCTTCGAAAGCAGCCCAAATGGAAGACGGTTCTGCAAACATACTTTGGCGAATACGGCTACCTGCTGATCGCCGCCCTCATTCCCGCCGTGCTCTTTTACCTCATCTACCTGGCAAAAGGGCTCTATCCCTTCGGGGACGGTACGGTGCTGGTACTGGATCTGAACGGTCAGTACGTCTCCTTCTACGAGGGACTGCACGACATTCTCCGCGGCGAAGCTGATCTGCTCTACTCCTTCTCCCGCAACCTGGGCGGCGAATTTTTGGGTATTTATGACTACTACGTAGCCAGCCCCTTTGCCATGTTGCTCGCCCTCTTCCCTGAGCGGTTCATGCTGGAGGGTCTTCTGATCCTGTTCATGCTGAAGGCGGCTCTCTGTGGCTTCAACATGGGCATCTACCTCCACAAGCACGCGGCAGGCGAGCCCAACCGTCTGGCCATCATCGCCTTTTCGGTGATGTACGCCATGACTGCCTACTGTGTGGTACAGCAGCACAACTCCATGTGGATCGACGCCGTGCTGTGGCTGCCCTTGTTGGCGCTGGGTATCGAGTCCCTCATTAAATACGGGAAGTTCCGCCTCTACGTGTTTGCCCTGGCCATCACCATTCACAGTAACTTCTATATCGGTTATATGGCGGTCATCTTCACCGCGGCTTACTGCTTCTACTACTACTTTGCTCACAACCGCAACAATGAGAACAACCCCCTGGGCGAAAAGAACCATTTCGTCAAGTCGGTGGGACGTGTGCTGGTATGGTCCATCCTGGGCGTAGGTATCGCCGCCTTGGCGATCCTGTCGGCACGGTACGCGCTGTCCTTCGGTAAGAACGAATTCTCCAACCCCAACTGGGAGATCACCCAAAAGTTCGATCTGTTCGAATTCATCTATAAGTTCCTTCCCTCCTCCTACGACACCGTCCGCCCTGAGGGTCTTCCCTTTGTGTACTGCGGTGTGCTGACCCTGATCCTGGCGCCCGCCTTCTTCCTGTGCAAAAAGTTCTCCAACCGGGAAAAGATCGCGGCCGCGTTCTTCATCCTGTTCTTCATCGGTTCCTTCGCCACCAGCTCGGTCGACCTGATCTGGCACGGTTTTCAAAAGCCCAACTGGCTCAACTACCGCTACAGCTTCATGCTGTGCTTCTTCCTCATCGTCCTGGCCTACCGCGCCTTTGATCACATCCTGTATACCTCCCGCAAAGCCCTCCTGGCTGTGGTCGCATTCATCGGTCTGTACGTGGTTATCCTTCAGAAATTCTCGGATATTCTGGTAGAGGAAAATGAAAAGCTGGTCATCCGTCCCTTTGCTACTATATGGCTGACCCTTGGCTGTCTGTTCGTGTATTTCATTCTGGCTTGCCTCATGGGTAAGGTCACTCCCCGCCGCAAAGAGACTGTTTCCATGATCCTGGTCTTTGTGGTCTGCGCGGAGGTCTTCCTGTCGGGTCTGTCGGATATGAATGCCTTGGACAAGGACGTGACCTTCTCCAAGTACTCCCGCTATAACAACATGATCGATACCCTCCGTCCCATTACCAATACCGTGCAGGAATACGACGACGGATTCTACCGCATGGAAAAGACCTACTTCCGTAAGACCAACGACAACTTCGCCCTGAAGATCAAGGGTCTCTCCTGCTCCACATCTACCCTGAACCGCGATACCATTGATTTCCTGCGAAGCATGGGCTATGCTTCCCGCTCACATTGGTCGAGATACCTGGGCGGCACCCCTGTCAACGATTCTCTGCTGGGCATCAAATATCTCATCTCCAACGAGGATGAGCGAGCCTACTACGGAGAGCCCATCTTTACCAAGGAAGATTACAACTATCCTGAGGATTTCTCGCCCAACGGCAACTACGACGTATATTACAATCCATACGCCCTCTCCTTTGCCTACGGCGTAGCCGAGAATTGGATCTCCTTTGATTACGAGGACTACGACAATCCCTACGAACGGCTCAACGCCATGATCACCGCCATGCTGGGCGAGGACGAGACCGTCCAGATCTTCAAGCCCGCTACCCAGAACGGTGACCCCGAGGTGGAAAATATCAAGACCGGTACGGCGGACGGTCACCTCTCCTACAAAGTAGAGGACAAGACCGCCGATGCAAATCTATTCTACAACTACACGGTTCCCGAGAACACCGAGCTCTACTTCTTCTATCCCAACCGTTACCTCCGCGAGGTCAAGCTGGCGGTCAAGGACAAGGAAAGCAGTTCCTTCAGCGGAAGCGGAAGTTTCGGCGGCGGCGAGACCAACCGCATCGTATCCCTGGGCGAGTCCTCCACCGGCTCCCTGTATCTGAAGGTCACCATCGACAACGACTCCAATAACCTGTACGTTCTGCCCAAGGACTCCTATATCTACTATATCGATATGGAGGTCTTCGCAGATGCCATGGAGCGTCTGGGACAGACCCAGTACGAGATCGACTCCACCTCCACCGACAGCCACCTGACCGGTAAGGTTACCACCACCGCCGAGAAACAGCTCATGTTCACCTCCATCGCCTACGACGAAGGCTGGAACATCTACGTGGACGGTGAGAAAGTAGAGATTTACGAGGCCAACAACTCCTTGGTCGCTTTCTATATCGACGGTGCAGGCGATCACAAAGTAGAAATGAAGTATATGCCCACCTCGGTTGCTCTGGGTATCACCATTTCGATTATCTGTCTCATTATTTATCTGGTTCTCCTGATCATCTACCCCTTCATCAAAAAGATCCCTTACCTGCGCAAGCTGGTGATGATCGAGGGTGATGAGCTTCCCGCCATCGCGTCCGATGAGTATATGGCGGAGATCGAACCGGGAGACATCGGCGGTCCTGATCTTGTGGAAAAGCAAAAAAAGAAGGAGCATACCGCTACAAAGAAATCCTTCAAGTCCGAAAAGGTGGACCGACAGGATAAAAATGCGCCCCGTAAAAACATCGGAAAAGGCCGCAAATAAGATAGAATCATGCACAATCCGCGCAGGGGTCGTTCCACCATAACTACGACCCCTGTTCCCATAAGGAGATTTTTATGTACTACTACATCAAGGGCGATCTGGTCACTGCCACCCTCAACATGGCCGTCGTGGATGCGGGCGGCGTTGGCTACAAAATGACCATCAGTGAAAACACCTTTCGCTCCCTTCCCCGCCGCGGGGATAAGCCCCCCGTGGTGACCCTCTACACATATCTGTCTGTCCGAGAGGACGGCATCGAGCTCTTTGGTTTTGAGAGTGAGCGGGAGCTTTCCTCCTTCAAGATGCTGACCTCGGTATCGGGGGTAGGCCCCAAGGCGGCTATGGCCATCCTGTCCCTCCTGACCCCCGAAAAATTTGCGTTGGCGGTCTGCACCGAGGACAAAAAGACCATCTCCAAGGCCAACGGCGTCGGCCCCAAGACCGCCGCACGCATCATTCTTGAGCTTCGCGACAAGCTGATGAAGGAGACCAGCATCGACGACGACCTCTCTGCCGCTATGCTGGATCACCGTGCCGAGGAGGCCGGTGCTCCGGCACGAGGCAAAATGTCCGAGGCAATGGATGCCCTGCTGGTTCTGGGCTACACACGCGCAGAGGCACAGAACGTGCTGAAGAGCATTGATACCCAAGCATTGTCCATTGAAGACATCATCAAGGAAGCCCTCAAAAAACTGATGAAGAATTAAGGGGTGTCGATTTATGAAGGATTTTGATATTGATTTTGACTATACCGATGCCGATCGAGGCGATACGGATTTTGAAAACCGCATCGTATCCACCTCCTATGAGGCGGGTGACGAGGCAGAAGTATCCCTCCGCCCCCGTCGGATGGAGGATTACATCGGTCAGGACAAGGCTAAGGAGAATCTGAAGGTCTACATCGAGGCCGCCAGAATGCGGGGAGACTCCCTGGATCACGTGTTGCTCTATGGCCCTCCCGGTCTGGGTAAGACCACCCTGTCGGGTATCATTGCCGCCGAGATGGGGGTCAATCTCCGGGTTACCTCAGGCCCTGCCATCGAAAAGCAGGGAGATCTGGCGGCTCTGCTCACCAACCTCAATGCAGGAGACGTACTATTCATCGACGAGATACACCGTCTGCCTCGCATGGTAGAGGAGATCCTTTACCCCGCCATGGAGGACTTTGCGCTGGACATTATCATTGGTAAAGGCCCTGCCGCCCGCTCCATCCGTATCGACCTGCCCAAATTCACCTTGATCGGTGCAACCACCCGTGCAGGTCAGCTTACTACCCCTCTCCGCGACCGTTTCGGCGTGCTTCTTAAGCTGGAGCTTTACACCCCCGAACAGCTTGCTGAGATTGTGAAGCGCAGTGCCGGAATTTTGGGAATCACCATGACCGAGGACGGCGCGCTGGAGATCGCTTCCCGCTCCAGAGGTACCCCCCGTATTGCTAACCGCCTGCTCAAACGAGTCCGTGATTTCGCCATGGTGCAAGGCAAGGATGAGATCGACGAAGAAGTGGCTATGTTTGCCCTGGATCGCCTGGAAATTGACGAGCTGGGTCTGGATAACACCGACCGCCGCATGATGGAGGCCATCATCAAGTTCTACGACGGCGGCCCCGTGGGTCTGGATACCCTGGCGGCGACCATCGGCGAGGAGGCTATCACCATCGAGGACGTATACGAGCCCTACCTCATGCAGTTGGGCTTCATCCAGCGTACCCCCCGAGGTCGTTGCGTGACCAAGCTGGCTTACGAGCATCTGGGTATGCGGCCTCCCGTTTCCAAGCAGATCAAGGAGGCCAATGATCAGCTCAAGTTCTTTGAAGGCCTTGACGAAGAATAACGTAAAATACCCCCGCCGAAATAATGTGCCCCCTGTCAAGTAGACAGACCAAAAAACAAAAGAATTTACAAATTAAATAGATTCTTTCATCTCCCCCTGCTGCGCAGCAGGGGGAGATTTTCGTCACGCGGCGGTGGCGAAATAATACTCGCAAGGTGCCAT
>JAZSBH010000118.1:0-2870 GCA_045602325.1 Eubacteriales bacterium | reverse complement strand
GCCCGCGTACATAGAGTAAAAAGCTTTTTCCCGATAAAGAGAATTAGGCTTTTAACTCGCGCACTCTCCCTCAGTCGCTTCGCGCCAGCTCCCTCCCGGAGGGAGCCTTAAGACTGTGCCAACCCACCGATAAACCCAAATTTGAAATACCACATTCACCCAAGCACAACTATCAAAAACGGACACCTGCCTTACGGCAGACGTCCGTTTTTGATTTATGCAAAGCAATACGGCCGATACGCCGAGTAGGCCGACGGAATGGCATACCGCTCGTCCAGCTCGGTCGTTTCGGCAAAGAACCAGTCCTCCACGTTGTCGGGAGTGGACTCCACCTCCACGGCGTAGCCGATCATGCGCCACTCGATGTGGGAGAACAGGTGCTTGGCAGGGGGGAGTGGGGTGATCTCGGTGGCGGTCAGTCCGAGGGCAGTCAGGTGGGCGCGTACCTCGTCGGGGGAGGCGTGACCGTCCAAGCAGGGGAACTCGTACAGTCCGCCCAGAAGCCCCTCGGCGGGGCGCTTGCGAAGGGCGATCTTGGGGGTGTCACTACCCCCGAGGTGGATGACCAGCACGGTGCGTGCCTCCTCTCGGCGCTTGGTCTTGGCGATGCGCACGGGTAGCTCGCTCTGCTTCCCTTCCCGATTGGCCACGCAAAGAAGCCGGAGGGGGCAATCCCCGCAACGGGGCTCGCCGGGGGTACAGACCAGGGCGCCCAGCTCGATGAGACTTTGGGTGAAATCTCCCGCGGCGTCGGCGGGGACTATGGGAGCGAGGGTAGCCTCGGCGGTCTTTTTGGCGGCAGGGGAAAGAATGTCGGTGTCGTCCCCCATGAGCCGCGCCAGCACCCGCAGGACGTTTCCGTCCACGGCGGGGACGGGGATCCCAAAGGCGATGGAGGCCACGGCACCTGCGGTATAGCGTCCCACGCCGGGAAGTTTCAGAAGCGCATCAAAATCGGCGGGAATCACGCCGCCATGGTGCTCTATGACGGCCTTGGCGGCCTTTTGGAGGTTACGGACGCGGCTATAGTAGCCCAGCCCCTCCCAGAGCTTGAGCAGGGTGGGCTCGTCGGCGTCTGCCAAAGCCTCCACGGTGGGGAGGGTAATCAGGAAACGGTGGAAGTAGGGCTTGACCGTCTCGGCGCGAGTCTGCTGGAGCATGATCTCGGATACCAGCACGCGGTAGGGGTCTCGGGACTGTCTCCAGGGGAGATCGCGGCGGTTTTGGTGATACCAGTCCAGAAGGAGAGGGACGGCGGCGGGGGAGAAGGGGGTGGGCATGGTTGAAACTCCGTTTCAAGTGAATAATGAATATTGAAGAATGAATAATTGTGGAACATTTCCCTTCGGGAAATGGTTATTGTATTCATTATAGCATAGATGGGGGCGGTTTGTCAATCGCTTCGAGGCTGTGAAAAGACGAAAAACCCCTTCCCTCCCGCAAGGAGAGGGCGGGTGCTCTGAACCATCCATGTGACAAGGGGGATCACAGGGTGAGATCACGAACGAGTTCGACTAACTTTTGGTAGCGGGGATGCTCACGCAGAGCCGCCAATTCGGGGCTTTGGAGCTTGCGAGATAGCTTTTCGCGGAGTACCGACACTTGGACATAAGTGATCTCCTCGGTGTTTTTCAGCAAGGGGGATTTCATCAAGGATTTCCAGGAAATTTTATCCTCTGTCCGTTTCCTTTCCCCAAGAAGGCGAATCCAGTAGGTGACGGCATTCTCCAGGCTGCCCATGGCCTTTTCCCTGTCGCCGCTTTCCAAATGTGCGGACGCCAGCAAAAGGTACAGGTCTCCCGAATCGAAATCGTGGTAAGGGGGCGGGCAGTTGTCACCAAAGATGGCCTTCAGCACGGCGAAAAAGGTCTCATACACCGTGATAGCCTCGGTGTACTGTCGGTTTTGGCAGTAGGCATTGCCCAAACGGGCGGTATCGTCCTCCAGAACCTGCAAAGTGAGCGACAGATCACTGCACAGACAGGTAATGGCGTTTTCGTGGTTTCCCTTGGCGCTGTGTACGTCTGCCATGAAGGAATACAGAGTAAAGCCGTTGCGCACGGGAAACTGACGGGCTTCGGCGGCGGCTCGCTCGAATTGCCCTTGCGCCAGATACAGAAACACCAGATTTTGACGGGCATTCATGATATCCGTCGGATTCCGGGAGCAATCAATCAAGAGTTTGGCAGCGCGAATGGTCTCGTTGGCAATCTCCTCGCTCCGCTCGGGGGTGTACAGCCAGTCTCCGGGCAAAGCAAGAGCCGCTCCCCACCATACGTAATGGTTCAATAGGACAAGATTGGCTGGGTACTTTTTCAGCCCCTCGGCCAGCTCGTCGTAGGCCGCAAGATAGGTCTCCCGCTGACCGTAAACCTCCTTCGCTTGGGCACTCTGTACAATTTCCCACGCCTCGCTCGTTTCGGAGGTGTTGTCCAGCCCGAACAGCACGTCGGTGCTGACGCCGAACACCGAGGCCAGCGGGACGATCTGGGAGATGTCGGGCATACCGCTCTCGCTCTCCCACTTGGACACAGCCTGGGAGGTGACGTTCAGCCGTTCGGCCAGCTCCTCCTGGGTGAAGCCTCGCTCCTTGCGGAGACGGCGGATGGTTTTTCCAATGGATTCAGTCATGTGTTTTCTCCTTCCTTTGGTTTCGGAATAAGCGATTGCATAATTAGAAAAATTGCAGTTTAACGGCGAGCTATACTTATGTACTTTTCTCTCCTCGTCGAGAGAAAAGTACCAAAAGAGGCGCCGTCCAAGGAAGGTACCCACGGTACCTTCCTTGGAAATCCATCCCCCTGATCAGCGCGCCATTTCGCTTATAGCGAAACGGCCGATGCGCTGTTAAGTCGCAGTTTGCCGTGAAG
>JAZSBH010000117.1:0-6816 GCA_045602325.1 Eubacteriales bacterium | reverse complement strand
CCCCCAATTTGAACATATACCGATCACCGATTCATTGGAAAGGAGTCGCTTTATGGATATGACCACACAACAGGAGAATATCCGAACCGGCAGTAGGCGGGTCCGTGCGGCGGATATTCGCCGGAAGGCCCGCCTTGTTCTGGACGGTCGCTCGGTGCCGCAGAACCGCATGACCCTGATCCTTTCCCTGATCGTTGTTCTGGTAACGGCGGTGGGAGTGTACATGCTCTCGATCGGACTGTATATGGTAGGCTACCTGATTGTCGGAGACGCTCTGTGGCTGGATATCGCCACCTACGGGCTCATGGGACTGCTGGCGTTGCTTTTGGTGCTCCCGCTGGCCTCCGCTACGTGGCGGCTAGCCTGCCTCATGACCGTCCGCTCAACGGTTTCCGCCATGCCGTCGGGCTTGCCCGTGACGGCGGCTACCCCCACCCTGTCCGAGGTGTTCCATCCCTTCACCTCCCTCCGCGCCTACGGCCGTACCCTGGTGGTGGGGCTGGAGACTTTGGGTTGGGCCATCCTGTCGGTGGGACTGCCCCTGGCGGGCTACCGCACCCTGGCCGGGGTATTTGCCCAGATGGCCAATCGCGGCGTGCACACCTCGCTGTGTAACCTGCTGACCGGTGTATCCCTGCTTCTGTGCCTCGCATTTGGAGTCTTGATGCTCTTTCTCTCGGGTCTGCGCGCGGGCTTTGGCTACTTTGTGTTCATCCACGACGGGATTTCCGTAAGCGAGGTCAACCGCTATTTCCGTGGCTTCCGCCGAGGGTTCGTGAGACCCTTTGTTTTGCGGATCAGCCTTGCAGGGTGGGTCGCCCTATCGGTGGTGGCCATCCTCGTGCCCTTCCTGCTCCACACCATTCCCTACGGGCTCTGCTGCGGGGCGGTCTATGCCGGTGAATTGAAAAGAAAATAAACGATTTTTATACTTTGGAGGAGATAACGTAACATGGGTTATCAAAAAAATGATACCGCTGGGATAAGGTCGGCGGCCGCTGATGGCGGTCAACGGCCAAAGAGCAGTCGCCGTCGGTTGCTTCAGCTCATCGACGTCGGTTGCTTTATCGCAGCGTATCTGGTCAACATTGTTTTCGTGGTCCTGTCCAAGAATTTCGTGCAGCGAAATTGGTTGGCTTTCTGGCCGAATTTTTGTATATTGCTGGCTTTTCTGATGCTGGCGCGATTCTCCTTGTCGGTGTATCGGAACGTGTGGAGATATCCTAACGTGCGAGCCTATTTTTCCATGGTAGCGGCGGATGGCCTGGGCGGCGTGTCGGCGCTGCTGATAACGGCTGTTCTGAATGCGCTGGGGGTTGCCAATATGTATATCGGCTTTTGGCAGACCTTCTTTGTGGTGGTTCTTTTCGATTTGAGTACCCTTGTGCTGCGATTCGGCTACCAGTTGATGCATCAGCATCGCAATATCCGGGAAACCCAAACCAAGCGGGAGCACGAAAACGGCCGAAAAAAGGCGAATATCGCCATTGTGGGAGCCGGTCAGGTAGGCTTTCATCTTGCGGAGGAATTGCGTGCCAATCCTACGGCTCACTACACGCCTGCCTGCTTCATCGACTGCAACAAGAATAAGATCGGCCTGCGGCTCGCGGATTTGGACGTGTATGCCGAGGATGACCGTATTCTGGACGTGCTGAGCAATCTGGACGTGCGAGAGGTCTTCATTGCCATACCCAATCTCCCCGCGGAGGAGAGCCAGCGCATGATCAAGCTGTATAACGACGGAGGGTATCCGGTCAAGCTGTACGATTTTTCTGCGCGGACAACCCCGGATGGCCACGGAAGTGCGGTGCGGCCCCTGATCCGTGAGTTCCGCTACGAAGACCTTTTGGGACGGGAATCCTTGGAGAGCAGGATCAACCCGGCAGAATTGGAGGACTACTACCGCGACCGTGTCGTGCTGGTCACGGGCGGCGGCGGATCCATCGGAAGCGAGCTTTGCCGCCAGATCGCCGGGCTGAAGCCTGCCCATCTGATCATTCTGGACATATACGAAAACAATGCCTATGAGATTCAACAGGAGCTCCGCGGCTACTATGGTGACACACTCAAGGTCACCGTGGAGATCGCCTCGGTGCGGGACGAAGTCCGTATGGAAGCGATTTTCAAGGCCTACAAGCCTGACGTGGTCTTCCACGCCGCTGCCCATAAGCACGTGCCTTTGATGGAGCATAGCGCCTGCGAGGCCATCAAAAACAACGTGCTCGGCACGTACAACACCGCCAATATGGCGGAAAAGTACGGCGTCAAGAAATTCGTTCTGATCTCTACCGATAAGGCGGTGAACCCCACCAACGTTATGGGCGCCTCCAAGCGGCTTTGCGAGATGGTGGTGCAGTGTCGGCGGGGGGGGCAGACTGCCTTTACCGCTGTGCGCTTCGGCAACGTGTTGGGCTCCAACGGGTCGGTCATCCCCCTGTTCCGTTCCCAGATAGAAAAGGGCGGCCCCGTCACCATTACCGACAAGCGGATCATTCGCTATTTCATGACCATTCCCGAGGCCAGCCGTCTCATGATGCTGGCGGGATCTATGGCGCAAGACGGCGAGCTGTTCGTGTTGGACATGGGCAAGCAGGTGCGCATTCTGGATATGGCCGAGAATATGATCCGCATTATGGGGTACACCCCGTACAAGGATATCGATATCGTGGAGATCGGTCTGCGCCCGGGCGAAAAGCTGTACGAGGAGCTTTTGATCAAGACCGAGAGCTTGAAAAAGACGGCGAACAGCCTGATCTTCATTGAGGCGGATCAGCCCCTGTCCCGTGCTGAAATGGAGGAGAAAATGGACAAGCTCCGCACCGTTCTCAAGGAGACCGAATACGAGGTTGCCTCTCCCCGCATCCGCGAGGTGATGAAGCAGTTGGTTCCCACCTTCCACGATCCCGAAGAGGTCAATCGTCAAGCCGAAAAAACCCGCGAAATGCAGGAGGCTTACGGAGCCTCGGCATATACAAAAGTATAAGCACCCACATAAGCAAAACGGCATTTCCCGGATAAAGGGAAGTGCCGTTTTGCTATATGACCGTCCGCTCACGCGGTGGATTTCCTCATTCCCACATCCGCCTTACCGGCCTGTGCGCCTTCACCGAGTGGACCATGCCCACGAGTATGTAGGTGGCCAGCAGGGAAGAGCCGCCGCAGGAGAGGAAGGGGAGTGTGATGCCTACCACGGGGAGGATGGCCAGGCACATGCCCACGTTCTCCAGAGTCTGGGTGATGAGGACGGCGGCCACACCCACGGATATGAGCATGCCGTAGTCGTGGCTGGCCTGCCTGCCGATCCACAGCACCCGCATGACCAGCACCGCGAGGGTGGCGATGACCAGAAGGCCGCCGATGAAGCCGAACTTCTCGCAGACCGTGGCCAGGATGAAGTCGGTGTGGGAGGCGGTGAGCTGCTCGTAGTCGCCGCCGCTTTGCCAGCCCACGCCGAGGAGTCCGCCGTTCTCAATGCACTGCTTGGAGAGCAGGGGCTGCCAGCCCTTGTCCATAGGGTCCAGCGCGGGGTTGAAGCCCACCACGATGCGATCCTGCTGGTAGGAGGCCAGATAGTCCCACAGGAAGGGGAAGGCCGCCACAAGGGCGCCACCCACCGCCGCGAAGTAGCCCCAATGGAGCCCCGCGCAGAAGAGCATGATGAGGACGAGAGCCATGTAGACTAGAGCGACGCCCAGATCGCCCGAGACCAGAATGAGTCCCACGATAAGCAGGGCGTGGGCGCCCAGGAGCACCAGGGTTTTGAATTGATTGAGGGTGTTTTTGACCGCCGCCAGGTGCTTGGCGAAGGTGCAGATGAAGGTGATCTTAACGAATTCCGAGGGCTGGATGGCGATGCCGATGACGGGGATGGTCAGCCAGCTTTTGTTGTTGGTCTCCATGCCCGCGCCGGTGTCGCCCGCCACCAGAGTCAGGCCGAGGATGCCCACTGAGAAGATGAGCATGATGAGCCACAGTCGATCCAGGATGACGTGGTAGTCCAGATTCGCTACCACGAAGGTCAGGATCACACCCAGCACGGTCATGGCAAACTGCATCTTCAGCTTGCTCATGCCGAAGTTGTCCACCGCACCGTATACCGTCACCAGACTGATGACCGACAGGACGGTGGTGCAGAGGAGGAGTACCCAATCCACACGGCGCAGAGCGTCGGTGAGGAATATTTTGATTTTTTCGATCATATCGACTGCCGTCGCACGACGCTCCTTTCCGGGGGATTTTAAATTTGGGTTTTTAGGGCAGGGGTTTCACCCCTGAACCCCACCAGAACCCTTTTTGAAAAAAGGGTTCTGGACTCCCAAAAACTTTCAAAAAAGTATTCATAAATAATCCTTTTTGAAAGTTCTTGAAAAGGGGTCTGGGGAAAACTTCTTTCAAGAAGTTTTTCCCCGGGCGCTCTCCCGCTCTCCGCTAAACCCCAATTTACCAAAAGGGAGAGCGGTCGCCCTCCCTTTTTAAGATTTCGATTAATACTGACGGCCGCAGACGACCAGAGCTTTTGCGGGCTTGGCGCAGCAGACGCAGACGTCGGAGGGATTTTCGTGCTCGCCGAAGGGGATGCAGCGGGATTTCACGCCGCCGGTCTCGTCCTTGAGCTGATCCTCGCAGGCGCTCTCTCCGCACCACATGGCCTTGATGTAGCCGGGATGGTTGGCGGCGATGTCCAGGAATTCCTCGTGGTTGTGGGCAACAAAGGTCTTCTCGGCCAGGTTCTTCTCGGCGCGGGCGACCAGCTCGTCGTGTACCTGATCCAGCATGGTCTTGACCTCGGCCTCGATGTTGTCCAGGGAGACGAACTTCTTCTCGCGGGTCACGCGGCTGACCAGCACGCAGGAGTTGTTCGCGATATCGCGGGGGCCGATCTCCAGACGCACGGGCACGCCCTTCATCTCGTACTGGCTGAACTTCCAGCCGGCAGAGTTGTCGCTATCATCCAGCTTGACGCGGATGCCTGCGGCGGCCAGACGGTTCTTGAGCGCGTTGGCATTCTCCAGCACGCCCTCCTTGTGCTGGGCGGCGGGGATTATGACAACCTGAATGGGAGCGATGCGGGGAGGCAGGATCAGACCGCTGTCGTCGCCGTGGGCCATGATGATGGCGCCGATCATACGGGTGGATACACCCCAAGAGGTCTGGTGGGGGTGCTTAACGGTATTGTCGCGGTCGGTGAAGGTGATGTCAAAGGCCTCGGCAAAGCCGGTGCCGAAGTAGTGGGAGGTACCGCCCTGCAGAGCCACGCCGTTGTGCATCATGGGCTCGATGGTATAGGTCTCCACGGCACCCGCAAACTTCTCCTTCTCGGTCTTCTGACCCGTGATGGCGGGAATGGCCAGGGAGTCGCGGTAGAAGTCCTCGTAGACCTTCAGCATCTGGATGGTCTCGGCGCGGGCCTCCTCCTCGGTGGCGTGCATGGTGTGACCCTCCTGCCAGAGGAACTCGGAGGTGCGGAGGAAGGGACGGGTGGTCTTTTCCCAGCGAACCACGTTGCACCACTGATTGTACAGCTTGGGCAGGTCGCGGTAGGAGTGGATGATGTCCTTGTAATGCTCGCAGAACAGGGTCTCGGAGGTGGGACGGACGATGAGGCGCTCGGACAGGGTGTTCTGACCGCCGATGGTGACGATGGCACACTCGGGGGCGAAGCCCTCCACGTGATCCTTCTCCTTCTGCAAGAGGCTTTCGGGAATGAACATGGGCATGCAGACGTTCTCGTGACCCAGCGCCTTGAAGCGGGTGTCCAGATCCTTTTGCATGTTCTCCCAAATGGCGTAGCCGTAGGGGCGGATGACCATGCAGCCCTTCACGCCGGAGTAATCGGCCAGCTCGGCCTTCTTGACCACGTCGGTGTACCATTGGGTAAAGTCCACGTCCATGGAGGTGATCTGTTCGACAAGTTTATCTTTTGCCATAGTATAATTGTCCTTTCTTGGCGAAATATCAATAGATAATTTATTATAACGCATATGAGGAGATTTGTCAAGGGGGATGGGGGATTTTTTGAGAAAAAGAGACCACCGCGCGGGGCGGTGGTCAATGATTGATTGAGCAAAGCGTATGACGCCGTCGGTTTATGCACCAAAATGAATCTGCACGTTCTCGCCTACGACGTACCCGACGGCGTTCCACTCGGCCTCGGTGCCGCGAAAGTAGATGTCGGTTAGTCCTTCCATCCGCTCAAAGGCAGAGGGCTCGGCATGCGTGACGTCCCTCGGAACCGTGATAGCCGTGATGCCGCGGCAATCCCCGAACACGCACAAGCCGATGCGCACCATGCCGTCGGGGAGGACAGGCTCTCCGACCAGATTGGTACAGCCATAAAAGGCCTCATCGTCCAGAATCGAGAGCCGCGAGGGAATCCTCACTTCCGCCAGAGCGGTACAGCCCAGGAACGCTTGCACGCCAATGGCGCCGAGGGAGGAGGGAAGGGTGATTTTTTGGAGGCTTGTGCAGTTGGCGAAGGCGTTCATTCCGATGGAGGAAAGACCGTCGGGCAGGTTGACCTCGGACAGGGCGGTACAGCCATCAAAGAGCATGGGGGGCAACTTGTCAATGTTGCATTGGATGGTGGCGGTGGTCAGCGCCGTACAGTATTGGAATACTTGGTAGCCCAGAGAGGTTATGGTTCGCGGCAGGGTGATCTCGGTCAGCTGAGCACAGCCGTAGAAGGCACCGTCACAGATCTCGGTGATGCTGCTTGGGAATCGGACGGCTGTGATGGGTTGCTCGTAGGAGATCTCCCCGATACGGGTGACCTTGTAGCCGTCCATGGTGGAGGGGATGTAGGTCTCCGTGGCGGTG
>JAZSBH010000116.1:0-32506 GCA_045602325.1 Eubacteriales bacterium | reverse complement strand
TCGCCCATCCCCGAGGAAACCACCGAACCCCAAGGGACGATAGAATCCCTCCCCATCGAGACCGCCCCCTCCGAGCCCGATGCCTTTGACAAAACCCTTCTGCTGGCCGCCGACGGGCAGACCGCCTACACGGTCATTGTTCCCGATTACGCCGCCGCATGGGAGCTGACCGCTACCGAGCGGCTAGTCAAGACCCTCGCCGATCTGGGCGTGACGGTGACCCCCGCCGTGGATACCGCCACCGAAGCCGCCGCCAAGGAGATCGTGGTGGGCTATACCAATCGAAACTCCGAGTTGGCAGATGACTTCTACGAGGTAGGCAACGCGGGCTACCACATCGCCGCCGTGGGCGAGAAGCTCTTCATCGGCGCGAATACCGAGGCGGGCATGACCGCCGCCTTGGATAAGCTTTCCGCAGACCTTCTCTCGGATGGCAACCGTCTGGCCATCAAGCAGGGCTATATCTGCAAGGTCGTTGAAACGGTGGAGAGCCCCGCCGCCGCGACCCTGACCGGTGCCTACGGAGCCAGCATCGCTTACGCCCACAGCGTTGCCAACGGCGTGCAGGGCTACTACACCGACGGTAACCGCGGTGGATTCGTCATGACCAACCAAAACATGACCATCGTGAATGAAATGGCCACGGGCGGCAACCGCCAGGTCTCCTCCTTGGTCAACGAGAACGGGGTTCCTTACCTCAAAAACACTATGTCCGCCTACGTGGAGGCAGACGGCAAGCGCTTCTACTCCGCCGATTCCACCGACAGCGGCTCCATGAACATCTTCCTCTACGGTGCTTACCACTACGAGACCCACATCCGCGGGCAGAATTTCGGCAACTCCAGCGTGCTGGACGAGTCGGCGGAGCCTGTGGATATGCTGGATAAGATGAGAAGCTTCAGTGGCCACAACGCCAGCGCCAAGAAGGATAAGGATACCGGTGTCCTGACCATCACCGTGGAATCTCCCGACGATCCTTACATCAATTTCGGCGCAAAGTTCGACGTATCCGCTGACGTGTACGATGCCCTTCTCGTTACCATGAAGACCGAATATGCCGCGGATGCGGTCTTCTATCTGGCCGCAGGTTCCCATGGCGGCATCGACGGCTCTCAGCTGGTGAGCTTCAGCGTCACTCCCGGTGAAATGCGCACCTATCTCATCCCTCTCAACAATGTAACCGACTACGAGGGAACTCTGCACAATCTGCGTTTGGACGTAGGTGCCAAGGGTGGGGAGCAGGTGACCGTCACCGAGATCAAGGCGGTCAAGACCAAGTCCTCGGGCATCCCCGCCGTGGGTCTGGATCGCATCCTCTTTACCTACCCCGATAAGCTCCACTCCGCCATGCACCTGGTCACCACCGACACCGTGGACAACATGACTGCCTACGGCATGGTGACCGCCATCGATAAGTCCCGCGTGAGATCCCTGCTGGTCATCGACGGCAAGGGCGAGCACACCGCCCTGGACGGCGTGGATTGGGCCACCGCCACCGCCGTGGCCTTTGACATCGACCGCGCAGGCGTGTTCGGCTACATCCTCACGGTGGACGACAGCGCGGGAAGCTTCACCGTCACCGAACAGGACGGCATGTATATCATTGACCAGAAGGCTCCCGCCAAGGCCTCCTACGGCGAGCTGGAGGACATCTACCTCAGCCAGCGCCTCTACAACGATACCATCCACGACTTCGAGGGCTTCCGCAAGGCGCACCGCGAGGAGCGCAATCCTCTGACCCTCACCGTCACCTCCAAGGAGTTCGGTGCCAAGGCCATCGGCTATGACGCTCTCCGGGGGGCATACCGCATGGAGCTGAACGGTACCGACTTCAATCAGGCCTACTATAATAACCCCGACCTCCACTACCGCGTGGATGCCGAGATCAAGGGCGACGGCACCGACCGCAGTATCTACCTCTATACCCACACCTTGACGGGTGCGCTGGAATGTGCCGTCCTGCTGGATGATCAGAACCGCGTTCTGCCCTACATGTTGCAGGTTTGTAAGAACTTCCAGGGTGAGAACGAGGAGCCCATCTACGACCACGGCGATCCCAGCTATGGCGAGGTCTATTTCCCCATGGTGGTCAAGGGTGGCGAGAAGGTCACCTTCTCGGTGCTCAACCTTTACCAGAACTGGGGCATCTTCCCCCTGAAGCAGATCTCCTCCATCCAGTTCCACGCTCCCTACTACCACCTCTCCACGGGTGTCACCGAGACCAACTGCATCGCGCCCTACTTTGTTTACGGCAAGGATAAGTGGACTCTGCCCGACTTCCGTTCCATGTCGGCGCCCCTGTGGGCGGGTCAGCCACAGCATACCTCGGCAGGCCGCCTCTACTTCCTGGAGTACACTGATGCCGAGGGCAACACCTACGCCTCCGAGAACACCGTGGACGAGATCATCTCCCACGGCCCCGTCTATTCCGACATCTGGATGAATTACCTCTCGGACGACGGCCGCATTTCGGTGGATTACCGCCATCTCGAAATGCCCCAGACCGATGAGAACCGCACCTACTACGAGATCCGCATGAAGGTGCTGGAGGATATTGCCTTTAAGGACTTCAAGAAGGACTTTACCATCTTCTCCATGGACGGCCGTGCTGTGACCTATGAGAGATTTGCTTACCTGGACGAGAACAATCAGGTCGTTGTGGCTCAATCGAGTCAGAATAAGCGGGAGACCTTCATCAAGCTGGGCGACAAGTCCCCTTTCATTTCCTACTCCTACGCCCCCGCCGCGGCTGATTACGTCAACATGGCGCTGATCATTAAGGAATCCTCTATCACCATCGGTGGTGAAGACTACACGGGAGGCTTCCTGACATCGGATATTCGCAACGGCCTCAATTACGCCCGCCTGACCCTGGATCTGGGGAAAGTCACCCTTAAGGCAGGGGACGAGATCAATATCAACCTCATTCTCATGCCTTGGGGCTCCCAGCTCACCCCCGCCGACGATATCTCCTCGGTGCTGGGCGTCCGAAACGACACCTGCATTTCCCCCATCAAGACCGAGGTCAAGACGGGTACGCTGCTCTCCGATCCCTACATGTCCCATATCAAGGCCGAGGGCGAGGTTGCCGAATTCACCCTGTCGGGGGCTGACAATAACATGGCCGTCCGCGTGTACGGCTTTAAAGATTATGCCAAGCCCGTGATCGAGGAATACGTGAACGGTGCTTGGGTAACCTACGATACCTCATCCAAGAACGGCTACGACGGCTACATGGTCCACTACGACGGAGACGGCACCTATTCCTTCTCCTTTGTTGTGGATATGAGTGACGGCACCCGTACCTTCCGCGTGAGCCGGTAACCCCAATTTGAACCAATCCAAATCGTTACACCGAAAGGAAATACCCTTATGAAAATTGCAATTTTCGGCGTCTGGCACGTCCACGCTCCCGACTATACCCGCAGAGCCATGGCCCTTGGTGAAGTGGTCGGTTTCTTTGAGCGGGATGAGAAGCTGGCAAATGAGTTTGCGCAGAACTTCAATATTCCTCGCTTCGCCACTGTAGAGGACCTTTTAAACAGCGATTGCGAGGCTGTGATCGTCTGCTCCGCCACCTGTGACCACACCGAGGACATGATTGCCGCCGCCAAGGCAGGGAAGCATATCTTTACCGAAAAGGTACTGTCGCTCACCGATGAGGAGTGCGACCGTATCGATGCGGCTGTTCAGGAGAGCGGTGTGACCTTCGTCATATCCCTGTTCCAGAAGTATCTGGGCTCCCGCCAAACCGTCAAGACCGTGGCCGAGAGCGGGGAACTGGGTAAGATCAATTACCTCCGCTTCCGCAACTGCCACTCAGGGAGTATCGCCAACTGGCTGCCCACCCATTTCTACAACGCCCGCGAATGCGGCGTCGGTGCCATGATCGACCTGGGTGCCCACGGCATATACCTCACCCATTGGATCCTGGGAATGCCTGCCACGGCTGTGTCGGCCTTCACCCGTGCCTGTGATAGAACGGATGTGGCCAAGAAAAACACCGATGGCGTGGAGGACAACGCCGTCACCGTCATGACCTATCCCGATGGCACCATTGCCATCAATGAGACCGGCTTCGTGTCAAACCACGACCCCGTGGTGCTGGAGGTTCACGGCGAGCAGGGGTACGTCCGCATGGAGGGTGACCGCGTCATCAAGCGCACCGCCGCCACGGGCGGCCAGGAGGTGGAGGTGCCCACTCGTGAGAGCCTTCCCCAGCCCTTGGAGCAGTTTTTGACAGGTAATATTCTCCCCGGTTGCGGCATGGAGGAGGCCAAGGCATTGACCCATATGATGGTCATGGCATACACCGTCTGACCGGCTCCCGTTTGTTCTTCATTTTTATCAAGAAAGGACTCTCCTATGTCTACCCTCTACGGCAAAACCGTCCCTGTTCCCTCGCCTTATGCGGGTGTTGTCGACTTCGTCCTTGACCTCCCTGCCGATGAACCTGTCCGCATTCTCCAACTTACGGATATGCAGATCATCGACGCCTCCCAGCAACGTACTCACGACCGCCTGAACGCGAAGGAGATCGCTCTGTGGCAGCCCGAATCCATCCCCGTGCAATGCACCGATCACATCAAAAGCACGGTGGCGCAGACCACCCCCGATCTCATCATCATTACGGGGGACGTCATCTACGGCGAGTTCGACGACAGCGGAGCGAGCCTCGACCTGTTTTGCAATTTCATGGATGGTCTCGGTATTCCGTGGGCACCGGTTTACGGTAACCACGACAACGAGTCCCGTAGGGGCATTGATTGGCAGAATGGGCGCTTTGAGTCGTCCAAACTCTGTCTGTTCCAAAAGGGAAGTGTGACGGGCAACGGGAACTATTCCATCCTGCTCACCCGAAACGGTCAGCCCTGCCGCGTCCTTTACATGATGGACTCAGGGGCTTGCATGGGCTCCCCCGATGCCTCGGTTCGCCGTGGTCCCGGCTTTGGAAGCGACCAGTACGAGTGGCTGTATACCACCGCTGACAGGCTGACTGCCTTGGGTGGCGGTGTTCCTGTCCCCGGTTTTATGGGCTTCCATATCCCGACCACCCACTTCCACACCGCCGCTGTGGAGAAGGGCTATCAGACCGAAAATGAGCATGAAAAGTATATCATTGGCGTGACCATTCCCGCAAAGGACGGGGATTTTGGTTGTAAGAGGGAAGGTCTGGGCTGCTTTGGCACCCCCGCTGATTTCGTAGACAGACTCCACACCGCAGGCGTGGACGGCGTTTTCGTGGGGCATTGCCACGCCAACAATACCTCCATCCTTTGGAACGGTGTGCGTTGGACCTACGGCCTGAAAACGGGGCAGTACGACTACCACACCCCGGGACAGGTGGGGGGAACTCTCGTCACTCTGTACCGAAACGAGTTTGCCGTGACCCACGTACCCTCCTTGGTGCCCATGGCCGAGGTGCCCAATCCGCCGAGGCATTGAATCAAAAAACTGACCGCCATGACGGTGTCCCTTCCGTCATGGCGGGTTTTTATGCTAAATTGAAAATCCATACTGCGATTTATGCAAAAACAGAGAGACAATCTCAATTTTGACAGAAAAATCTTATAAATTTTGAAATTATTTCAATTTCCTCTTGCAAAAAGCATGAAAGTATGGTATACTATATATATTAACCTGTCGCCGTATTCGTTACGGCAAATACGCACGTACCCATGGAGGCCCACTATGCCATTCAATCACAATCCTTACGCAAACGAATACCAGGAAATGGACGAGCGCGCTGAACGCGAATTTGAAGCTCTCTTGTCCTCGTCCCGTTCTTCCTATACCATCCCCCGCTCCGCTTTCGATGGCTACCGTGTCAAGCGCGGTCTGCGTGAAGCAGACGGCACCGGCGTCATGGCCGGTGTGACCCGCGTGGGCAGCGCCCACGGTTACGTGGTCAGCGAGGGTGACAAGTACCCTGTGGAGGGTGTTCTGGAATACCGCGGCTACGACCTGCGGGATCTCATTACCAACTTTACCTCGGAAAATCGCTTCGGCTTTGAGGAGACCGCCTTTCTGCTTTTCTTCGGTCACCTGCCCACCAAGGATGAGCTGGTCGAGTTCAACAACCTCCTCGCCACCCTGCGCCGCCTGCCTCCCCGCTTCACCGAGGATATCATCATGAAGGCCCCCTCCCGTTCCATCATGAACAAGCTCCAGACGGCGGTGCTTTCCCTCTATGCTTACGACGACAACCCCGATGAGGTGACCCTGGACAATATGCTCCGTCAATCCATCGAGATCGTGGCTCGCCTTCCCGTCATCGCTGCCCAGGCCTACTCGGTTTACCGCAACGCCTTCTTTAATAAATCCCTGACTCTTCATAATCCTCACGATAATCTGAGCACCGCTGAAAACTTCCTCCGGGTGCTCCGTCCCGACAAGAAGTATACCGAGGCCGAGGCTCATCTGCTGGATCTCTGTTTGGTTATACATGCCGAGCATGGTGGCGGTAACTGCTCCACCTTTACTACCCGCGTGCTGTCTTCCTCGGGCACGGATACCTATTCTGCTATTGCGGGCGGTATCGGTGCGCTGAAGGGTCCCCGTCACGGCGGCGCAAACCTGAAGGTGCAGGAGATGTTTGACTGCATCAAGGCCAACGTGCAGAACCCCCGCGACGACGACGAGCTGGCCTCCTTCCTGCTCAAGATCCTCAACAAGGAAGCGGGTGACGGAAGCGGTCTCATCTACGGTATGGGTCATGCGGTCTATACCATGTCCGATCCCCGTGCCGTGCTCCTCAAGAAATTTGCCCGCGAGCAGGCCTATGAAAAGGGTTACGGTGACGATTTTGATCTTCTGGAATCCATCGAGCGCCTGACTCCCGATTTGTTCCGTGCTTACAAGGGCGTGTCCCAGGAGATGTGCGCCAACGTGGATCTCTACTCGGGTCTGGTCTACCGCATGCTGGATATTCCCACCGAGATGTACACGCCTCTCTTCACCATCGCCCGTGCTACGGGTTGGTGTGCACATCGCATGGAGGAGTACATGACCGCAGGCAAGATCATCCGACCTGCCTACAAGTGTATTTCCAAGCCCCAGGAGTTTAAGGCTCCGGATGACCGCGGCTGACGCCGTACCGCGGCTGATGCCGTACCGCGGCTGACGCCGTACCGCGGCGGATCCTCAAACCGAAAAAGGTGCTCTGTATGAAACAGGGCACCTTTTCTTGTCGGATGGGTTTTGTGTGGCATATACTGCTATAAAAACCGAAAAGAGGTATGACTATGCAGAAAAGTAACGGTATGAACGGGTATCCAAATTTCGGCGGTCTGCTTGGCCGACGTCCGCAGGCGTGGGCTGTGGTGAGGGGGAGTGAACGGTATTCCTCCATCCGCGGGGAGGTGCGGTTCTACCAGACCACCTTTGGCGTGGTGGTGATGGCCGAGATTCTGGGATTACCCGACGGGGACGACCCCTGCCGGGCACCGGTATTTGGCTTTCACATCCACGAGGGCGGACAGTGCACGGGAAACGCTGCAGACCTATTCGCTGACGTGGGCACGCACTACACTCCCGACGGGTGTCCCCACCCCTACCATGCAGGCGATCTGCCGCCCCTGTTCGGTGCGGGTGGATATGGCTTTTCGGTATTCCTGACCGACCGCTTTACGGTGGACGAGATCATCGGACGCGCGGTGATCATTCACGGCTCACCCGACGATTTCACCACCCAGCCCGCGGGGAACGCGGGGGAGAAGATCGCGTGCGGAATGATTCGGGGGTAGCAGAACATATACAAAGGGGTGTCTCAAATGCAGAAGGCATTTGAGACACCCCTGCTTTTGGGGTTAAATTTTTACTTAATGGGCGCGGGAACCACCTGGACCTTGAGCACGTCGGTGGTGCCGCTCTCACCGGTGCCGCCGGCGGTGACCACCACGCGGTCGCCGGTCTTGACGTAGCCAAAGCGCTTGGCGCAGTCGATGGCGTGGGTGACCAGGACGTTGGTATCTGGCTGGTAGATGGCACGGATGGGGTAGACGCCCCAACAGAGGGCGAGCTGATTGTAGGTCTTATCGCTGGGTGTGGCCGCCACGATGGGCTCCACGGGACGGAACTTGGACAGATGCTGGGCGGTGTAGCCCGAGCGGGTCACGGTCAGGATGGCGGCGGCACGGAGGTCGCGGGCAGTGGTGCAGGCGGCGTCACAGATGGCGTTGGTGGCGTCACCCTCATCCCGCTCGTGGGAGGCGATGGCTCGGTAGGCACCGATGTCGAAGGCGTCCTTTTCGGCCTGGGCGGCGATCTTGCCCATGACTTTGACCACCAGGGCGGGGTGATCGCCCATGGCGGTCTCACCCGACAGCATGACCGCAGAGGTGCCGTCGAAAACAGCGTTGGCCACGTCGGTGATCTCGGCACGGGTGGGAGTGGTGTTGTGGATCATGGATTCCAGCATTTGGGTGGCGGTGATGACGATCTTGCCCGACTGGTAGCAGCGGCGGATGAAACGCTTCTGCAGACCGGGGAGGCGCTCGTAGTTGACCTCCACGCCCATGTCGCCGCGGGCGACCATGATACCGTTGGCGTGCTTTAGGATCTCCTCGAAGTTGTCAATACCCTCGGTGTTCTCGATCTTGGCGATGATGCGGATGTTGTGGCCGCCGTAGTAGTCCAAGTAGTTCCGCATGGTAATGACGTCCTCGGCAGAGCGGACGAAGGAGGCGGCGATATAGTCCACGTCCATCTCCACGCCAAAGCGTAAATCGGCCATATCCCGCTCCGAGAGGTAGGGGATATCCAAGTGGACACCGGGAATGTTTACGCCCTTTCGGTTGGAGACCTCGCCGCCTGTGACCACGGTGCAGACCACGTCGGTGTCGGTCAGCTCCTTGACGGTCAGCTCCAGTCGGCCGTCGTCGATGAGCACGCGGTCGCCTTCCTTGAGCTGAGAGGGAAGATCGGCGTAGGTAATGGACACGCAGGACGCATCTCCCTCCACTTCTCGTGCGGTGAGGGTAAAGGTCTCCCCTGCGATCAGCGTGATCCTGCCTTCCCGGAAGGTGCCGATACGCACCTCGGGGCCTTTGGTGTCCAGCATGATGGCGGCGGGCTTGCCCAGACGCTCACGGACACGACGGAAGGTTTCGATGACCTCTTTGTGGGACGCATGATCCCCGTGGGAGAAATTGAGACGGGCGACGTTCATGCCCGCTTTGAGCATTTCGGTCATGACCTTTTCGGAACGGGAAGCGGGGCCGATGGTACAGACGATCTTGGTTTTCAGCATGGGAGGACTCCTTCGTTTGAAATCATCCTATATTATACCACATTTTATCGGTTTTGTACAGTAGGTATCGATTTTTTCGTTATGCTATTTCGATATTGCAGGTATATGAGGAGCGCATAGGGGGCTGTGGGAGGCAAAATGGGGCTTGAGGCTTGTCGCTTGTCGTGCAGGGATGAACCCCCTACACGACAAGCGACAAGCCTCAATTTGAAGTCATAACCCGCTTCTCACTCCCAAGGATATTCGTTGGTTCGGGGCTTCTGGGCTCTGGCCAGGCGGTTCCAGGTGACACGATCCACCCGTCCGTCCTCGGGGAGGCGCTGGATGCGCTGGAAATCCCGTACGGCTCTTTCGGTGGTCTCGCCGAAAATTCCGTCGATGGGGATCTGCTCGGTGTCCTCGCCGTACAGGATGATGATGTCTCGCAACAGAAGCTGGATGACGGCTACGTAAATGTTTTCGTCCCCCCGTCCCACCGAGTAGTCAGCGGGGTGGCGGGGGAAAATGAAGACGGGATCGGGGCGGGTGCGTGCCTCTACCGAGGCGAGATATTCATTGAATAGCCGCGTCCAGGTTTCGGCGTCGGCGGTTCCCGTGACGGGGAGGCCGTACTTGCGCTGGAATGCCTCCAGGGACAGGCGGGTCTCCTCACCGAAGATGCCGTCCTCGTCCACCGAGGGTATATCGGAGTCGAAGCGGGAGAGCTGACGGAGATACCGCTGAAGGTTGAAAATTGCTTGTGTCTCGTATGGGGATAGTGCCATAGGTGGCTCCTTTCTTGGGATAAATTTGGGTTTATCGGTGGGTTGGCACAGTCTTAAGGCTCCCTCCGGGAGGGAGCTGGCGCGAAGCGGCTTAGGGAGAGTGCGCGAGTTAAAAGCCTAATTCTCTTTATCGGGAAAAAGCTTTTTACTCTATGTACGCGGGCTTCCCCACCGTTGCGCGTAGCCCCCTCCCGGAGGGGGCCTCATAGAAAGTGCCCTGCAATTTGTTTCTCTTTTTTAACCGTCACTTTCGCATTTCCTCTTCGCGGTGCAGTTCAGAAATCTCCTTCTCCCGCTTTTTTCGCGCAGAAACGCAACCGAAGTACACGCCGACGGCGGGGATGGGGGTAATGATGGCCGAGGCGACCAGAATCGACCAGATGGCCTGCTCAGTAATGTCGTGCGCACCGGGGGCTAAGAGATTTGCGATCGAGAAGGCGGCACTCAACAGAAAATATACGTACTTGCTCCAACAGATTAAGACGCACAGAAGAAGATGAATGGCCGTGGGAATGATAGTCAAGCCAATAATGCCTTTATTATCCATTTGGGCCGCATCGTCATCTCGACGGTAAAAAAAGAATAGGAACAGAGCGGCGTACAACACGACGATCAGAAAGCTCGCGAGCGGTTCCACAAGGGCGCGTGTATCAAGATCATGAATACTCGCCCGTAACACATACAAGGGAATGAGCGAAATCAGAAACCCCACCCACAGCGCGCCGATGCGCTTGACGGTGGCGACAAGATACAGGGAGAGCTTTTCTTTCATAACGGTCACCTCCAAGCACAAAGGTATTATTTCTTTTTCGTATTCCAGTATTGATGCTTTTTGTAACTGATGATCACGTAAGAGACCAATATGGAGAACATAGAAATGGAGAATCCGACTAATACTCGGACAACAGGAATATCAATGGCACCGGCAGAGGGAATAAACATAACCATCATGGCCGCGATCAGATTCCGCGGTCCCGGATCTATGAGCCGCGAGATTTCAAATACTACGGAGAAGGCGGCCATGAGGATCATTTGCAGGTGTTCCTTCTTGAAAAAGGCGATGGCGGTATTTTTGATATTGAAATCGTCATTGGGAATGTCTATTTTATCATCGTTGATGTGTTTGGAATAGATGATGTGATAAGCCCCAAAAAAGATAAGGTGCTGTGTCCAAGAGACGACGGTATAATCACGCTTGCCCGGAGGTACATCCTGATAGAAAATCAACAGAATGAGTATATAGCTAGCAAAATATATGATCCAGCAGAAGATATCAATTTTCGCGAACAACCATAATTCGTTTAGAATCTTCTTTTTCATAACTGTTCCTCACCTTTCTCGAAAGCTGTCACAAGATGTTTTTTTTGTGTTCACAAGATAATTATACTACAAATACCATCCACTGTCAAGTACTCGCCCCCAAAAATCTACCCAAAGTTTACCGCTTTTTGCACAGATTCCCTTGCAATTTGTTTCCATCTATGCTATACTTATGCTAACAAATCCACTCCGAAAGGAATTTTTAATATGAGAACCGAAACATTCATTCTCGACCCCCGTTACCCCGATTGCACCCTGACCACCTACATCCACGACCCTCACGCCGAGCTGAACATATCCACCCGCCGCGCCATCATCGTTTGCCCCGGCGGCGGCTACCAGTTCCTCTCGGAGCGGGAGGCCGAGCCCGTGGCCTTGCAATATTTCGCCGCGGGTTTGAACGTCTTCATCCTGCGCTACTCGGTGCAGGAAAAGGCGCTGAACGATGCCCCCCTCATCGAGTCCGCCCTGGCGGTCAAGCATATCCGCGAGAACGCTGACAAGTACTTCGTTGACCCCGATTACGTTTTCATCACGGGCTTCTCGGCGGGCGGTCATTGCGCCGCCATGTGCGGGACTCTGTGGAATCACCCCGTCGTTCGCGAGGCTTTGGGCATTGACCGCGGGGAGGCACCCGAGGGCATCAACCGCCCCACCGCTACCGTGCTGTGCTACCCCGTCATCACCGCCAATCCCTTCGCCCACCGCGGCTCCATTGACACCCTCTGCGGCTACCCCAGCGAGGACACCGACGGCGCCTATCATTTCTCGGTGGAGCTTCACGTAGACAAAACCACCGCCCCCGCCTTTATCTGGCACACCTTCAACGACGGCGCGGTGCCCATACAGAATACCCTGCTCTACGCCTCGGCTTTGGCTGACGCGGGGGTGCCCTTTGAGTACCACGTCTACCCCGACGGTGTCCATGGGCTGTCCCTGGCCAACAAGGAGACTTGGGTCGGCCTGCCCACTCACTACAACCCCACCTGTGCGGGGTGGATCAACGAGGCCATTCGGTACGTGACCGAGTTCAAAGTGTAAAACAAACTCCTATGCGATCGGAAAAGGAGACAAAATTATGAAGATCGGTGTCTGTGCTCCCCCTGAAAAGCTCCCCTTACTCTGTGAGTTGGGGTATGACTATTTCGAAGCCAATTTCAGTTGGCTGGCAGGATTGGACGAGGCCGCCTACCGCGAAAAAACTGCTCTGGTGGAGGCTTCCCCCCTTCGTGCCGAGGCCTTCAACGGCTTTTTCCCCGGCGGCATGAAGCTTTATGCTCTCGACGGTGACCAAACCCCCATGCTCCGCGAGATCGCTGCCTACTGTGAGCGGGCTTTCCCCCGCGCCGCCGCCTGGGGTGGTAAGGTGGCCGTTATCGGCAGCGGCTACGTTCGCGGCATCCCCGAGGGCATGACATGGAAGGCGTGTGACGCCCAATTCGCCCGAGTGCTGGCTGTCTGCGGAGAGATTGCCGAGAAGTACGGCATGAAGGTTACGGTGGAGCCTCTCTCACGCAACGAATGTAACTACATTCACACCGTCGCCGACGGAGCCAAGGTCGCCCGCATGGCGGATCAGGCGGGTGTGGGGATGATGGTGGACTTCTACCACCATTGGAAGAACGGCGAAGAACTCGCTACCCTGCCCGACAACGCTGACCTTTTGCTCCATGCTCACTACGCCCGCCCGGGTGACCGCAACTTCCCCGGTGCCGAGGACGAAGCGTCCCTGCGCGACATCGCCGAGGTGCTGAAAAAATGCCCCCACATTGAGCGCATCAGTCTGGAATGCGTGTGGAAACCCGATTACGATACGGCGGTACGGGATGCAAGACCCCTAATGGAGACATTCAAGAATATCGGATATCCCAGGAGAGAATTATGACACCTGTCAATGAAAATTTGCTTCATGTAACTAAATACGAGGTTCTGGGAAAGCTCCCCGACCTATTCACCTTTGATAACGGAACCCCTGTCGAGACCACCGCCGAGTGGGAGCGGCGTAGGGAAGAACTCTATAAAACTGCCGTTGAACTGCAGTTTGGCACCCTACCTCCCAAGCCCGAATTTCTGGAGGTGGAGACCCTCTACGTCGGCGCCAAGGTGCGCTCCTACCGCATCTATACGGGTACCCGCGCTCATCCCGTCAGCTTCCTTATGAAGCTGATCCTCCCCGCGTCGGGGTATAATTTTCCCGCCATCGTAGATGGCGATATGTGCTTCCCCTACCATCTGGACAAGGAGTATCTGGCCGCCGCCACCGACGAGGGGGTCGCCTGGGTGTTCTTTGACCGCACCGAGCTCGCCCACGACATCCAGGGTGAAGGCCGCCGTAAGGGTCAGCTCTACGACACCTACCCCGACTACACCTTCGGTGCCATCGGTGCTTGGGCATGGGGCTACTCCCGCTGTGTGGATGCCCTGGAGATCATTTGTGCGGGCAAGGAAAAGCCCCTCATCGACCTGTCTCTCATTGCCTTCTCGGGACACTCCCGCGGAGGCAAGACCGCCGCGCTGGCGGGGGCTGTGGACACCCGCGCCGCCGTGGTCAACCCCAACGAGACCTGTGCAGGGGCTTGCGGCTGTTACCGCATTCACATCGAGGGCTACTGCGACGGCATTCCCCCCTTCCGCTCCGAGACCCTGCGGGATCTTTGGAACAACTTCTCCTTCTGGATGGGGCCCGATCTGGGTGACTATGCCGACCGCGAGGCCGACCTGCCCTTTGACGCCCATTTTCTGAAGGCTCTGGTCGCCCCCCGCGTGCTCTTTATCTCCGAGGCGGCGGGAGACCTCTGGGCGAATCCCGTGGGCTCCTGGATGACCTCCATGGCGGCGGGGAAGGCTTACGACTTCCTCGGCGTTCCCGACAATCTCTATTGGTATTTCCGCGAGGGGACCCACTTCCATACGGTCGGTGACGTGAAGATGCTGGTGAATATCATCAAGCGGCAAAGAGATCCGTCCATCCCCATGGCTGAGGGCTTTTTCGTAACGCCCTTCAAGCCTGTTGACCCCATTTACTGATCCATACTCTGAAAGGAATTTTCCATGAAACTCTACGTCGTTCGTCACGGACAATCCGAATGGAATGCCGCCCACAAGGTCTGCGGCGCTACAGATGCCCCCCTGACCGAGTTGGGACGCGCCCAGGCCGCTGAAACCGCCGCACTGGTGGCCGAAATGACCAAGGACGCTCCCCTTGATCTTATCATTGCCTCCCCTCTTTCCCGTGCATTGGAGACGGGGCGGGCGATCCAGCGCGCTTGCGGGGATGTGCCCCTCATCATTGACGACCGTATCCGCGAGATCAACTTCGGGGACAACGAGGGCAGAAGTACCCGTGATCCCGACTTTCAGGCCGAGAAGCGCATCTTCCCCCGCCGCCACCCGAACGGGGAGTCCATGCTGCTGTTTACCCATCGCATTTACAGCTTTCTGGACGATATCCGCGTCCGCTACGCCGACAAAACCATTCTGCTCGCCTGCCATAACGGCATCTGCCGCACCACCCAGTCCTACGTCTACGACATGACCAACGAGGAGTTTATGAGTTATGTGGTCAAGAATGCCGCAGTCAGCGTGTATGATCTTTGAGCTTTGAGAAAGGAAATGTCACCGTGAGAAAACGACTGTCCATCCTGTCCCTGCTTGCCGTCCTTATCCTTGGCCTTGCAGCCTGCAGCCCCGCGGAGCCTACCGATGCCACCGCCGGGGTGACTCAGTCGGCTACGGCTGAGCAGACCGATGCGGAAACATCCGCTGAAATTCCCACCGAAGAGATCACCGAGGAGGAAACGGCCATAAAGGTTATTTACGAGACAGTTCAGAATCCCGTTGCCCCTACAGGGAACGACCCCTGGGTGGTCCGCCACGGGGATAAATATTACTACTGCTACGCCAGCTACGTTTGGTTCTTCGGCGGTGTAGCTGTGGCTGAGATCCCGTCCTTGGATAAGATCGGACAGACCGAAGGAAGTCAGGTCTACACCGCCCCCACGGAGGGAGATACCTCCCACTCCTTTGAGTACTGGGCACCCGAGCTCCACTACATAAACGGCGAGTGGTACATCTACGTGGCCGCCGATGACGGCAACAACGAGACTCACCGCATGTACGTCCTGAAGGGCACCTCCCAGGACCCCACCGATCCCTTTGAGTTCGTGGGGCAGATCACCGATCCCACGAATAAGTGGGCCATTGACGGCACCGTCATGGAGTTGAATGGCGAGCTTTACTTCATCTGGTCGGGCTGGGAAGGGGACGTCAATGTTGCCCAGAACATCTACATTGCCCACATGAGCGACCCCTGTACCATTGACTCCGAGCGTGTCTGTCTGTCGGTGCCCGAGTACAGCTGGGAAAAGAAGGGCGAGCCCTATGTCAACGAAGGCCCTGCTATTCTTCAGCATGACGGCAAGACCTGTATCGTTTACTCTGCCTCGGGAAGCTGGACGGATGATTATTGTTTGGGAATGCTGACCTTGACCGGTAACGATCCCCTGAATCCCGCCCATTGGGAAAAATCCGAGAAAGCCGTTTTTCACAAGCGGGCAGGCGTGGCATACGGACCCGGACATAACTCCTTCACCACCGCCATCGACGGCAGTATATGGATGATCTACCACGCCAATCTGGTATCCGGGACGGGCTGGAACGGCCGCTCGATCTGGATAGCCCCCGTTACCTTTGACGAGGACGGAACCCCTGATTTCGGGAAACCCGAGGAGAGCGTGAAATTCCCCGTTGGAATCCAATAAAAGAAGGTTATGCAGAAAGGACTTGATTATGAAAAAATACCATCTCATCTCCAACGCCCATCTCGATCCCATCTGGCAATGGGAATGGGAGGAGGGTGCGGCCTCGGCGCTGTCCACCTTCCGCTGTGCCGCCCGCTTCTGCCGTGAGTTCGACGGCTACATCTTCTGCCACAACGAGTCCCTCATCTACCGCTGGGTGGAGGAGTACGAGCCCGCGCTGTTTGCTGAAATTCAGGAGCTGGTGAAGCTGGGCAAGTGGCACATCATGGGTGGCTGGCACGTCCAGCCCGACTGCAATATGCCCTCGGGCGAGGGTTTTGCCCGCCAGGTCACCGAGGGACGGCGGTACTTTGCCGAGAAGTTCGGAAAAGAGCCCACCACCGCCATCAACTTCGATCCCTTCGGCCACACCCGAGGCCTTGTGCAGATCATGGCCAAGTCGGGCTACGACAGTTATCTTTTCTGCCGTCCCGATCCCGGCAACTGCTCCCTGCCCTCCGAGACCTTCACTTGGGTGGGCTACGACGGCTCTACCCTCACGGGCCAGCGTGCCGCCGAGGGTTACGGCTCCTCCCTGGGTCATGCTCTGGACAAGATCCGCTCCCTGGAAGGGCGGGACATGGGGAATGGCCTGAACTTCGCCCTGTGGGGCGTAGGAAACCACGGCGGCGGCCCCTCCCGTGAGGATATCCGCGCCATTGACGAGTACGTTGCCGAGTGCCGCGAGCGGGGCATCGAGGTGATCCACTCCACCCCCGAGGACTACTTTGCCGACGTGAAGGCCTTTGGGGTAGATCTCCCCCGCCACGAGGGCGACGTCAACCTCTGGGCACCCGGCTGCTACACCAGCCAGGTACGCCTCAAGCAGAGGTATCGCCAGATCGAAAACCTCCTGTTCTCCACCGAAAAAATGTTCACCCAACTGGTGAACATGGGGAAGGGAACCTACCCCGAAAAGGAATTCGGCGAGGTGCTCTACGATATGCTCACCGTCCAGTTCCATGATGTGCTCCCCGGCTCCTCCATCCTTCCCGCCGAGGAAATGGCGCTTCGCATGATGGATCACGCTTTGGAGATCCTGTCCCGCCTGCGTATGCGTGCCTTCATGGCGCTTACCGACGGCGAGCCCGAGGCTCCTACGGGAGAGATTCCCGTTCTGGTCTACAATCCCCATCCCTACCCCGTTACCGAGGACATCATGTGCGAGTTCATGCTGGCGGATCAGAACTGGTCGGGGACATTCCACAACCCCGTGGCCTATCGCGACGGTGTGAAGCTCCCCACCCAGTGCGAGAAGGAGTATTCCAACCTTCCTCTGGATTGGCGCAAGCGAGTGATCTTCCGCGCAGAGCTTTCACCCATGGCCATGAACCGTTTCGACTGCAAGATCGAGGTGCTGGACAAGAAGCCGATTCCTGATTCTGTGGTGTTGTTTGGAGACGACCCCGACATCATGCTGTTCGTCACCCCCCACATGGCAGTGGAGATCAACCGCAAAACCGGCCTTATCGATCGTCTTACGGCGGGGGGCAAGACCTATCTGGGGGCGAACTCCTGCATCATTGACGTCATGCAGGATCGCCATGACGCATGGGGCATGACCTTCCGCGAGTGGCGGGACAAGATCGGCTCCTTTACCCTGCTCTCCGACGAGGAGGGAACCAAATTCTCGGATCAGGACGCCACCATCTCTTCTATCCGTGTCATTGAGGACGGTCCCGTCCGTACCGTTGTGGAGACCGTGTTCGGCTACGAGGGCTCCCGCGCCCGTATCCACTATAAGCTCTCTAAGCTTGCGCCTCAGATCGACGTGGATATCCGTATCGTCAATCAGGAAAAGAGAAAAATGTTCAAGCTGGGGCTGACCCCCGCCGATCCCAACGCTTCCCCCTCCCTGGAGGTCGCCTTCGGCGAGGAGCCCATGAAGACCGATGGGGTGGAGAACGTGGGGCACAAGTACCTCACCGTCACCTCCCCCGACGGCGGACGGCTGAATATTCTCAACCGCGGCATCTACGGCTCGTCCTGGGATACGGGCACCCTCTACCTCACCCTTCTCCACAGCCCCGGACATACGACACACCCCATCGGCGACCGCCGTACCCTCCCCTCCGACCGCCACGCCGACTACATGGAGCAGGGTGAGCGGGACTTCTCTATTCGCATCATCGCCGGAGAGGTCAGCGATACCGACACTGCCCGAGAGGCACTGACCTTCAACGAGATCCCCATGGCGGTCAATATCTTCCCCTCGGGTGACGGCTATGACCCCGACGGCATCCCCGCCGGGCGGGTGCCCTTCCTGACCCTCAGTCAGGACTCCCCCGTTATCCTCACCGCCCTCAAGCGCACCGAGGACGGGCAGGACTACCTTCTGCGCCTGTTCAATCCCACCGTCGGCGCGGCGACCGTGACCGTCAAGTGTCCCGCCCTGGAGCTGTGCGAGACCCTGACCCTCGGCACCTACGAGGCTGCCACCTACCGCCTGCGGGAAGGGCAGCTCATCCCCTGTCGCATGGACGAAAAGCTCTGATTCGGCATATCCCATATCCCCGCTGCATAGATTTTACCGTGTGCGCGGGGATTGGGGAGACGGAATGAAATCGAATCGACTTTTTTCACCAAAGCCCTTGCAAAGCGGAGGGGAATGTGTTATAATGTCATTGCTTCTCAACAAATCATTCATTGGAGGATTATTATGAACGAGAACAAAGTATTTCGAGCCAATGCGCGGGCCCAGCTCGGCGGCGGTATCTTTACCAACAACTGGCTGATGGGTCTGGTTGTCTGCCTGATCGTTTCTGCCATTGTGGGCGTTGCGGATTCCATGATGGGTCTGGGCAGTCTCCTTTTGTCTGCTTTCTTTACCTACGGTACGGCACACGTATTCCTGCAGATCATCCGCAGTCAGAAGGACAAGATCGACGTGGCGGACGTGTTCAAGGGCGCCGATCACGCTGGCGATCTCATTCTGCTCAGCGTGATGACCACGCTGTTCACCGTGCTGTGGACGTTGCTTTTCATCATTCCCGGTATCATTAAGGGCTATGCGTACGCCATGGCTCCCTACATCAAGTACGATCATCCCGAGTACGACTGGCGTCAGTGCCTGGACGAGAGCCAGCGCTACATGAAGGGTAATAAGTGGCAGCTTTTCTGCCTGCACTTCTCCTTCATCGGCTGGATGCTGCTGGGTGCTCTTTGCTGCGGTATCGGTACTCTGTGGGTAGCTCCTTACCAGGCTGCTGCTGAGGCGAACTTCTACGAGAACCTGAAGGCGATCTATGATCCCGAGGTGATTGTGGAAGAGGCTGCTGCCGAGACTGAAGCCGCGACCGAAGCCATCTGATGTGGACTTGAATCCCTCCGTGAAAGCGGGGGGATCTTTTTTTGCATCCATTCGTAAACATTCCGTGAAAAACCACCAAAACTTTCCCAAAATACTTGCTTTATCCAATGGATTATGCTATAATATCTCCAACCATGCAAATCTTATTTCACATAAATCAGGAGGAAATCAACCATGGCAAAAGATCGCAACCAAGTTCCCGCCAATCTGAAGTGGCGCGTGGAGGATATTTTCGCAAACACCGACGAGTGGAGCGCCCTGTATGCCGAGTGCGAGGGCGAGCTGGACTTCTCGGAATTCGAGGGGAAGCTCAATACCGTTGAGAACGTGCTGGCCTGCATGCAGAAGCTCAACGCCCTGATCCTGAAGCTTAACAAGCTGGCCGTTTACGCCCATATGCGTCACGACGAGGATAGCCGCAATTCCGAATTTACCGCCCTCTCCGCCCGTTTCTCCATGCTGGGCATGAAGGTTTCGGGTGCTACTGCCTTCATCACCCCTGAGCTCACTGCCCTGCCCGTGGAGACCCTGGAGGCCTTCGCCGCCGATCCCCGCATGAGCGACTACGACTATACCATCAAGTGCATCATCAAGGACAAGCCCCACGTGCTGTCCCGCGAGATGGAGGAGCTTCTGTCCCAG
The DNA here is from genome assembly GCA_045602325.1 of Eubacteriales bacterium. GTDB lineage: Bacteria > Bacillota > Clostridia > Oscillospirales > CAG-272 > CAMEON01. Next base: position 12,421 of record JAZSBH010000116.1, on the reverse strand, counting down.
GGCTCCCGTGTCTTCGGCGGTTACCAGCAGGTTTTCGGTATGCTGGATAACGCCGACTTCCCCTTCCCCACGGTGAAGGTGGACGGCCAGAACGTGACCGTCACCCACGGTATGTACGGCGTCCTGCTCCATCACCCCGACCGTAACGTGCGCAAAAAGGTCTTCCAGGCCTACTACAAGGCTTACATCGGCCTCATCAACACCATCACCGCCACCTACACCGGCAACGTGGACAAGGATATCTTCCTGGCCAAGGCTCGCAAGTATGAGTCCTGTCTGGATAAGGCGCTGTCCTCCGAGGACGTGGACGTTAAGGTCTACAAGAACCTGCTCCGCGCCGTGAACAAGGGGCTGCCCCTGCTCCATCGCTACTTCCGCGACCGCAAAAAGGTGCTGGGCATGAGCAAGATGCACATGTACGACCTCTACCTGCCTCTGGTGGCCGACGCCGAGCTGAAGCTGGACTACGAGGACGCCTTCAAGCTGGTCAAGGAGGGTCTGGCACCTCTTGGCGAGCGCTATCAGGCTCTGCTCCAGGAGGCCCACGACAACGGCTGGATCGACGTGGAGGAGACCGAGGGCAAGAGAAGCGGCGCGTACTCCATCAGCGTCTACGGCCTGAAGCATCCCTACGTTCTGCTCAACTACCAGCCTACCACCAACAACGTCTTCACCATCGCCCACGAGCTGGGTCACGCCATGCACTCCTACCACTCCGAGCGCGCCCAGCCCCAGGAGAAGGCCGACTACAAGATCTTCGTGGCCGAGGTGGCCAGTACCGTCAACGAGGTACTGCTGCTCAAGCATCTGCTGGCCAAGACCGAGGATGCCGATCTCAAGAAGTATCTGCTGTCCTACTACATGGACATGATCAAATCCACCTGCTTCCGCCAGACCCAGTTCGCCGAGTTCGAGTTCCTGGCTCACGACATGGCGGAGAAGGGTCAGCCCCTGACCAAGGACGCTCTGTGCGACGCCTACCTGAACCTCAACAAGAAATACTATGGCCGTTCGGTGGTTTCCGACCCCGAGATCGCCTACGAGTGGGCCAGAATCCCCCACTTCTACCGTGCTTTCTACGTCTACAAGTACGCCACGGGCATCATCTCGGCCATCTCCATCGCCGAGCGCATCTACACCGAGGGCGTACCTGCGGTCGAGGACTACTTCAAGTTCCTGTCCTCGGGCGGCTCGGACAGCCCCGTGGAGCTGCTCAAGCTGGCGGGCGTGGATCTGACCAAGAAGGACGCCTTCGAGGCGGCTATGGCTTCGTTCAAGGATGCTCTTGTGCAGTTTGAGGCGTTGATGTAAGATAAAAATTTCGAATTCTGATATGTAGGGGAGCGGCAGGGTTCTTCCTTGCCACTCCTTCTGCTGTGATCTACCCCCTTGAAAGGAGGTACTTTGCTTATGAAACGTACACACAGCCTGATCTTCTGTGTGCTTTTGAGTCTGCTTTTGCTCTGCGGTCTGCTTGTCGCCTGCAACACCGACACCCCACCCGCGGGCACAGACCCCGTGACCCAAGCCGCCACGGGTGATCCCGCCGATGTCCCCGATACCCCCGACGCCGAATCCACGGGGGGTGGCTTACTGACCCTCCCGGGCGAGGAAGACCCTACCGAGGAGCCGGACCCTGCCGAGAGTCGTGATCCTGCCGAGTCCGAACTCGCCGAGACTACCGCTGATGACGGCAGTCAGGGTGGCGGCGAGGTCATGACCCTTGCTCCCGAGACGGTGCCTGAGCCCGAGACCGACGCGGTGCCCATGCCCCGCCTGGACATCTACACCGACGACGGCCACGACGTCACCTCCAAGGATCACTACAAGCACGGCATGGCGACTCTGTCCAATTGCCACGAGAAGTACGCCTTTGAAAACGTCGGGGTCAACATCCGCGCCCGGGGTAACTCCACCTTCCATGCGCCCAAGAAGCCCTTCCGTCTGAAATTCGACGAGAAGCAGGAGATGCTGGGGCTCAACGGCGGCAAAGCCTACAAGAGCTGGGTGCTCATGGCCGATTATTACGACGGCTCCATGCTCCGTACCTTCGGTACCTTCAAGTTCGCCAAGGCACTCATGGAGAACAAGTACTATTCCTCCGACTGCACCCATGTGGAGCTCTACCTCAACGGTGAATACCGCGGGGTCTACCTCCTCTGCGAGCAGACCCAGATCAACCGCGGCCGCGTGGATATTCCTGAAAAGGCCGACGTCGATACCTCGCTGGAGCATGGTTACCTCATGATCGGCGTGGGCGGTCAGGTGGACGAGCCCGAGCTCATTACCGTGCGCCCCGAGATCACCATTCGTGACCGCAATGGTGAGGAAAGGTACTACAGCGGTGTCAATTTCACCCTATCGGGCGGTACCTATACCCAGGCACAGAAGGACTACGTGGCCAACTACGTATCGGGCGTTTTCAAGGTGGTGGCCAAGGCGGTCTACGAGAATGAATACTATACCCTCCACCGCGACGGCCGTCTGACCCCCAAGCGCAGCTTTGAGTGGGCGGTCACCGACGAGGAAAAGCAGATCGAAACGGTCAGCGCGGTGTTCAACATTGAGTCTGCCGTTTCCATGTGTATCCTGGACGAGATCTGCAAGAATCTGGACGCCATGGCCTTCAATATGTACGTGGATCTATCCCCCGAGGGGGATGGCGTGCTGACCCTGGCTGCGCCTTGGGATTTCGACTTCTCCATGGCCAACACCCATTACTCCACCACCCACTCCTACACGGGATTTTACGCCACCAATTTCTCCGAGAGCGAAGGCGTGCGGGTCAACCTCTGGTACGTCATGCTGGGCAGTATCCCGTGGTTCGACGAGATGGTGAAGGCGCATTGGCAGGAGAACTACACCGAGCTGAAAACCGTGATCTCCGAAATGATCTCGGTCAACTATGCCTACGATGCCGCCTTCAACCGGGACTACGACCGTTGGGGCAAGCCTGTAAACCGCAACCTCATCCACCACCACGCTTCGGGTGACCTGGCGACCTTTGATGACCACATGGATGCCGGTACCTTTGTCACCGATTGGCTGACCATGCGGCTCTGGTGGCTCAACAAGCAATGGGGTGATGGTGTCGCGGAGGACAACCCCTTCCAGGCGGATCCGGCTCCTGAGCTGGAGTTGGTCTTTGAGGATCAGGACGATCTGGCTCTTGTGCAGGGGCTCAGCCGCTGTACCGTGGAGTTGACCGAAAACGGTCTGTTTCTGCGTCCCGACTATGAAGCCCGCGACCCCTACTTCAGCTTTGACTACGATCTGCTGGGTAAGCAGTTCGAGGCCATGCACTATCCCATTCTGGAGTTTACCTACAAGATTCCCAAAACCTCCAGTCAGGATACTTTCCATACCGAGTTGTTCCTCTGCACGGGCGGAGTCCACAATGCCACGGGAGGCATCTCCACTACGGTGGAGGTCCATGCCGACGGAGAATGGCACACGGTTCGCCTCGACCTGTCCGCAACAGGATACTGGGCGGGCACCATCCATGAGATCCGCATGGATTTCTTCTCATCCTGCCAGGCGAGTGACAGAATGTATCTCAAGGAATTCAAATTGCTGAACGAATAAGCTCATCAGGCAGGAGATGCACGTGTATCTCCTGCCTTCTCCCTTTCCGGCTCAAATCGGAGTTCAAATTTGGGTTTGTCGGTGGGTTGGCACAGTCTTAAGGCTCCCTCCAGGAGGGAGCTGGCGCGAAGCGACTGAAGGAGAGTGCGCGAGTTAAAAGCCTAATTCTCTTTATCGGGAAAAAACTTTTTACTCTATGCACGCGGGCTCCCCCACCGCTGCGCGTAGCCCCCTCCCGGAGGGGGCCTCATAGAAAGTGCCCACCGCTAAACTGCAATTTTCCCCGCCGCAAGCCTTGCTTGACAAAATACCAATCCTTGGTTGCTTGACAGATGGGGGTTTTTCTGCTATAATTGTGGCAGAAATCAAGTCCTGCATCCTGTGCGGGGGAGAGGAGATCCTATGCTTGCTTTGAGTGAAAATATCCGCCGCCTCCGCCGTGCGCGGGGGCTATCCCAAGAGGAGCTGGCCCACCGCCTGAACGTCAGCCGCCAGAGCGTCAGCCTGTGGGAGCAGGGGGTAACCAATCCCACCGTGGAAAATATTTACGCCATGGCCGAGGTACTGGGGGCGAGCTTTGACGAACTGATGGCGACTCCCGCCGGTTCAACGGCAGAGTCCATACCCGCCGCCCGTTCGTTCGATGAGCTGCTCGAGAATTCTGCCGGGGAAGCAGTAGCGAATAGCGTCGGAGAGAATGCAAGCCGCGCACCTTCCTTCTACACGACTCCGGAAAAACAAACGCCGTCTAAGGATATGCAGACCACCCCGTCAGCTCCCTTACAACCGCTCACGCCCGAGGAATCCGAACGCCGCATACGCGCCGAGGCGCAGTACTATCGCTACCGTCGCCTTGTCCTGGGTACCTGGGTCGGCGCGTGGATCACGGCGGGCTCGCTGGTTCTGTTTGTTTTTTCGGTGGTGATTCTGGGTGAATACTCCACGAGGTATCCCAATTCGCTCATCAACAATGTGGTGGGTCCCGCCATGATGCTGGCCTCCATTCTGTTGTTTCTGTGCGGTCTGGTTACCCTGATCGTGATGGCCATCCGAGCGGGGGCGCACCGCCGCCGAATGGGTGATCTTTTTGATCTGGCCACTTACGAGGAGATCAAGCGGGGGAGCCGTGACTATGCTACCCGCCGCAAGCCGGAATGATGATCGTATATGATTCTGTAAAGGCCCGCTGCGCTCATTTGAAGCACGGCGGGCTTTCTGTGAAAAAAACGCCTTTCGTAGCAAAAAAATTCCCTATACCACTTGCATATTTTCATAAAATGTTATATAATAGGTAAGTATAAGGAAAAGTTTTGTCATTTGGAGGTGATACGTTGCGATACTGTTCACTCATGGAGCGGATTCGCGGCGGGGATTGTGCCGTGCTGGGGTACGGCGTATCCAACCGCCCGCTGGTGGAATGGCTGATGACCCACGGCGCAGGCTCCGTGACCGTGCGGGATAAGCGATCGGCCGAGGCTATGGAGAAGGACGGCGATACGGCCCGCATCCAAGCTGCGGGAGCCACGCTGGTCTGCGGTGACGACTATCTGGACGGGCTTTCGGGAGACGTCATTTTTCGCTCTCCGGGTTTTCGTCCCGATCTGCCCGAGATACGGGCGGCGGTGGAGGCGGGTGCTATCCTGACCTCCGAGATGGAGCTGTTCCTGGCCTTGACCGAGGCACGTGTGGTGGCTATTTCCGGCTCGGATGGCAAGACCACCACCACCACTTTGACCTCCCTCATTCTGGAGGCCGCCTGCAAGCGGACGGAGAAGGGAAGGGTCTATCGAGGAGGCAACATCGGCACCCCCCTGCTTCCCTTCGTGGAGGCCATGACGGCTGACGACTTCGCCGTGGTGGAGCTGTCCAGCTTTCAGCTGCAGACTATGGGAGAAGGCGCTTCCGTGAACTGCGGCGCGTTGACCAACATCAGCCCGAATCACCTCAACTGGCATATCGATATGGAGGAATACGTGGCCGCCAAGGCCAACCTCCTCGGCGGGGAGATTCCCCCTGTGGCGGTGCTGAATGCCCGTAACGACTACACCCGCGCCATAGGGGCGACTCTGACCTACCCCGTGGTCTGGTTCACGGGTGAGCGGGATCTGCCCTTTGGGTATCTGCCCGACGTGTTGAACCGGGAACGTGGAGATATGGCAGTATACGAGCGGGAGGGAACCATCCTGTTGGCTACCCCTCTGGCAGACGGTGTTCGCATGACCCCCGTTTTGGATATTGCCCGCATTCGTCTCCCCGGTCGGCACAATATTGAGAACTTCATGACCGCTATTGCCCTGACCTGCACGGCGTTCGGAAACGACGCTGCCCCCGCTGCCCCTGCCGATGCGGCGGCCGTGGCCGATACCTTTACGGGCGTGCCCCACCGACTTGAGTTGGTGCGGGAGCGGGACGGTATCCGCTACTACAACGGCTCCATTGATTCCTCCCCCAGCCGCACTGTGGCGGCGCTCACCGCCATGCGGGAGACCAATGCCCGGGAGGGACGGCGGGATCCCCTGGTCATCTGCGGCGGACAGGATAAGCACGTGCCCTTTGATCCTTTGGCGACTGCTCTTTGTCACATGGCAAGCCGGGTGGTTCTGACGGGGGAGGCGCGGGGACAGATCCTGGACGCCTTGCACGGCTGCCCCGACTACGATCCCCAAAAGCTCCCCGTGACCGTCATCCCCGATTACCGCGAGGCCATGAAAGTGGCCTGTGAGATGGCAGCAGAGGGGGATACCGTACTCCTCTCCCCCGCCTGCACCAGCTTCGACGCCTTCAAAAACTTTGAGGAGCGCGGCGAGGTGTTCAGAAAGATCGTAATGGAATTATAAATTGCAGTTTAGCGGGGGCTTTGCCCCCGATCCCCCACCAAATGAACTTCGCTCTGCAAGCAGAGCAGAAAAAAGTTCTTTGGAATCTCAAAAACTTTTAAAAAGCATTGTTAAACGGTCTTTTTGAAAGTTTTAGGAGGTTTTGGAACCCTTTTTTAAAGGGTTCCAAGTGGGGGCCAGGGGGCAACGCCCCCTGGTAAATCCAAATTTGAAAGAATGATCAACCCAAAAGAAAGGAAAACATACACATGACTTTGAAAGAACTCATCATCTCCCTCTGCGGCATCATGTCGGTCAGTGGCAACGAGCGGCGGGGCGGGGAAGAACTGAAAAGCCTGATCGGCGGTGTGTTCGACGAATACAAGACCGATGCCCTGGGCAATCACCTGTTTATTAAGAAGTGCGGCCGACAGGGTGCCCCCAAGATCCTGGTGGACACCCATTTTGACGAGATCGGCATGATGGTCACCGGCATCAAGGAGGGCGGATTTTTGACCGTTACCAACATCGGAGGCGTGGATACCCGCATTCTGCCCGCCAGCGAGGTGATCGTGTACGGCAAGGAGCCCATCTTCGGCGTGTTTGCTGCCAAGGCCCCCCACCTGTCCACCGCCGCCGACATGGAAAAGCTCACTCCCCTTGCGGAAATGCTTATTGACACGGGCTACGGGAAGGAGGAGCTGGAGGAGCTTTGCCCTCTCGGTACTCCTGTGGGCTTCAAGCCTATCTTCCGTGAGCTACAGAACGACTGCCTGGCAGGCAAGGCCTTTGACGATAAGGCCTGCGGTGCTTGTGCCATCTTCGGCATCGATGCGGTGCAGAAAAAGGATCTGGCCGGTGACGTCTACTTCCTGTTCTCTGCCTACGAGGAAACGGGTATGACCGGTGCCCGTGTGGCGGGCTTCGGCATCCGCCCCGACTACGCCCTGGTGCTGGATGTGACTCACGCTGCCGTCCCCGAGACCAAGGACATCTCCCTGCCTGACTTTGGTTCAGGCGTGGCCATCGCCGCATCCCCCGTGACCAACCGTAAGCTGACCCATATGGTCGCCGAGCTCTGCCGCGCAGGGAATATTCCCTACACTGTGGACGCCTGTCCCGGCAGTACAGGTACCAACGCTAACGTTTTGGGTATTTCTGCCGACGGTATCCCCACCGCCCTGTGCAGTCTGCCCCTGAAGTCCATGCACACCTCTGCCGAGGTGTTGTGCATGGAGGACGCCAACGCCCTCAAGAAGATCGTGTCGGCCTTCATCAAGTCTAAAGAGATCGGGGAGGTATTCGGAAAATGAAATTTGCAGGACTGAATCTGATTCGTGAGCTTTCCCTGGCCTTCGGCCCCTCGGGCTGTGAGGATGCGGTGCGCGATATCATCATCGAGCAGATCAAGGGCGATTGTGACGCCTACACCGTGGACAAGGCCGGCAATCTCATTGCCGTTATCCGCGGCCGCGGCTTGGACTACAACCGTGAGAACCCCCGCCGCATCATGCTCTCCGCCCACATGGACGAGGTGGGCTTCATGATCAAGGAGATCACCGAGGATGGTTACCTCAAGTTCGGTGTGGTGGGCGGCATGGACCCCCGCGTGCTCTGCGGCCGCCATGTATTGGTAGGTGAGGGGAAGCGCCAGGTTCCCGGCGTCATCGCCTCCAAGGCCATTCATCTCCAGACCGCCGAGGAACGCACTAAGGCTACTCCCGTTTCCAAAATGTATATCGACATCGGCGCCAAGAATCGGGAGGATGCAAAAAAATACGTTTCGGTGGGTGACTACGCTGTGTTCGACTCCGACTTCGTGACCTTCGGTAAGGACGGTTGCATGATGAAGGGCAAGGCACTGGACGACCGTGCCGGCTGTGCCATGCTCATCGAGATCATGCGGGATCTTCGCCGTGAGCCCTGTAATCTGCCCTTTGACGTCTGCTTTGCCTTTACCTGCTGTGAGGAGGTGGGTATCTCGGGAGCCAACGTGGCCGCCTTCGGCATCAAGCCCGACACAGCCATCATCCTGGAAGCCACCGCCGTCAACGACCTGCCCGGCGCAGGCAGAAATTCCGTTTCCACCCAAGGTGAGGGCGGTACCCTGACCCTGGCCGACCGCGGCACCATCTACGACATGGGCTTCATTAATTTTGCCCGTCAGACCGCTGAGGCGAAGGGGCTGAAATGCCAGCTCAAGCAGGCCATGACCGGCGGCACCGACGCCGCCCACATCCAGCGGGCTCTCACAGGTGTTCGCGTGCTGGGGTTGTCCCTGCCCACCCGCTATATCCACAGCGCGTCTAATGTGGCTCGCTTTGAGGACTTTGAAGAGACCCGCGATCTGGTCATCGCTATGCTGCGGAACTGGAAGCTGGACTGAGAAACTGCAGTTTATCGGTGGAATATAAACAGCGTAGGGGCGCATTCTATATGCGCCCGCGTATGCCAAAAATTGGTGCGCCTTGCTCTTTTTAAACATCGGGCGGATATAGAATCCGCCCCTACGGTACAAATGAAACCCACCGACAACCCCAAATTTGAAATTCCCATCCTACTAATCAAGAAACATTTTGGAGGAAAAATACATGCTGAATCTGATGAAAACTCTTGTCGCCGTGCGCGGCATTTCCGGCCGAGAGAAGGCCATTTCGGACAAGCTTTTGACCATTGTTGCTCCCATTACGGATAAGTGTTACAACGACGCCATGGGCAACTTGATCGCCGTCAAGTACGGTACCGCCCCCGAATCCGACCGCAAGAAGATCATGCTCTGTGCCCACATGGATGAGATCGGCTTCCTGGTGACCTACATCGAGGACAGCGGCTTCATCCGCGTCAACCCCATCGGCGGCATTAACTGGGTCGCCGCTGCCTTTACCGAGGTCACCTTCGCGAGCGGCCTCAAGGGTATCCTCGTCCCCGAGACGGGCATCGCCCCCGCCGATCTCAAGCCCGAGAAGTTCTATATCGATATCGGCGCCAAGGACAAGAAGGAGGCCGAGCGCAAGGTGCAGATCGGTGACTACTGCGCCTTGAGCGGCAGCATTACCCGCCTCTGCGGCCGCCGCATTGCAGGCCGTCCCCTGGACGACCGCATCGGTTGCGCCGTACTGGTCAAGATTGCCGAGAAGCTGAAGGAGCAGCCCGTGGCCGACGACGTGTACTTCGTCTTCTCGGTCCAGGAGGAGGTCGGAGTCCGCGGTGCCAAGACCGCGACCTTCGGCATTACCCCCGATATTGGTATCGCTTACGACGTGACCGGTACCGGCGACAGCGCAGGCGCCAAGCCCATGGCCTGTTCGGTGGGTGGCGGTGCGGCTATCAAGCTCAAGGATAGCTCTGTTATCTGCGACTATGAGCTGACTCAGGAGTTCGCCGCCGTGGCCAAGGAGAACGACATCAAGCACCAGTTTGAGATCCTGGCCGCTGGCGGTACCGATACCTCCGCCATGCAGATGAGCGGTGCAGGCGTCCGCGCCGCCGCCCTGTCCATCCCCACCCGCTATATTCACTCGGGTGTGGAGATGCTGGATCTCAACGACGCCGAGGCTTGCGTGGAGCTGACCGTGGCGTGGCTGAGGAAGTAAGGAGAACGTGCCTTCGGCGACCAGAACCTTTCTTGAAAGAAAGGTTCTGGACTCCAAAGAACTTTACAAAAAATCATTTTCATAGGAGAAACACACATGAAAAGAGTATTGAGAATCCTTCTTTGCATTGTTGCCTCCTTTGCCGCGCTGTATCTGACCGGTTTTGGCTGGCTCATGTCTGATATGACTAATGGATCCCGTATCGTATGGCTTTTCCTGGGTGCATCGCTTCTTTTCGCTACGATCTTCGACCTGCTGTGGGAGATGTACCTGCATAACAAGCAAGAGAATCAGGAACTGTCCGAGCGCATTGACGAGCTGGAGACCGAGATCAGACGGCTCAAGAAAAAGGACGAACCCGAAGAATGAAAAAGAATATTCACATGATCCATGTCACTCCCTGTGGCCTGTCGAAGCCTGCGTTTGGGGCGTTGCTCATGGGGGCTCTGCTCTGTACGGCTACTTTTGCGGTTTCGCTCGCCTTCGCGGTTCGATCTTCCGGTGATACTGTCAGCATTCCTGCGGCAGTTGCCTTGATCGCCCTGTTTGGATGTATCGGCCTGTGGCCCTGCTTTTGGTACTATGGGCTTTACTTGCCCAAATTCTTGTTCTCCCTCAACTTGACCGAGAAAGAGATTACTCTTGTCACACCGAAGCAACGCGTGACGGTTCCATTTGGCGAGGTCAGTTATACCGTAACGACATCCGTTTCGGTTCGTCCAACCTATTATCTGCACCTTTTTCACCAAGGAAAAAAGCTGATCCGTATCAATACGGGTGATTGGAATAACATCCGATTCCTGTTGGATCTGCCCCATAAGCCCAACCCCAAAATCAGCAAGCTGAAAGAATTGAGAAAATATAGTTGAGTATTTTTCATCAAAAGGAGTTTCCCATGGATCCCAAACTTATCCAACAAATCTTTACCGACACCGCCTACGTCCGCGTCGGTGGCTCCCCCGAGGAGCTCCGCGCCGCCGAGTACATCCGCGATATCTGCGCCTCTTTTGGCGCAACCGCCACCATCGAGGAATTTGATGTCCAGATGGCCACTATGCATACCGACACCCTCATCGTGGACGGGATTTCCATCCCCTGCAAGGGCTACCTCAACGCAGGCTCCCACGAGATCGAAGCGCCCCTCTACTACCTGGCAGGGAAGGACAAGTACGCCCTGGAGGGTTGCCGTGGTAAGATCGTGCTCTTCGACGGCTACCTGGGCTACTGGCGCTACCGCGACCTCTTGGAGCAGGGTGCTGTGGGTATCATCACCTACGACGGAAGCGTCAACTACGCCGACCGCAACATCGACCGCCGCGAGCTCCGCGCCATGGTCTCCGAGGGCGTGGAGAAGCTCCCCTGTGTCAACATCAACGCCAAGGATGCGGTGGCTCTGATCAAGGGGAACGCCAAGACCGCCAAGATCGTGTTGAAGCAGGACGAGTACGTGGGCAAGTCCCGCAATGTCGTCCTCGACCTCCCCGGCGAGACCGACGAGACCATTGTCTTCACCGCCCACTACGATTCCACCTCCCTCTCCGAGGGTGCCTACGACAATATGTCGGGCTCGGTGGGACTCTTGGCGCTGGCGGAGTACTTCACCACTCATGCCCACAAGAGAAGTCTGCGCTTTGTCTGGTGCGGCAGTGAGGAGCGGGGACTCCTGGGCTCCAAGGCCTGGTGCGCCGCCCATGAGAATGAGCTGGAGCACATCAAGCTCTGCATCAATCTGGACATGATCGGCTGTACTATGGGTCATCTCATCGCCTGCTGTACCTCCGAGGAGGCGCTGGTCTCCTACATCAGCTACCTCGGCCGCGAGCTGGGCACCCTCATCGACCCCTACCAGGACGTCTATTCCAGCGACTCCACCCCCTTTGCCGACAGGGGCATCCCCGCCGTTTCCTTCGCCCGCGTCTCCCCCCGCGAGGCGGCCACCATCCACAACAGCTACGACACGGCGGAGATCATTAAAGTGGAAAACATGGAGACCGATATCGCTCTCATTACCGCTTTTGCCGAGAGAATGGCCAATGCGGTGTTCTGCCCCGTGCGGAAAGAGATTCCGGATACTATCAAGGAGAAATTGGACGAGTATCTGTGTCGGAAGAGAAAGAAGTGAATTGCAGTTTAGCGCGGGATGTTATCCCCATACCGTAGGGGCGACCTGTGGTCGCCCGTCAACCTAAAAAACGATACACACCAATATTTTTGGTGTGTGGGGGCGACCCCAGGTACCCCCTACGGGTGGTTTTTCAAAACCCCGCCAAACCCAAATTTGAAAACAACCCCCACTACATAAAAGGAAACCACAACAACCATGCACATTTCTGAAAAAATCAAGACCCTCCCCGCCGAGGCCGAGATCGCCCTGTCCCCCTACTTCGCCGAGATCGACCGCATTGCCTTTGAGAACACCGAGCGGGT